>JAAXJC010000029.1 GCA_012270045.1 Luminiphilus sp.
ACCCCCGTGTCCGCAGCAGCTGGTGCCGGGGACGGCGGCTCTGCAGGGAATTCTGGATGGAGGTTGCCAGCTTCCTGCGGGATTGAATTTGTAGTGCCCTGTAATGTGTGTCCAGGCGCCGCCATCGCAGATGGCTGTGCCTGTGGTTCAGCCACGGGTTCGTCCGACATCCAATCTTCAGGGATTATGGAGTCGCCACCACTTGCATGCCCGGACAATCCATCTCCCAAGCTGCCGTCCAATTCTGCTGCGGGAGCAGAAAAGGGATCAGAGAGTGGATCCCCGTGGTCCAGGTCGCTCGACGCCCCCTGTTCTGCCAGCGTATCGACAATGCCAAGCCCATTATTCCCTGCCTGCCCGATTTCCTGCTGGGCCAGAGGATCAAAGAATGGGTCGCTGGTCTGTTGGGCATGTTGCGGAGGTGAGCCCGGGTCGATGGGATTCAACGGGGCAGCGGCGCCATCGGGAAGCCCGCCCATCGATGGATGCTGTACCGGTGCAATATCTGCCAATGGGTCAAAGTTCGGGTTGCCAAAGTCCGTATTCACTGCGGCTGGCGCTGAATAGCCCGGACCGGCTGTATCCTCTGGCCCATTAGCCGCCACACGTTCCAGGGCGACTGAAAAAAGGAATTCCCCCAGGCCCAACTGCATACCGTCCCTGAGAGGTATTGAACTGCCGCGACCCAGTGGGCTTTGGGCGCCGTCCACAAACAGCCCGTTGGTACTCTCGTCCACCACCAGCACATCAGCACCGCTGGCAACAATCTTTGCGTGACAGCCAGAAATCACCTTTTGCGGGTCGGGCAGTACCACATCGCAACTTGGGTTCCGGCCAATGGAGCCGCCCCCGGGGCCCAACCTGAAAATTCCATTGTTGGGCAATTCTGCTTTGTGGTAACTCGTACATGTCAGGATGACCGAAGGGTTCACGCTTGGTACTCCAGCCTCTGTTTACAGTGCCTATGGCAATGTAGTATATCCCAACGTGAAAATTCTTCATGGGGTGGGTGTCGCGTTTTGGACACTGCGCGGCCCATGGGAGGACAAGGGTCTGCTTATGTGTGTGCGGCATAGAATGTTTTGGGCTGTAGGACTGCTGGCCGGTCTTTTGGTGGGGTGCGCCAGTGCGCCGGACCCGGCTGAGGTTGACCTGAAGGTAGTGGCGTCAGCTGGTCTGAATCCAGACCTGGAGGGGCGCCCCTCGCCGGTAGTCATGCAGATCTACAAACTCAGAGGCGCAGATGCCTTCAATAACGCGCGTTTTTTTGAGTTGTATGACGACGCCCAGCAGGTTTTGGGACAGGATTATGTCGGTGTCAGCGAGGTGGAGATGTCTCCGGATTCAGAGCGGACCCTCTCCATTGAAGGGATGACCGTTGACACACGCTATGTGGGTATATTGGCTGCTTACCGGGATATTGACGAGGCGAGGTGGCGGGCCGTTGTTGCCACACCTGCAGATGCGCGAATCACGGTGAACGTTATGCTCGATGATCTCAAGCTCTCAACCGAGACCGAGGACTGATCGTCCATGACTTTTTTCCCACGAACAGCTGCCTGAGGAAGGACTCCCAATGGCGCAACACCGTATTGTTGAAATCGACTACCACGATTTCATGAGCCACCTGCGTGCCGCTCGCGATGCAAAACGCATTATCGAGCCCAGGGACACGGAGAAGTGGGCGGAATATGTGAATGCTATCGGTTTGCGGGAAGCGGCATTCGCCGCCCATGCCCGTGTCAAATTCACCACTCAGAAGCCAAAAATGGTGGCGATAGTCGGTGAAGACCCCTGGGCTGGGTCCTACTATTACTCAACCGATGATGAGTCCGCCATCAAATACGTCATCCTATGATGAACTGCCGGCAGTAGTTGGCACGAAGAAAAAATCTCCGGCCTCGTTTCCGCTTATTTTGATGGTTTTGAAGTCCGGCTCCTGGCGGAATCCAACAGCTTCTGACTTTTTCAGCACAATCGGCCGCAGCTGACTGAATAATTGTGGCCCAGACAGAATTTTGTTGTTGTTGTCGAGGATATCGATGAAGGCGCTGGCGAACACCGAGTGACCCGTGCCACCGTTGTCAAGCACCGGTGAATTGCCTCCGGAGGAGATCATCAAGCGACTGCTGCGGCTCAATTTGTACTTCATGAATTCAGCCGAGTAATTGCCGGTTCCGCCCTGGTTTAAGAATAGAAAGTCAGGCGCGTCAGATAACAACCCTGCGTAACAGGAGTCGGCGACAACCAGCACCCGCTTGGCCTTCAGGCGGCCCAAATGTCGCGTAATGCTCTCATTGGGAATCCAGTGGGTGTCCCGGGGTGGGGGATCAGCGTTTACGGGCAGCCAATAGCCAGCCTGAAGATCCCCCATCTCCAGCTGACTGCCGTGTCCTGCGTAATAAATGAGCAGATTGTCATTGTCGTCGAGCTCACCGTTGAGGTCGTTAATAGCGTGCATAACCCCCACGTCGTTGGCATTCAGCAGCACCTTCACTGAGAAGCCGTAGCGCTGTTCGAGAATGGCGCCGATTCGTTCCACGTCGAGTTCGGGAGTCTCCAGGTCCACCATGTGTCGATAGTCGCTGTTACCAATGATCAACGCATAGTACTGGCCGAAAGATGTGGTGTTTGCTTCGGCACCACGTGGTGATTGGTCTGAAGAGCCCAGGTCGGCGGTCACCGCTTCGGGTTGGCGGAATACCGGAATCGCAGCGTACTGCTCTTCGACATCTGACTTTTCTTCGCTGAGTCCCGCGATCATGGATTCCAATTGTGCTATTTGGTTTTTCAGATCGTTGGCTTCGGAGGCCGCCTCTGTCTCGACGGCACTTTGGTCCTGTTCTTGCTCGAGGGGCGATTCGTCTGCGGCGGGCGGCGTTGGCCGGGGTTGCGACTGAAGAGCATCAATGGATGCCTTCAGACGATCTACCTGGGATTCCAGCAGCGAGATCTGGTCGGTTTTTTTGGCAATATCGGCTTCAAACTTTTTGCGTTGCTCTTCCTGAGCATCCCGTGCGGCCGTCTGGTAGACCACAGAATCCTCGGGCATTCCCCATGCCTTTCGATACCAGTTCAGGGCAGTCAGTTTGTCGGCCTCAACTCCCAGTCCTCGCTCATACAGAGTGCCCAGGTTGAACTGGGCTCTGGCAAAACCCTGGTCTGCTGCTTTCTGATACCAGATCAGAGCGGCTTCGTAGTTTGGTTCCGTACCGAGACCTCTCTCAAAAATCTCGCCGACATTGGTCTGGGCCTCAGGGTCCCCGGCCTCCGCCGTCGGCATCCAGACATTCAGGGCGGTGCGGTAATCAGCTCGATCGAACTCGGTATATTCACCACCTCGAATACGGCAGTCAGCGGCCGTCGTCATGATGGGTCTGCGCGCAGTAATGTAACGGCTTTGGCCGAGTCGTCTGACCTGGCCGGGCAGCAGGCAATCCACTACCTGAAGGTCCGAGACCGACGCTTGGGGGGTCGTCTCTTGCCCCAACACCGCAGTTATGGGAGCGTTTACCGCCACCACTAACGCAAATACAGCAGTAGTCCTGACCGTTGAGATGCGCATAATTTCCCCCCGCCGTCCCGCTATCCAAGCTCCCTTATTCAACGTCATCAGGGCGTTGGCGGTCAACCGCGGGTCAGGATGGGTGGGCTGCTGCGCAGCGACAATTCTGGTGCCATTGGCATTAGTATTGGTTGGCTGCGTCGGGCAATCCCCCAGGCCGTTCCCTGCTCAGCCTGACCGATGGCTCAACATTGAGGCCTTTGAGCTGGCGGTATTCGAAAAAAACGGCACGGACTCAGGGTTCTTGCACATCTATCTGGATGGAGACGGACGCCCTGTCGACCCTGTGCGGCTGACTCCCAGTGTTGATCCGACGCCCAGGGATGCCCTGGTGCTGGAACTGATGAGCAGGGATCCCTCGCCATCAGTCTATCTGGGCAGACCGTGTTATTTCAGGCCGGATGCGCCGCCATGCCACTCGGACTTGTGGACCGGCGCCCGTTACGGCCCAAGGGTAGTGGCAACACTCTGCGCCGCGGTGCAGCAACTTGCTGCTGAGGCGGATAGGCCCGTTACCGTCATTGGCTTTAGTGGAGGCGGCGCTCTGGCAGTGCTGGTCGCCAACTGCGCCGAGTCGGTGTCACGCATAGTCACCATTAATGGCAATCTCGACACCGCCCTGTGGGCTGGGATGCGCGGGTTCATACCCCTTCAGGGATCACTCAATCCCGTGGATGTTGGACTGCCCAGGAGGGTGACAACGCGCGTCTATCTGGTTGGCGAAAACGATCCAGTAGTACCTCCAGAGGTCTCGGCCCGGTTCTCCGAGTCAGTGCCCGGCCGACTCATCGCGCTGCCAGATTTCACCCATGCCTGCTGTTGGATCGACGTATGGACGGAATTGTTAGCAGATATTGAAGGCGCGGGGGCTGAGCCCTCTGCCGCAAACTGAATAACCCGACGTTCCTAGGGCTTTGCCTCCATGGCCTCTTTGAACTCCATCAATTGCTTGTTGGATGCCATAACCTCGTACATCAGCAGGTTGTCGACCTTCTTTTCCAGATCCTCGGCGGTGGCTGCACCGTCCACAACCAATACATCTTCAACGATCTCAGCGGCCCGGCTACGTGCTTCCGGGCTGTTGGGGTGTAGAGCGTTGACCCTCTCAAGATGAAACAGTGCAGCGTTGTAGTCCCTAAAAGTCAGTGATTCCTCAGCCATTTCCAACTGTTCCGTCACTGTTTCCTGGACGTTGGCCGGCAGACTCTCGAAGGGTACGGCGGCCAACTCGGTGTCGGGTGACAGGTACCGGGTAGCTGCAGCTGTCACCGCCACCAGCAGGAAAACCACAGCGGCAGCAGCCAGCCACCGGGACTTGCCAAAGTACAGACGGCGAAATTCGTGAATGCTGGGCAGACGCTGCTCTTTGCCCAGGGCAATGGCGGATTTCACGGCCCGCCACTGTCTTGGCCGCAGGGCGTCGGGTTTGCCCGGTGCTTTACCGACCGCCGGAACCTGGGTGGCAGGGGTGCGGTCGTAGGGGTGTTTGCCGGTCGCAAGTTCGTAGGCAATAAGCCCCAGCGCATAAATGTCATCGCCTGGACTTGGGTCCTGGCCCTGAAACATCTCCACGCTGGCATAGCTGGGCGTCAGGCCGCCCAGTTCTCCCGCGTCAAAAACGGTTTGGTTCCCGGACGCCGAAGAGTCTGAGGCGGCCCGTGCAATGCCGAAGTCAAGAACCTTCACCACGCCCGAATCGAGCACAAAGATATTGCTGGGCTTCAGGTCCGAATGAATGATTTGTTTGCTGTGGGCATATTCCAGCCCCGCGGTAATGCCATCAAGAATGCTGGCGAGCTGTGCCGGATCAACGCCCCTGGGGTTTTCGCTGATGATTTCATCCAGAGGCTTACCGTTTAACTCCTCCATGGTCATATAGACCAGTTCGCCATCCCGGTCGAAATCGTAAACAGTGATGATGTTGGGGTGGGCTAGTTCCTGGGAATTTCGGTACTCCCGCTGTAGCATAATGAAGGACTGGGCGTGGGCTGCCAGTTCGCCGCTCAAGACCTTAATAGCGACGTGCGGGTCGGAGTCGCTGGCCTCTTCTTTTCTCAACTCCAGCGCCTGGTAAACCGTGCCCATGCCCCCGGTGCCCAGCACGGCAGTGATTCTGAATCTATCTTTTATGAGTGCTCCGACCGCCAGCTTGCTCGGTGTCGTGCTCGCTGCCGTCGCCCCAGGGCGTAGCACCGTCTTATCCCCCAGGGCAGTGGGAGCGACGACCGTTTTATCCGCTGCCTGAGCTTTCAATTCGGGAATCGTCTGGTCGTCTGTCACTCCGGGCTCCCTCCCATAGGGAAAAGTAATGGCGTTGTCGGCAGGCCGGCAGGCCCAAACATTGCGGCTGTCCCCAAACTGGCCAATAAAAAGGGCTCGGGTCTTGAACCCGGGGCTTGTTGGGGGTACAAGGATAGGCCAATCAGCAATGGCAAGGGAAACTGTGATGGATGCACAGAGCCTGCTTGAGCCTGTATCCGACGAGGAGCCCTCGGGGCCAGATCTGGAGTACGACCCGAACTTTGGTGAGGTCGAGCGCGCTTCTCAGGGTAAAGCCAGTCAGGAACTGGGAGACTCAATCGTTGAGGGTGAGCCCCCGGATTGGGCGGCCGTGGTGTCTGGCTGCCAGGAGCTACTGGGCCAGACCAAGGATCTGCGACTTGCAGTGCTATTGACTCGGGGCTCCCTGGCGCGCACAGGTTTTGGCGGCCTGGCGCAAGGGTTGGAACTCTGCCTGGGGCTGTTGAACGGATTTTGGGAGACCGTGCACCCACAACTGGACCCCGATGATGATAATGATCCTACGATCAGGTCCAACACGCTGAGCCAGTTGGCAGACGAGGAAGGCCTGCTCAGGGACCTGCAGTTGGCTCCCATGATCTCGGTTCGGGGTTTTGGCACGGTTACCTACCGCGCGTTGCAGGTGGCAAACGGCGATGCAACGCCCGCAGAAGACGAAGAGGTGCTTGATTCTGCGTCGGTGAATGGCTGCCTTCTGGAATGCCCGATGGACGATTTACGTACCCTGGCGGAAGACATTGGCCGGGCATCTGAACTCGCCAAGGCAGTCCAGGCGACTTTCGATGAATTGGCGCCCAACTCCCTGCTCAACCTTGAAAAGCTCGACGGCATTCTGTCCGGGGCCCACCGAGACGTGGCCGTATTTCTGGCTAAACGAGGCGAGGATATCTCCGTTGATGGTGAATCGGGAGAGGGTGAAGGGGACGGAGGTGCCCGCGGCCCATCGGCGCCCGGTCAGGTCGCCAGTCGCGGTGATGTCATCAAGAGTCTCGACGCCGTGATCGCCTATTACCGCAGCGAAGAGCCCTCCAGCCCGGTGCCGCTACTGCTGCAACGCGCGAAACGTCTCGCGGCAATGGATTTTCTGGAAATCATCCAGGACATGGCTCCCGATGGTCTTGACCAGATAAGGAATGTCGGGGGCTTGGATAAAATTGACGATGACTACTGATCAGTAATTGCCGCCCGCCGCAGGCATTCGGGCGGGAAGTATCCTGTGACTTAGTAGCTACCCCTTTAGGGTAGGGTGTGTGGTAAAACTATTGTGAGATGGCAGTTTTTAGACTAAACAGTCCCATCAGAAAGCATTTTCAGGGAACGAGAGGAAAGCATCATGGCTAAAGCAAGCAGTCAGAAATTCATTGCACGGAACCGGGCGCCGCGGGTTCAGATTGAATACGACGTGGAGTTGTACGGCGCTGAGAAAAAGGTGCAGCTGCCGTTTGTCATGGGGGTCATGGCCGACCTCTCCGGCAAGTCTGAGGTCGAGAAGGCGCCGCTGGCTGACCGAACGTTTACCGAGATAGACGTCGATAATTTCAACGATCGCATGAAGGCGATCAAGCCCAGGGTTGCTTTCAGTGTGCCCAACACCCTTACCGGCGAGGGCAACCTGCCGGTCGACATCACCTTTGAAAGCATGGAGGACTTTTCCCCCGCTGCTATCGCCCGGAAGGTGGATGGTTTGAAACAACTTCTTGAAGCTCGTACGGAGCTGAGCAATCTCATTACCTACATGGACGGCAAGTCGGGTGCGGAAGAGCTCATCAACAAGGTGATGGCCGATCCCGCGCTGCTGCAATCACTGGCCGCTGCGCCCAAGCAGGAAGACGAATAGGCACAGCATCCAGCACAAGGATTAAGTTTGATTACTGAACAGGGGAAGTAGCAATGTCTACAGAAGAACAAGCTTCGGGAGCAGCGGAAGGCGCAACCACCACGCTGGAGGTCAGCGAATTTCAGGACCTTCTCAACAAGGAATTTAAACCGAAGTCAGATCGATCCCGGGAAGCCGTAGAGGGTGCTGTCCGGACGCTTGCCGAGCAGTTGTTGAAGGACACCGTCGTGATTTCCGACGATGTCATGAGCACTATCCAGGCTTTGATTGCAGAGATCGACGCCAAAATGACTGAACAAATCAATCACATCCTGCACCATGAGGACTTCCAGAAGATGGAGGGCGCCTGGCGAGGACTGAACTATCTGGTGTCCAACACCGAATCCGATGAGATGCTCAAAATACGGGTACAGAACATCAGCAAAAAAGAGCTGGGCAAAGAGCTCAAGAAATACAAGGGTACGGCTTGGGACCAAAGCCCTATCTTCAAGCAAATCTATGAGCAGGAATACGGCCAGTTTGGCGGTGAGCCCTACGGCTGTCTGGTGGGTGACTTCTACTTTGATCACAGCCCGCCCGACGTTGAACTGCTCTCGAACATGGCCCAGATATCGGCGGCCTCTCACTGCCCATTCATATCTGCAGCCGATTCTTCGGTAATGCAGATGGACTCATGGCAGGAACTCAGTAACCCCAGGGATTTGACCAAAATCTTCCAGACCCCTGAATACGCGGCGTGGCGCTCCCTGCGTGATTCTGAAGACTCAAGGTACCTGTGCATGACCATGCCCAGAACCCTATCCCGGCTGCCTTACGGCTCTAAAACCGATCCGGTTGACGAGTTCGATTTTGAAGAGGACACCAATGGCGCCGATCACAGCAAGTTCTCCTGGCAGAACTCTGCTTATGCCATGGCGGTGAACATCAATCGCTCTTTCAAAGAGTACGGATGGTGTTCACGGATTCGCGGTATTGAATCGGGTGGTGCTGTTCAGGAGCTTCCAGTCTATTCCTTCCCGACTGACGATGGTGGCGCTGATATGAAGTGCCCCACTGAAATCGCCATCTCTGACCGTCGCGAGGCCGAGCTGGCTAAGAATGGCTTCATGCCTCTTATTCACAAGAAAAATAGCGACATGGCTGCATTCATCGGCGCTCAGTCGCTGCAGAAGCCGGTTGAGTATGACGATCCGGACGCCACGGCCAATGCCAATCTGGCGGCCCGTTTGCCCTACCTCTTCGCTACCTGCCGTTTCGCTCATTATCTGAAGTGTATCGTCCGTGACAAGGTAGGATCGTTTAAGGAGCGTGCTGACATGGAGCGCTGGCTGGGAGACTGGATCCTCAACTATGTTGATGGCGATCCTGAAAACTCCAGCGAGACCACCAAAGCAGAGAAGCCGCTTGCGGCGGCCGAGGTTCGTGTACAGGAGGTGGAGGGCAATCCTGGGTACTACACTTCACAGTTTTTCCTGCGGCCCCATTACCAGCTTGAGGGGCTGACGGTGTCCCTACGCCTGGTTTCCAAGCTGCCTTCGGCCAAAGCAGGTTGATGGCGTCCCTATTGGATTGAAGCTAACTAGAAAAAGGAAGATGTAGTATGGCTGTAGATGCGTTTTTAAAATTGGATGGTATTGATGGTGAGTCGCAGGACGACGGCCATAAAGGCGAAATTGATGTGTTGAGTTGGAGCTGGGGCGGTTCGGCGACAGGCTCCTTCGATATTGGCGGCGGTGGTTCCTCCGGCAAGGCGTCGTTCCAGGACATATCGGTAACCAAGTATTACGACAAGGCGTCGCCGAATCTGATGAGAAAACTGGCCGACGGTACGCACATTTCTGAGGCGACACTGTTTGCCCGGAAGGCGGGTGGTTCATCGGCGATTGAGTTTCTTAAGATCAAGCTGAAAGACGTCATCATCACGTCTGTAAGCCTCGGTGGCTCGGGTGGCGACGACCGATATGTTGAAAACGTATCTCTCGCTTTTGCCGAGTTTGAAGTGGCGTACCAGGCGCAGAAGAATGACGGCTCCAAGGATGGTGGTGAAGTCAAGGCGGGCTGGAATATTCAGCAGAATAAATCTGTGTGACGCTGCCAATATCGCTCGTGATTTAAACGCTTTGTTCGGGGGACCGAGTGGATATTGAATAGCTTGTCAACGAGTGAGAGATGCAGATTCCCCTCGAGGCAATCACAGGGGATGTTAAGGCCGCGCCTGCCGCGGCCTCCCCTCGCATTGCGCTGTTCCAACTGCTGTCGGTTAACGGTCAGTGGGAGAGGGCGGCGAAGCAACTCACCGTTCTGCAACAGCTTGATGATGAATACAAGTTGCTGGTGCAGTCTTACGGGGCGTTGTTGACCTGTGAGCTGTTCCGCCAGGAAGTTTTCGCTGGCAAGCATGTTGCACCCCTTCTGGGGGAACCCGAGCAGTGGATGGTCCTTGCGTTGGAGGCGTTGAAGGCAGATTGCCTTGGGCGCCATGAGCAGGCATCGGAACTGCGTAACGAGGCATTTGATGGTGCGCCCGCGCTTGCCGGCTCCATCAACGACAACCCGTTTGATTGGCTGGCTGATGCCGACCCAAGGATTGGTCCATTTTTCGAGATTATGGTCCGGGGTGATTACTACTGGGTTCCCCAGTCCCGGATCGAATCCCTGGCTTTTGATCCTCCCAAGGATCTGCGGGATTTGGTGTGGTCACCGGTGTCGATTGTCTGGCAGGGTGGTGGCGAGGAGGTGGGATTTATCCCCGCTCGCTACCCGGGCGCCAGCTCCGATTGGACTGCGACCCAGCAGTTTTCCCGGGAAACAGCCTGGCAGCCGTTGGGTGACGAAGCCTGGACCGGTGTGGGCCAGCGCCTGTATGCCACCCCAGACGAGGATTACTCGGCGCTAGACACTCGAAAGATTGTTTTTGAGTCTGGTCAAGCGGCTGCCGATTAACCTTCAGGGGAGGATTGGGTCTCATGGACACCATGTTCCAGAAAGAGAGGCTGCAACCTTCCCTGCGTGCTCGTTTGCTTGATGCTG
>JAAXJC010000214.1 GCA_012270045.1 Luminiphilus sp.
GTAACCATCCCGATGGCCGATAATGCGGCAGGACTGCAGCTCAAGACGTTTACTGAGCCCAATCTGACCACGGCGACCCAGGTGCAGCTTCCCGTCACGACACATCGCCTTGACGCGCGTGCGCAAGGCTTCCAACTGCTGATCTCCGGAGAGCTCCAGAGCCGACGCCAGTGTCGACAAGCTGAACAGTTCCCCCGAGTCCTCAAGCAACTGCAATATGGCCTCGCGACTGGCGATGGGGTTCTCGTAACGGCTGGCCTCCCGGGCGGCATTGGGATCCTCGGGTTTCCGAGACTTTTTGGACGGCGCCTGTGACGACTTATTTTTTTTCAAATGGGATCCGGCTTTGATGGTCTTTTAAAGAGGGATTATCCATTCGACAGAAAGGGACGGCCTGCGCCCGGTGCTGTTGGGCGGTTAGGGTAACAGTTCGCTACCGGTAAATCCCCGGCCTCCGCCGGTATTGAAGGCACTGGCAGAGCGCCTGAAAATTTTCTCCCGCGCGCCAATCCGTCAGGCTGGATGCCCCAAGGCCGGCCCGAGGACACCCCCATCACACCAAGAGCCCAACCGCCTCAAGTAGAGACGGGAGTCAGGCATGCCGCCCACCTAAAGTTTAAAATGTCGCGATTGGACAGATTCTGTTCCCGGCACCATTTGAGAATCTCTACGGCGGTTGATAAGTTAGCGGTTGAAAAGGCTTCGCCGCCAACACCCCACTACCCAGAGAGGTAAATAACATGAAGAAAATTATTACGGCTACGGTTGCCGCGTTTTCACTGACTGCGCTGCAGGCCTTCGCGGGCAGCCCGGTCCAGGTCTGGAAATGCCAGATCAACGACGACATGGGCGAGGAAGAGTTGATCGAATTCTCAGGAGAGTGGGCCAAGGCCGCAGCCAAGGTCGACGGCGGCAAGAACATGAGCAACCAGGTGTACTTCCCGGTGGCTGTAGGCGCGGACGGAAACGGCACCGACCTGCTGTTCATCTCATCCTGGCCGAACTTCGAAGAGTACGGCAAGTTCTGGGACGCCTATCCCGACTCGGATGCGGCAGCAATGGAGGGCGGTGCCATGTCCTGCCACGGCAGCCAGCTCTGGGAAGACATGTCCATCAAGTAAGAGTCCCTTACGTTTAAACTCAAAGCCGCCCAAGGGCGGCTTTTTTGTGTGGCACAGTGGCCAGAGGTAAATGGGGCTCTGGCTTCAATAGTACAAGGGGAGAGCACGGGCGTGTCTTTGGTATGGAGTTGTAACGAGTGGGACCCCCTGGAGGAGGTGATTGTGGGCACCGCGCGGGGCGCGCGCTTCCCCAATGCCGATCCCAGCACCCAGTTGGCGGAGTATCCGGATCGCCCCCTCAGCGACATCCCCCAGGGGCCTTTCCCGGCAGACTTGCTGGAGGAGGCCGAGGAGGATCTCGAGACCTTTGCCAGCGTGCTGCGACAGGCCGGCGTAACCGTACGCAGGCCCGAGGTCTGGGACCACAGTCAGGTGTTCAGCACCGTACACTGGTCGACACCGGGATATTACAACTACTGCCCCCGTGACATCCTGCTCACGGTAGGGGACCAGATCATTGAGACACCCAACGTGATCAGGGGGCGCAGCCAGGAGACCTTCAGTTACCGCGATCTGCTGCTGGAATACCTGGCATCGGGCTCGCGCTGGTACAGCGCACCTCGCCCCATGCTTCTCGATGAGCTTTTCGCTTCTGACCCCGACAAACCGACGCCGCTCAATCTGGAACCCGCCTTTGATGCCGCCAATGTGCTGCGCTTTGGCAGGGATCTCCTGTACCTGGTGAGTGCCACGGGCAATGAAATGGGCGGCCATTGGCTGCAGTCCATACTGGGCAGCGACTATCGGGTCCATTTCATGCAGGACGTTTACTTCGGCAGTCATATCGACTCAACCCTGGTGGCACTGCGCCCGGGGCTGGTACTGGCCAACCCCGAACGCCTGAATGAGACCACCCTGCCCCCGTTCCTGAAAGAGTGGGAGGTCATTTACAGCCCGCCGATGGAAAATCAGGACCGGCTGTCCGCTGACTACCTGAGCCGTGCCATCGGCAGCGAGTGGATCGACATGAACCTGTTCAGCATCGATCCTGAAACCGTTGTGGTGGACAGCGACCAAACCCAATTGATCCGGCTGCTGGAGAGTAAAGGGCTGAATGTTGCCCCGGTAAAACTCCGCCACTCCAGAATGCTGGGGGGCGGATTCCACTGCGTCACACTGGACGTACGACGACGCGGAACCCTTGAAGGCTACTTCAAGGGTTCCCCCGGCTAGCCAACCGCCCCGTGCTGTGGCCGGCGGTTATTATCCTTGGCTTCCTGGGCGTCACGACCCTGGCCTGGTGGCGCTACTGCCAGGTGCTCAGGACCACGGAGCCGGCCGAGCCCGCAGACGCACACATATTGGCCGGTGTCCCGGCAGCAGACCCCTGGCTAAGGGCTGACCACCAGCGGGGCGTGGCCTGGTTACACGAGATTTTTGAGCGCAGCGCCCAGCGCTATCCCAACTTTACCGCCCTGCAGGTACCCGCCACCGGCGAGGTCCTCAGTTATGGAGAGCTGAACACCCGGGCGGAGCAGCTGGCGACAGTGATCTCAGGGCACCTGAGCGCCCCGGATCAAGTGGTGGCGGTGTCCCTGGAACAAAATCAGGCCGAGATCGTCGCGGTGCACCTGGCCATACTGAAAGCCGGGGCGACCCAGCTGTTTCTGGATCCGGCGGCCACGGAGACCATGCGCCGGCACATGCTTGAGGATGCACAGCCGGTCTTATTGATACAGGACCATGATGGGGAATCGAACAGCGCGGCGCCCGTGCTGAACGTCAAGCGCGTCTCCGCAACAGCGTCTACATCCCGAACCCCTCCGGGCTGGCTGGATGAACCCAGTGAACGTCTGGCCGCTTTGTTTTACACCAGCGGTACCACGGGGCAGCCCAAGGGCGTGGAATGCGCCCACGCGGGCTATATCAACCTGGCCCAAAGCTATGCCAGTTACTTCGATTTCACGGCCGGTGCGGATGCCACTTCCCTGACCTCGTCCCTGGGCTACGACGGCAGTATCTCCGAGCTATACAGCGCCTGGGTGACCGGTGCGGCCGTCGTACTGCTGACCAAGGACGAGGTGCGCTCAGGTCCGGACCTGCTGCCCATTCTGTGCAGGGAGGAGGTGACTGCCCTGTTCTGTCCCCCGGTACTGCTCAGCACACTGACAGACCAGCCCGAGATTGACCTCCCCTACCCCATCTGCCGCTACATCATCCCCGCCGGCGAGGCTTTTCCTGCCAATCTGGTGCAGCCCTGGTCCAGGGCCCGACGGCAAATCATCAACACCTACGGACCCACCGAAGCCAGCACGGACACCAGTCGCCAACTCCTGATCCCGGGCAAACCGGTCACCATCGGCACGCCTTTTCCAGGCGTGTCCTATGTCATCCTCGAGCCCGGCACCCTGGAGGCCTTACCACGGGGCGAATCCGGCGAGCTGTGCATCGCCGGCTGCCACCTGGCCAGGGGCTACCGCAACCTCCCCGGGGTGACCGCTGAGCGCTTCATAGACCATCCGACCTACGGTCGTCTCTACCGCACAGGGGACCGCTGCCGCATTGATCCGGTCTCCAACCAGGTCGAGTTCGGCGGGCGCCTGGACGCACAGCTCAAGGTGCGTGGCCACCGTGTGGAGGCCCAGGGCATAGAGTCTTTTTTGCAGGATCAGATCGAAGAGATTGAATCCGCGGTGGTTACTTATCGCGACGACGAACTGATAGCCCATGTCATTGCACCGGGGCGGGCCACCTTCACAACCTCCGATGCACCGGTCCAGGCCGCCGCCACAGACTGGACCCAGACCCTGCAATTTCAGCTCAGGCAGCACTTCCCGGAGTATGCAGTGCCGGCCCGTTTTTTCCTGATGCGGGAATTTCCGCTGAAACCCCTGTCGGGCAAGATTGACCGGGAACAACTACCCGAGCCACCGAAGCCACCTGCATCCTCCACAGCGACACCCTCGGCTGCGACAGCGCAAACGGATGACACCGCCGGCGCAGATGCCGCTGTGCTGGCTATCTGTCGACGGGTGTTGGGAGACCATCTCCAATGGGATGATGACTTTGTCCAATGGGGCGCCCACTCCATTGCCATGGCCAAGTTGACCCACGTGCTGCGAACCGAAGGCTACCGTGTCTCAGTGCGCGACCTGCTCACGGATTTTCGAACAGCTCGCCGGGCGGCCCAGCTTCCCAAGAGTGCGGAAATTCTCGCCGATAAAGAGACAGCCCAGGGGGAGCCGGGGCAGAGCGCCCCGTCACCGCAGCATGTCCTGTCTACCCTGGATACCCGCCTGTTCACCTTGCTGCAGGGCTTGGCACTGCTGCTACTGCGTCTTCCGACCCTGCTGGTACTGGTCCTGTTAATTGTCCTGGGGGACCCGGAGGATGCCCTTGTCACCGGTGACACGGGGACCTTGCTGACACTGACCTTCCTGGCCTACCTGGCCTATCTGGCGACTCCCTTTTTCAACCTGCTGTGGATCAAAGTACTCAATACGGTGACGCCCGGCGCACCCGTGGACAGCGGTCGCTATCCAAGATGGAGCAAAGTGCACTGGCGGGTCTGGTGGCTGGAATGCCAACAGCGGTCGGTCCTGCAGCCCATGAACGCCTGGCTGCGGGCGCCCGGCATCCATGCCTGGTTGCTGCGACAACTGGGAGCCCATGTCGGACCGGGCACGCACATCTCCCAAAGCACCGAGTTTCTGGGCCCCCTGTCCCGGATCAGGCTGGCTGACAACGTCGTCGTGCAAAGCGGGGTTCAGATCAGCAGCCAGCACTGGCAGGACGGTGAGCTGACCATCGGTGATGTGGTCATTGGTGCCAACAGCAAGCTGGGGCAACGCGCCATGGTGGGGCCCGGAACAACCGTTGGGGCGGACTGCTGGCTCACCCCCCTGAGTTCGGTGAAGCCGGGCGATAAAGTCGGCGATGGCCAGATGATTGATGGGGTCAGCTGCCAGCCCTGCGGCAGACGCACAGCGCTGCAACGACTGCTGAACCGCAGCCATCCTTACGGCGCACGGTATGGCCTTGAACTGCGGGCCATTACCCTGCAGTTTCTGATTGAAAGCCTGCTGTTCGTGCTGCCCGCGGGACTGATTTTCAGCCTGATTTCACAGGCCATGCTCTCGGAGTACGCGGGCATTCCAGACGCCAATGGCGCTGGCGCTCTACATCAACTGCTGGCCGACTTCTTCCTTGGCGCCGTGGCAGCCGCCTGGTTAACACTGATGACCACCTCCCTGCTGACCTGCGCTTTCGTCAGGCTGACCGCGTTTCAGCCCGGTCTCGTGCCCGGCTCAAGTATCAAAGGCGTACTGCTGCGCTTCCGCCAGGGCAAAATGAACCAGATACAGAGGATCTGGACCTGGACCCTGACCGGCCAATACCTGAGACGACTGGCAGGCGTAAGTTTCGGGCGAACGGGGGCCACCGAGTGCGACGTCATGCTGAATCTGGTTCCCGAGATGCTGTCCACGGCACCCAACGTCTTCATGGCCAACAGCTGCCGGGCCAATGTGCTGGACGATGAAGGCGAGTGGATTTACCTGCGACCGCTGCTGCTGGGGCACAACAGTTTTCTGGGCAATAACAGTATTGCCGAGAGCGGCGATCTGCCGGAGCAGTTGTTGCTGGGTGTTGGCACCCCGGTGGGTGACCACCGTATCCGACGATCCATCCCCGACATGGCACAGCGACACCTGGTACTCGCCGGCAATCCGCCCATGGAGTTTGCCGCCCCGGAGGGAGAGGCAGCGGGTCAGGAACAACCGTCCTGGCTTCTGTTTGGTGCCCGGGTACTGATCGGCGATTTGCTGGGCATCGCCCTGGTGCCGGCCATGCCGATACTGGTGATCGGTATTTTACTGCTGGCGATTGGGGCCCTGGGCGTCTCGCCCTGGCTGTCGGCCCTGCTGGCCGTCACCCTGTCCGGTGTGGCACTGCAGCTGATGGCGATGGCGGTCAAGCATTGTCTGGTGCCATCGGGTTGGGGCGGAGACCACCAAACGCCATTCTGGTCGATGCGCCACTTTACCTATTTTCTGGCCCAGGATTGCTTCTTTCGCTGGGCTGGGCCCATGCTCAGGCAGCTGGGGGGTACGACCATGGCCAGCCCGTTACTGAGGGCATTTGGCTGTCGCATCGGTCGCAACAGCGTCCTGCAGGAACCGCTGCAGGCCTTTGACTGGCATGCGGTTGATATCGGCGACAACTGTGTGGTGCAGGGCCAACTGCAGCTACACAGTTTCGAGCACCGCCTGCTCACGGTGCGCCGTACCCGCATCGACGCCGACTGCTGCATCAACATGGGTGCCACCATCATGGGCGGTGCCACGCTGGCGGCCGGCACCACTGTCAGCGGCCTGGGGCTGGTCATGAAAGGCATGGAGCTCTCACCCGGACTGCACGGCGGCAACCCGGTCAATCTGGAGCAGCCGGCATGACTGGCTTCCACATCACAGTCGATCAAATGTTCAGCCAATCACACGCAAAGCGGGTGTTTCGGGCCGACCATCGGCTTGTTAGCTGCTACGCCTGGCATTACCGTAATGACCCCGGCTTTACGCTGGCCTGCGAGGCGTCGTTGTCCAAAGCTGAACGTATCCGGGCCAGCGCCCTGGGGGCACCCGGGTCCCGTCAGGCCTTCATCCAGCGCCGGGCGTTCAAGGGCTGGCTGCTTAGGACCCTGGGGCATGGGGAATGGACCCTGCACACACCGGGGGCGGGCTGGCACAAAAGATCGCTGCCAAGGGACACCCAAGGGCAGTCGGTCAGCGTCACATCGACTGACGCCCTGGCCATCATGGCGTTGGCGAACTGCGAACGCCTGGGTGTCGATGCGGAGGCTCCGGCCACTGACACCGATGTGCGGGCGCTGGCGGCAACGCTGTTTACACCTGGAGAGCATGACAGTGTCCAGCAGGCCAGTGACAATGACGCCCGAGTGCTGTTTCACCGGCTCTGGCGGCTCAAGGAGGCCGGGCTCAAATACGCCGGCCTCGGCCTCGCCCAGGACCTGAATCGTTTCGTCTTTGTGGGGCACGGGTCGGGCACTTTGCGGGTTCAGTCCAGCAGCCGGACTGAGCAGCATGTAGGTATGACGACCCCCGCCTTTTTTGAATGCCGTTTTATGGGGCTGGATCTGGCACTGGCATTGCCCGCCACGTCCGGGGGCGCAGGTCGGTGGCAAGTCGCCAGAGCCATTCCACAGGACCCATGGCAAAACGGCTCAGCCACCAGTGGGCGAACAGCATCTGCAGGGGGAAGATCACCAGCGCCAGCAGGGTGACGCCCAGGGGCCCGATCCGGTAGGCCAGCCCCAGGCCGTAACCATAAAACAGGGTCGTGAAGATCAGCGTCTGGCACAGGTAGGTGGTCAGGCTGATTCGCCCCACCGACTCCAGCAGCCGTATCAGCCGCAGATCCCGATACCGTACCGCCAGGCCCAGCGCCAGGCAGAACCAGGCCGCGGTCAGCACCAGGGTACCCGCCAGGAAAACCAGGTCGCCGATCAGCTGCCGACCTGAATCATCCAGGCCATCACCGTAGGGCTGGAAGCCCCAGACATAGGCGAGTGCCCGCTCGAGGGTCATGATCGCCAGACCCGATACGGCGAGGACGCTACCCCTGCGCAGGGTGGTGGAAGCATGTGCTGCAAGACGATCAAGGGTGCCGCTTCTTCCCATGGCATAGCCAACCAGCAACAGCCCCAGCACAGCGAAACCTGAATCGGGCCATTGGTAGTCCTGCCAGGGGCGTTCGGGCAGATAGTGTGCGTGCTCAGCTGCGATGTCCGCGAGGGAGCCTGTACTGTACAGGCTATCTGCCCTGTCCTCGGCCAGCCATTCCCGGGCCTCCTCGGGGCCATCGGCAAAATCACTGCCGCCCCGGTCCGGATACTGCCAGTGGGCGATCGGAAAAACCAAAAACAGTAGCAGTGCCAGCAACAGGAGTATTCGGTCAGGCATCCAATGCAGTAACAGCAACACGAAGCCAAGTTCGGCGTAGAGCATCAGAATGTCGCCCTCGAACAGCAGGGCGTTGCCCAAACCAAAGGCCATCAGCGCCAGAAAGCGCCGGATCATGGACCAGAAACGGGTGCCGTTGCGATTTTGCAGCCAGAAGGACAGGCCAAACAGCAAGCTGAACAGGCCCCAGAATTTGGATTCAAAGAATACGTGTTTGATCTGCCAGAACAGGCGATCCGGCGTGCCGTCCCAGGCCAGTGAGTCCGCTCCGAATCCGTACAGGTTGACCAGCAAGACACCGAACAGGGCAAACCCCCGCAGCGCGTCAACCTCACGGTACCGTCCAGCAGGGCTCAAAGCAGGACGTCCCACTCCTGGTCTACCAGCTGGATGTCAGTCCCCAGGCCCAATGCCAGGGCGCGATCATAGACCGCCTTGGCCACCGCCAGGTCCTCAATGGCAAGACCAAAGGGGTTAAAGAAAATGCGCTCATCACTGTGTTCCCGACCGACTTTATCGCCGGTAATGATCTCCCCGAACTCGGCATGTATTGAGCCCCTGTCGACCAGGCCGGCGCGATGCATGCGCGCCAACACCCGGTCCGAGTGCACACACTGCTCCCAGTCATCGACCACGATTTTGTCCGCGAGGGCCACCGTCTCAAACTCAGGGTCCATCAGGGAGACGTTGAGGAACAGTGCACCCGGCTTGAAACACGCCGGTGTCGCCCAGGGGTCGTAGGCGGTTGTTGCGGTCAGGCTGATATCGGCGTCGGCCAGGGCAGCCTCAAAGCTGTCTGCGGGGGTTGCCGGAATGGCCAGCCCCTGGAGGTGCCGAGAGCAAGCTGCGGCGCGCTCGGGGTTCAGATCGAAGACCCTGACGCTCTCAATCTGTGGAAACCACTGGTGTATGGCCCAAACCGATAGTGCTCCGATCCTGCCACCACCCACCAGACCTATCACCCGGCTTTCTGGGCGCGCCAGGTAGCGCGCCGCGAGCGCCTGCACCACCGCCGTACGCATGGCACTGATGAGGCCCCCTTCCATGATGGCCAGGGGTAGCCGGGTATCCGGGTCATTGAGAATGATGACTGCATTGGCCCGGGGCAGACCGCGCTCCGGGTTTCTGTGGGCGCTGGCGACCCACTTGAGGCCTTCTATATCGAAGTCGCCGCCCAGATGACCGGCCAGGCCAATGATTCTGTCGGCCACATGGGGGCACTCAGGACGCTTAAGAAAATTACTGGGTGGCGCGGTGAACTGGCCCTTGGCATGGGCGACGAAACAGGCCTCCAATGCCGCCCCCACGGCATCGATGTCCGCTGCGCCACAGCGCTGTAAGTCAGCCTGGGTCAGCAGTAATGACGACCCCGAACTCAAATGTCAGTGTCCGCGTTGAGAATCTCGGGCACGTTAATGCCCCGGGCTGCCAGCCAGTCGGGGTCAAATTGGGTTTCGGTATAGCGGCTGCCATGGTCCGGAAGCAGGGCGACCAGATTATCCCCGGGGCCATAGTGAGGTGCCGCCAGGTCACGCATCACATGGACCGCAGCGCCCCCCGATCCGCCCACCAGAATGCCCTCGCTGCGCGCCAGCCCAATAGCGGCCCGGATGCTCTCCTCCGCGTTCACATAGACCACATGGTCAATAAATTCATGGAACTCAGGCGGGGCATAGTTCGCCGGTGCAATGCTGGTGCCCATGCCGTTCAAATGCCGCGGCGCGGCACCACCATTGCCCGGCAGGGCCAGGGATCCGGCCTCGTCAACCAGCCAGATATCGGTCTCTGGCGATTGGGCTTTGAAGAACCGGGCCACGCCCATGGAACTGCCCCCGGTTCCCGCCACCATGACGACAGCGCGGACCTGGCCGTCAAGAGCAGCCATTATTTCAGGTCCGGTGGAGGTACTGTGGGCCGCAACAGCAGCCGGACTGTCATACTGATCCAGGTACACCGCATCCGGGTACTCCGCCAGCAGGGACTCCAAACGTGCGAGACGGGTCAGGTGATAGCCGCCCGTCTCATCACGTTGATATACCTTGACCACTTCCGCTCCCAGCACCCTCAGGCATCGCTCCGTGGCTGGGTTGATCTTGGCGTCCACCAGGCAGATGAGCTGGTAACCCTTGACGGCGCAGACCATGGCCATGCCAACGCCCATATTGCCGGAGGTGCAGACGACGATACGCGCCCCGGGGCTGAGGTTGTGCTCGCGCTCCGCCCACTCGATCATGCCCCGGGCGGCCCGGTCTTTCATGCTGCCACCGGGATTGGTGCACTCAAGTTTGCCGTATAGCCTGGGGGTTGTTCCCTGCCCAAAGGCCTGCAGGGACACCAAGGGTGTCTCCCCAATTGCATCGAGAACAGTGGCGCAGACCTGATTCATGGTGTTGTTATATGCAGGCATTCATCCCGGAAACTACACCCTAGAATGCCCTGATTACAGCTGCACGTTCAAATGGGGGCAGAGTATCTGCCCCTGTGTTCGCGGATTTGGCAGTGCAGCCACCCGATTTTAAAAGCCCGCGTTGACAGGGCAATGTTTGAAGATTAACCTCCGCGTCCTTGTTTTTTGGTTTCCCCCTGCCCAGGTGGTGAAATTGGTAGACACGCTAGCTTCAGGTGCTAGTGCTCGCA
>JAAXJC010000199.1 GCA_012270045.1 Luminiphilus sp.
TCGCCCTCTCGAGACCAGCAGGACGCAGCCCATCCACAGCGAGACCACGCCCACCAAAGGGGCCCTGCAGTCCCTGCTGGAGGCCGGTGAGTTTGTAGTCACCGCCGAAATCACCCCAAAACTGACCGCCAGTCCCGAGGACATATTGGCCCAGGCACTGCCGCTGAGAGGGCTAGCCGATGCCGTCAATGTCACCGATGGGGCCGGTGCCCGGGTGACCATGTCCAGTCTGGCAGCCTCGGCCCTGCTGGTGCAGGCGGGCATTGAGCCGGTGCTGCAAATGACCTGTCGGGATCGCAATCGCATAGCCATTGCCGCGGATCTGATTGGGGCATCGGCGCTGGGCATCAGAAATATGCTGGCCCTGTCCGGTGATGACCCCAAAACCGGCGATGAACCCGAGGCCAAGCCGGTATTCGATCTGGGCAGTAAGGACATCATGAGCCTGTGCCGTAGTCTCTCGGCTGAGGGGAAGACCACGTCGGGCCGGGCCCTGGCCACATCGGCCTCACTGTTCGTGGGGGCAGCAGATGCGCCTTTCGACCCCCCCGCTGATTGGCAGCCCACCGGATTGCTGGAGAAAATTGCGGCGGGCACCCAGTTTGTCCAGACCCAATTCTGTTTTCAGCCCGAGGTGCTGCAGCGTTATCTCGCGCGCCTGGAGGACTTCGGGGTCCTGGAGAAAACCGCCTTGATCATTGGTGTCGGGCCCATAGCCTCTGCCAAATCGGCCCGCTGGATGGATGCCAACCTGTATGGCGTATCGATACCCGACGAAACCATCAAACGACTCGAGAACGCCGAGGATGAAGCCGCAGAGGGCCTCAGGATCGGTGTTGAACTCATTGAAACCTACAGGGACATGCCCGGGGTCAGCGGCGTACACGTCATGTCACCGGCGCAGGGCAGTCGCCGTACCGCTGAGGTTATCGAACAGTCGGGGGTACTCTCCCGACGGGCAAGCTGACGAATGCACCTACTCAAGCTAGGCAGCAAATGAGCATAACAGCCGGTAAACCCAGTGTTTGGGGCATCTTGTCACTGTCTGCCCTGATCATCTCGGGTTGCGGTTCAACGCCGGATAAGTCCGATTCAGAGAACGCCCCGCTACTGATTCCGGCCCCAACCCCGAAGGTAATGGCGGGCGACAACCCGCAAAGGGGCTCCCCAGTGCCCAAACCTATAGTTTAGAGCTACGGCTTATCGCTGCCGCTGTGCAGGTCCGGTAAGGCTATCCTTCAAACCAATGCACCAGCACTTCACCGGTCTCGGCGGATTGGCGCGCCAGCGCTTCTGCCGTCTCGGCAAACACCGCTTCAACCCGCTCACGGCGAATCTTCAGTGTCGGCGTCAGAATCTCGTTTTCTATGGTCCAAAGGTCACTGGAGATAATCACGGCACCCACCCTGGCGTGCTTCTCAACCTCGGCGTTGACCGCGCTGATAGTCTCCCGAACCGACGCTTCAACCTCACCCCGATCCAGGCTTGTCGCCGCCTCACTGAGCACGGTGACCATCACGGTTTTGGAGAATCCCCGACCCAGCAGGCACTGCTGTTCCGCGTGTTTGTTTTTGGCAAACAGCCCTTCGATGGGCGGTGGCGCGACAAACTTGCCCTGAATGGTCTTGAAGTAATCCTTGACCCGACCGGTGATGAAAATGAAACCGTCGTCGTCGATATAGGCCTTGTCACCCGTGTGGAGCCAGCCGTCCTGCCATAACTCGGCGGTCTTCTCAGGCTGCTGGTAGTAACCCGGGGTACATCCATCGGCACGGATCAATAACTCGCCGACGTCGCTGATCTTCACCTCGACATCTTCGATGGGCTTACCAATGGAACCAATCTTGCGGTCCTCGGGCCTGGTGACGATCAGTGACATGGCCTCGGTCTGGCCAAAACCCTCGCACAGGGTCAATCCCAGCTTGTCCCACCAGTGGATCAATGCCGGAGGTGTCGGCGCCGCCGCGGTCAGGCAATAGTCCACCTCGGTCAGGCCCAGCCCGCCCAGCACCAGGGCACCTATACCCTCGGCGTCCTGCTCCAGCAGGGCGTCCAGGGCTTCCTGGCCACCGATCTTGCCCAACACCGCCTGCTGCAATTGTTCCCAAACCCGCGGTGGACCGAAGAACACATTGGGTTTGCACAGGGGCAGATCCCGGGTCAGTGTTTCCAGGGATTCGTTGAACCAGACGTCCCCGCCCCCGACCAGCGAGGCGTATTCGACGATCTGCCGCTCCGCGATGTGGGACAGGGGCAGATAGGAGAAGAACCTGGGCGACTCGCGCAGGGCGAAGGCTTCTTCGCCGCGTCGAACAGGAATCAAATTGGATTCGTGGGTCTGGATGACCCCCTTGGGCATACCGGTGGTACCCGACGTAAACACCAGGGATACCAGGTCATCCGGTGCCCCTTGATAGGCAGGCTGTGAACCCGCACCCTCCTGCAACAGGCTCTCCCAGGTGATGTGCGGACCATCGCAGTCACTCCCCGGCAGGGTGACGACCGTCAGGCCTTCGGGCAGAACCGATTTCACCGCGTCCCAGTTGCTGGTTTCACCCAGGAACAGCACTTTGGTCTCGGTAAAGTCCAGGATGTACTCTGCGGTCGTTGCGGTATGGGTGGTGAACAGCGGCACCGTCACATTACCTGAACTGATGATGGCAAGATCCGCCAGCACCCAGTGGGCCCGGTTTCTGGACAGCAATGCCATATTGACCCCGGACCCAAAGCGCTGCTCAAGGGCTGACGCTACGGCATCGACCTCCGATTTGGCCTGCTGCCAGGTAAAGGTCGACTGGCCGTCTTCATGCAGGTCGCGCAGCCATATTTTGTCGGGGCACTCCTGTGCCCAATGCGCCAACTGTTCCGTCAGGGTAGTGCAATCCACAGCGACTTTCCTCCATATTCAAGAGTCGGAAAGCATACCCGTTTTCCGGGTTACCGTGGGGCACAGCATCCGGGTATTTGCCCGGCGTATACTGGTGCGGGTTGTTTGGGGTGTGCAGCGAACGATCTTCAGGCTTGTTCCCCGGGCGGTCGCACCGCCAACAGCGCGCTGACAAACCCCTGAATCAATGCGGATGGACGCTGATGTATCCGATACTGGCACTGACAGGAACGCTACTCCTCACGGCAACCGCTGCTGGGGCGGACTATGACTACCAGGCAGCGGGTCGACAGTTGATTCGCAACGGTGTGCAGGCGGTCATCACCTGCAACGGGCTGTTTACCTCCCAGCGCAGTCTCGAACAGGTATTTGCCCAGGAGTTGGCCTACCTGGGTAACCGGAGACTGGGGGATGCCAGCGGCGGCAATTACCGTGTCAGTCCTGGGGAACAATGGGTGGAAGTGGGTGGCGGTGACGACGGCCCCGCCATTACCGCCGCCTTCAGAACCGGCATAGGCTGTGTTGTCATGGCGCCTGGCATGACAGCGGCGGAGATCCCCACACTGCCCCAGATCGAGGGCAGCTCCATGCCCGCCAGCTCCCAAGCCCTGCCCTGGCCCCAAGGGGAGGTAGTCACGGAAGGGGAGCCGGACCCGGACATCGCCCAGCCGGCAATACAGCAGGCCTCGGACTGGGCCTTCCACCGGGAGAGCCCGGAGCAGGACACCATCAGTCTGCTCGTGGTGCATAAGGGCCAACTCATCCATGAGCGCTATGCCGAAGGCTTCGACTGGCGCACCCGAACACGTACCTGGTCAACCGCCAAGAGCATTGCCTCAGCACTGATAGGCATCCAGGTGGACCGGGGAGAGCTGCAACTGGATCAGCCCCTGCCCTTTGACTGGTTGCCCGAGGTAGATCTGCCCGAACAGGACCCACGAAGGGCGATCACCCTGCGCCACGCGCTGCATATGTCCAGTGGTCTCTACCCGGTTGATTCCTTCGGCATGGAATACGCCACGGGCTCGGGGCTCGCCTATTGGGCGGGGGCCAGTTCGGTCGCTGAAATGCGCAAGCGCGGCCTGATCCGAACGCCCGGCACCTTCTTCGATTATGAGAACTACGACACCCTGCTCGCCGTCTACGCCTTGAAGGCGAGCTTAAAAACCGACGCGGCCTACCGGGCGTTTCCCCGCTCCGCCCTGTTGGAACGGATAGGGATGCGCAATACCTTGATCGGCACTGACCGGTTCGGGGATTTCATACTGAGCAGCCAGGTGTACAGCAATGCCCGGGATCTCGCTCGATTTGGCCTGCTGCATCTGCAACAGGGCAACTGGCAGGGACAGCAAATCATCTCCCGGGAGTGGATTGATTTTGTCCGTTCCCCCGCCCCGGCCAGCGCAGCACGGGGTCATGACTACGGCGGGCAATGGTGGCTGGTGCCCGACGACCGGAAACATGAGGTTCCTCCGGACGCCTTCACGACGGCGGGCAATCGGGGCCAGTACGTCATTGTGGTGCCATCACATGATCTGGTGATCGTTCGCAGGGGCCTTGACTATGGCAATCAGGGATTTGATCCCTGGTCCCTGTTGCGGGAAGTACTCAAGGCTTTTCAAAAGGGTGACGACCCGTAAGCGGGGGTGAATCGACCGGGGATGGGCTAACGCCGCCCCCACCCGGGGAGCGCCTGCCAAAATAATCCCCGCCTGCCCGGTGTGCAGAGAACACCGCTTTTGAATTCAACGAACCCAAGCCGTCGTCAACGCGACACAGACTAGCCGCAGGAGTAGCTCAGCCACCTGGCATTCTTTGGCTTGCTCGGATTACAGCTCGTCGAGCGCGAGCCGCCGCCCACTCCCGGGGGGCGTGCAGGTATAGGTCAGCACGTTGCTTCCGGTCCTGGCGGCAGCCAGCAGTTCGCCGGGTTCGTGCCTGGCATTACCGGTATCAAGATAATTCCCCTCCTGCGTCAGCAGGGCAGAAAAACGTTGGTCATCCAGCACACCCCGGACAATGAGGTCACAATCCGAGCTGCCACCGCCGAGCTGGGCGCGAGTCTCCAGCAGCGTCAGGCGCTCCAGGGCGGGCCCGGAACTGGCGGCACTGACCGTGATCTGCTGGCCCACAATGGGTGCCAGATTACTGTCAGCAGCCATTACAAACCTGACGATGTCTGCTTCCGTCTCTCGCCTGGGCTCTGGAAAACCAAAGGTGGGTGAAGCGAAAAAGTCAGCCAGGGATGCCACGCTGCCATCATGGAGATAGCCAAAGCCCTTGATCTGGTCACCGGCATGACTGCCCTGATTCAGGCGGCCGCTGGTGCCGAACATCCCGACCTTGGCGTAGGCATTGCGAAAATGGGGCACCTTGAAATTCTCAGCGACCCCAGCGCCTTCGAAGGTCATCAGCCCCGAGGTGCCGAATTGCTTCGCCTCCGGGTTGAGTGTGTGGCAGTGGTTACAGCTGCCCAGCCCGGTGATGTCGTCAACATTGAAATAAATGTCCAGCCCGTTGGCCTGCCGTTCCGTCAGGGAATTATCCAGATTCCGTACTGGGTTGGGTGGTGGCGTCAGCGCCATGGCGAAGTCGGTGAATGCCTGCATGTCCTCTGGCGCTATTTCCTCTGTGCGCCCCACCAGTTCAACAAACGCCGGGTTGAACTCCTTAAACGCCGCGGCAGCCACTGACTCCAGTTCGCCACGCACCTCCACCCGGTTGCGACCCATGCGATCACCGCGCCAGTGCTGTGGGCCGCTGTCGGCGATGCCGCGCAGGGTCTGGGTTGTCATTGGCCCCTTCATTGGATGAAAGAACAGGGTTGTCCTCGGGGAGTTGGGGATGTACGGGTTGGCGTTTGCCAGCAGGTCGCCGTCGGGATTGCCCAAATCCCAGGCCAGTTGATCCATGTCACCGAAAATGTGGCAACTGGCGCAGGCACTGGTGCCGTTTGCAGAGGTCTCCCGGGCGTCATAGAGGAACCGGCGTCCGGCGATAATATTGGCGGGCTCCGGGGTGAACATGGCTGCCTCAGCCATAACGTCGCCACTGCCGGTATCGATCAGAGCCAGGGAGTGGCTGAACCGGCTGTAAACCACCAGTCGATCACCCGAGTCCAACAGCACCAGTCCCACCGGGCCCCCTCCCGGTACGTCAATATGGTTCTCTGCCCGGGGCGTGTAGCCGCCCTGCTGAAGCTCCGCCGTGGGAATTTTCGCCACCTTACCGGAGCCCAGGGCGGCGACGTAAAGCGTGTCGCCCGAGGCGTCCACCACCATGCCTGTCGGCTGGGACAGGCTGCGTGACCTGACGTCATCGCCGTAGGGGGTCTTTTCCGGGACATCAAAATCAACATGGGGATTGAGGTGGGTTCTGGTCACCCCAGCACCCGAGGCATCCACGACGGTAATACCGCTCAGTGCGATCTGCCCCCTGACTGTTGTTGACTGCTCGCCCGGGCCCTCAAAGCGAATGTCATTCAAGGCTTCCAGACCGCTGACATAAACAGTGCCGGAGACAGGGTTGACTGCCATATTGAACAGGGTCGTGCCCACGCCGCTGACGGTCGCAAACAGGTTGGGTATCTCGCTGGAAGCGTCGATCAGGAAGACGTCGTAATCGGGCAGATCCAGCATGACATTGGCGGTCCAGTCCGTGCCGTCCCCATCGAGCCACCGGTTGTTGTCCTTGCGAACAATCAAGCCGGTTTCAGGGGCCAACTCACCCTGATGATTTTCCTCCGGCAAGGGCTTCGCGCCCTCCACAACCCCCGCCGAGAGCGACGTGGTCTGGTTGCCCGACATAAAAGCGGCGGCATAAACCGTGTCGCCATCCGGGCTGACTGCCAGGGCCCGGGGACTGTCAGAAAACATGTTGATGATGGTGACGAGACGGTCAGCCCCCGGTGCCACGCCGGACGCCAGTACCCAGACATCGGCCCGGCCCAATCCGGGTGTCAGGAGATCATCAACCGAGAAGGACGGGTGGTTTTGCCCGCGGAACGCGGCCGTTACGAACGCCCGTTGGGGTTCATCACCGGCAAAAACAATATCCCTGGGCTCATCCCCAACCAGGATAGTGTCCACAACCCGAGGCACACCCTCCAGTGCCACCACACTCACCGAGTCGCTGAGGTGGTTTACCACCCAGACTTCATCATTCCCAGAAAACGCCACGGCCACCGGCTCCAGCCCCACCATCACGCTGCTTTCCAGGGTCATTTGGTCATTATTGAGCTGGTAAATTTCAAGGCAGTTGGCAGGGCTGTTCGCCACCGCCAGCCGTCGGCCATTGGGTGACAGCGCCAGCGGCCTGACGGGGCCGGATTCAAACAGGGTGTAACTGCCAGGCTCCGAATCGGCAGTCTGGGCGGCGCCGCCGGAGCCGCAGGAAAACGCGCTGCCCGTGACGGGCGGCCCATCGTCGGATCCGGTACCGCGCACGGTGTTGACCGATGTTAACAGCGACTGGAACAGCGGTTGCTGCGCCTGACTGACGCCCGGCGTAATGGCCAAGGTACTCAGGGCCAGACACCAAAAAAATTGGCAGAAGCGGTGACAAAACACAGGCACGCCCCCCAGAACATGACTGTTGCTTAACTCTGCCTACAGGTTAGCATGATTTGAGAGCGCTCGACGTGTAGCTCCCATTAGGAAAAATAGTAGTTTCAGAGTTGCCGCAACGGTATGACCAAACCCGCACTGAACCCCGAACCCCTGCTGACCGTGCTCGCACAGGTGCCCCCAGGCTCGGTCATCGCCTTCGGCGAGCTGGCGACCATGGCGGGCTACCCGGGTAAGGCACGTTGGGCGGGGCGCGTGCTGTCGCAACTGCCCAGCAAAACAACTTTGCCGTGGCATCGGGTCGTGAACGCCAGCGGCGTGCTGACCTGCCCGAGGTCTGACCTTGCGGCAGCCCGTCTCGAACGGGAAGGGGTGAGGGTACACAACGGTCGGGTGGCCATGGGCCGCTACAACTGGAATCCGGCTGGGTCAGCGGCTATGGTCGGCACTACCCAGCAGGAGTAGGCCATGGACCCCGAAGCTTTTGATGACTTTATCCGGCGCCGAGACAAAACCGGGGACGATGCCCGACCCATGGCCGTGGCGAAGCGCCACGACAACGGCAGTCGCACCGCCAGGGAAAACCTGGAGGACCTGGTCCAGGGTGCGGCGTTTGATGAATACGGCCAATTTGCGGTCGCGGCACAACGCAGCCGCCGCAGCCCAGAAGATTTGCAGGAGCAGACAGCGGGCGACGGCGTCATTACCGCAACGGGGCCGGTGAACAGGGATTTGTTCGGGGCCAGCACTGCCCTGACGGCGCTGATAATCAATGACTACACGGTACTCGCCGGCACACAGGGCTACTTCCACCACCGCAAGATAGACCGGATGCTGGGAGTCGCTGCCCAGCGTCGACTGCCCATCATCATGTATACCGAGGGCGGCGGCGGTCGACCCGGGGATACCGATGTGCTGATATCCGGGGGTGGGCTGAAC
Organism: Luminiphilus sp.; assembly: GCA_012270045.1. Taxonomy (GTDB): domain Bacteria; phylum Pseudomonadota; class Gammaproteobacteria; order Pseudomonadales; family Halieaceae; genus Luminiphilus. Next base: position 8,392 of record JAAXJC010000199.1, read on the forward strand.
GTGCCAACATTCCACCGCTGGTGCGCCCTGGCGGGGCAGGTGCCACGGATAGCCGTCAACCATGGCTATTGTTTTGCCGGTAATGCCGCGCTGTTTGGCGCCGCTGATCTTCGTATTGCGACAGCGTCCAGTAATATCGGCATGGCGGGACCGGCCATGATTGAAGGTGGCGGACTGGGCAGCTACCACCCAAGGGACATAGGTCCAAGCACTGTTCACAAGCAAAACGGTGTCATCGATATCCTCGCCAGCAACGAGGAAGAAGCCACACAGTATGCCCGGCAAGCGCTCTCTTACTGGCAGGGTGCCGTGTCGGACTATGATTGCAGTGACCAGTCCGCACTTCGTGACGCCCTACCCAGTAACAGAAGAATGGCCTACAACCCTGTCAAACTGATGGAGACGTTGTTTGATGCCGAGAGCCTGCTGCTGTTCCGACCCGATTTTGGACGCAGCGTCATCACGGGCCTGGCACGCATCGAAGGCCTCCCTTTTGCCGTTCTCTGTAGCGACTGCCGCCACCTGGGTGGGGCCATAGATTCCGAAGCCGCCAGTAAAGCTGCCGATCTTTATCGTTTTGCGGACCGGTGGCAGCTGCCGGTCGTCTCACTGGTGGACACACCCGGCTTCATGGTGGGTCCCGACAGTGAACGGGAGGGCGCGCCCAAAATGATGTCGGAGATGTTCACCGCCGGTGCGACCCTGGGGCAACCCATCGTAGCCCTGTTCCTGCGAAGGGGCTACGGATTGGGCGCAATGGCCATGACCGGAGGCTCTTTTGAAGTGCCGGTGATGGCTGCGAGTTGGCCATCCGGTGAATTCGGTCCCATGGGGCTGGAGGGCGCGGTGCGACTGGGTTACAAACAGGAACTCGCCGCATTGCCAGAGGGCGAGCAGCGAGACGCCCGCTTTGAATCCCTGCTCTCCGAAATGTACGAGCGTGGACGGGCCACCGAAGCGGCGAGCTTCCTGGAGATCGATAACGTCATCGATCCGGTGGAGTCACGGGCTGTTATTACCCGGGCACTGCGTCAATAGCCCGCTCAGCCGGGCTGTCGGGACCAAAGTCGCTTGCTCCAGGCCAGAAGCAGCAGGATTGTGATCTCCACAGCCATGCTTACAACACCCGCTGCGACCGGGCCGTCCAGTGCCAGGGTGAGCAATCTACCGGCCAGTGCCAGTGCTAAAAGTAACTGCACAGGCCACAACAGGGACGGGTCAGTCCGGATTACGGCAACGAGTTGAATCAGTGCACCGCCGAGAAAAAAGCCGGCGATATCAGCCCGTACTGTGCCACGACCTGCAGCAGTGATATCCACCAGTCCCATGCCGGCGGCCGCTTCCGTTGTGTTAAACAGCAAACCGGTACCAATGAGCAGAAACAACGCGGCCACCGCCGCTAGCAGCAACCTGGATAGAATGATCATGTATTTACCCTCCCCAGGCGTGGGATCCTTACAGTAGCATCTCCCAGGCACATCTTGAGCGATCCCGGACCGCAGGAAAAGGCCCTCCAGCCCCGTCCCAACCTGCCGTTACTGTGCCGACAACAGTTGCTGCAATTGACCAATGCCATCGGCCAGTTCCGGAGCGATAGCTGCCAGGACATCTTCGCCGGGAAGTTCGTCGTTGATGGCCGCTGCCTCGCAATGCCTGAACTGCTGGCCTGCCGCTGTGACGCCAAAGGTCAAGCAGGCACTGCCCAAGGTATGGGCCTCACGAACGATGGCATCCTTGTCCCCCTGCGACAGAGCTGCTGAAAGGCTCTCCCAGCGCAGCGCAGATTCCTTCAAAAACTTGTCGACCAGGGTCTGCACCACCTCAGCGCCGACTTCCTGCTTGAGTCGGTCAATGGGCTCCCTGTCAAAAACCATCGATCGTTTGGGATCGGCTTCATCGGCCTTTGCCTCCGGCACCGTCTGATCGGGGGCGTCTTGTACACCTGGGGTATTTGCTGGCCGGGCGTGGTCGGGCCGGACCTGCTCATCAGCACAGCCTGGCTCGCCAGCACCAGCAGGGGTTACGTCATCACACTGCCCATCCGGCTTTTCACTGACTGTCGTCAGATAGCTCACCAACGCATTGCGCAGGTCCTCGGAAACCACTGGCTTGCCCAAAAAACCATCCATACCGGCTTCCGCCGCAAGCTGGCGGACGCCAGCAGAGGTATAGGCCCACAGGGCAATAATCGGTAATTGCTCCGCGCCAGCAATATCCTTGATCCGCCGGCTAGC
>JAAXJC010000188.1 GCA_012270045.1 Luminiphilus sp.
CGCTGGTCTCAATTGACACCAGTCGCAGCAGCGCAGAACGCTTTGAACTGCCCGCCGAACCCATGGAACTGGGGCTGGGCAAGCTTTTTGGCTCCACCCCAAAGCAGGAAACAAAGAAGCCCGACAGCACCGAAACCGCCGAGGAGGTCGCTGACAAGGCCGACGCCTATGAAGATGCTGTTGACTCGGTAACCGATCTAGGCGAGTCCGTGGGCAAAGCCTGGAACAAGCTGTTCGGTAAGGACTGAGGTTGTGCGGGGCCGGCTGGATCAGCCGGCCTCATCACCGATTGAACCCCGTCTGGTGCCTCCGTCGCACTGGCTCCCATGCCATGACGGACCAATATCCGGCCAGGCTACAACTGCGGGGATGCAGGCGGCATCTTGCTATTCCCCCTAGATAGCAACAATGCGGCGCTAACAGCAGGTCACCACTAGCATCACAGACCGGAAAACCTTAACGCTTCTCGCTGGGGATTTTAGGGTACTGCCGCCCCTTGCGGAAAAGCCCGCTTGCGGCGATCCGCTCCGCCATGCGCCCAGACCAAAGCGCGATTTGCTGCGGGCATATCGGGGTCACAGCCCCTTGAAACTGTCGGGCAGCACCTCCCACTCGGGCGCTTCAAACTCCCCGATGAATTGAATTGTGACCCAGTCCGCCTGGGATTCAATAATGGCTTGAACGTCAGGGCCCTGGACCTCGGCGGCGGCATCCCTGGCGGCTTTGCTCTCCCAGGTGGCAATGGCCAGGGCACGGCGTTCATCCCCCACCATCCGGTGTAATCGGGTGCCCTGTGCCCCTGGTGCCCGTTGGATCAGTTCGCTGGCACGGGTCCAGGACTCGGCATATTGCTCGATGGAATAGCCGTCATTGGCGGTAACCAAAAAAATATAGTGCATGAACACCCTCCCAGGCCCTTGTACCCGACACAGGGCCGGCCCCCATGGTACGCCACGGCGTTAACCGTCGGCGAGATCAGCCAAGGCTTGTGGCTTGCCGGGCTCGCCGCTTTCGTCCGTAATGCCGCCAGGTTCAGCCAGCCGCCATCGATAGATGGTTGCGCAGATTTCAGGGAATCCTGCGCTGTACCCGGTAGCCAGTGCCCGGCGGGCCGCTTTCATCCGTCATGCCCCCAGGTCCGGCCAGCCGCTATCGACACGGGTCGCACAGATGTCAGTGAATCCTGCGCTGTACCCAGTACCCAGTACCCAGCGCCCTGCACTCATCCGCCTAACGCAACCAGCGCAAATCCGGTCTGCTCAAGCCCGTCAGCCCAACCCAGTCAGCTCAAGCCCGGTAGCCCAACCCCGTGGCCCTCGCCCAGCAGACCAAATCGTGTGTTTGCCGGGCGGTCTATCACCCGCAGGGGGGGCGCAAAAACGATCTTTTTCAGCCAGAAGCGACCAGTTTTTTCCCATGCGGCAAGCCGATGGCTATGGTGAATACAGGCAACCAGAAAATTTTTTGTGTTAACAACAAGATGGAGGGACTGGTATGACGCGGATTCTGGTACTCATTGCAGGGTATATCTGCCTCGTATTTGGCATTGCGGGGCTGCTGACCCCTGTACCCGTGGGCATCATTTTCATGGTGCTGGCGGCGCTGCTGTTGATCCCGACCTCCCCCCGAGCTGCCCGCGCCCTGCGCTACCTGAGAACTCGATCAAGCCGCATTGATCGCGGAGTGACCGACATTGCCCGCCGGGTGCCATCACCTTACCGGCGTATCCTGCAAAAAACCGAGGTCGAGGTCAGCGACCGGCACTACTAGACCCGGCCCGCAAAGACACAATTGCCGGCGCTTTCTGTCGCGTCCGGCCCCTTCAAATAGATGATTGTCTGAGTGCCCGAGTGCCCGAGTGCCCGAGTGCCCGAGTGCCCGAGTGCCCGAGTGCCTAGTATGGTGGTCCAGCCCCACCATCATCCGGAGAGCTGCTTATGCAATACCGCCACAGTTCGCGGAACCGAGCTACCCCCACCCCAAAACCCTGAGTGACTCAGATGCTCTCCAAATAGCAGCGGGCACACCGGGCCTCGTACTCCACCCCGCTGCCGTCGATCATCACCTGGTCTCCCTCCCGGGTCATGCCGTCATTCGACAGGCGTGCGTTGAAGATGGCCTTGCGACCGCAGCTGCAGATGTTCTTCATTTCCTCCAGCACATGGGCCACCTCCAGCAAACGCAGGCTGCCGGGAAAAGCCCGGGTGCGAAAATCGGTCCGGATGCCGAAGGCGATCACCGGCAGCTCGTCGAAGACCGCCACCTCCAGCGCCTGATCGACCTGCTCCGGTGTCAGGAACTGCGCCTCGTCAATCAGGACACAGGCGGGCACCGGTCCTTCAACGCGGGTTTGCTGTACCTGTGTCGCAACCGCTGTGCGCAGATTGTGGTCCGGGGCCAGTACGATATGGGCCGGACGCGATACACCCAGGCGGGACACGATCTGGTCGTTGCCCTTGGTATCCACCGCGGGTTTGACCAGCACCACTGACTGTCCCCGCTCCTCGTAGTTATGGGCCACCTGCAGCATGGCCGTACTCTTGCCACTGTTCATGGCGCCATAGCGGAAAAAAAGCTTACTCATGACGGACTCCCGCCGTCACCGCCCCGCTCAGCGGGCGCCAGCCGGGCACAGCAAAAGCTCTACAGCGCCACACAGATCTTGCCAAAGTGCTGCTGGGATTCCTGATAGCGAAAGGCTTCACCCAGGTCCTTAAGAGGCAATGTCGTATCGATCACGGGTTTCAGGTCGTGGGCCTCTACCGCCGCTAACATGGCCGCCTGGTCACTGTGGCTGCCCACGGTGATACCACTCAGTCGACCGTTCTTGGTCATCAGCGCGGCGGTGGGTAGTTCCCCCGCAAAACCGGTCAATACGCCGATCAGACTGATGCAGCCGTCGACCGCCAGGGCGGCAACTGACTGGGGCAGATTCCCTGGACCACCCACCTCCACCACCAGATTGACCCCGCAACCCCCGGTCAGCTCGAAGGCGGTGGCACCCCACTGGGGGTTATCCCGGTAATTGATCAGATTCTCGGACACCAGTGCCCACAGAAGGGCCAATTTCACATCAGAAGAGGAGGTTGCAATCACCCGGCATCCCATCATGCGGGCAAACTGCAGGGCGAATACCGACACGCCACCGCTGCCTTGGACCAGCACCCAATCCCCCGGTCGCAAATGGGTCTCCACCATCAGGGCACGCCAGGCCGTCAATCCCGCGCAACTCAGAGTCGAGGCCTCCTCGAAGCCCAGGTTACCGGGCATGGCGCTGAAAGCAGCCGAAGGCATGGTCACCGTTTGGGCTGCGAAACCATCGATATGGTCACCGGGGACTCCCAGCAGATTGGTGGCTGTGGGTCGACCGCTGACCCAGCCCGGGAAAAAATGGCTGATCACCGAGTCACCAACAGCAAAGTTCTCAACCCCCGCGCCCACCGCAGTGACCCGGCCGGCGCCATCGGACATGGGAATGCGACCGTCGTCGGCGGGTATCAGACCCACCACCACGGCGTAATCATGGAAATTGAGTGACGTGGCCTTAATCTCCACCTGGACCTCGAAGGGTCCCGGGGGACGGGGCTCAATGTCGATGAGATTGAGCTTATCAATGCCCCCGGGGGCTTTCAGCGACATGGCCTGCATGATGCACTTCCTGACTGGCTGCTAGGGAGCGCCAGTATAACGCCCGCCCCGGTGTCGAGTCCCTATTCCCAGGGGCGGCGGGGGCGGTCCCAATACGTAGCGGGCAGGCTACTAACCGGCACAAACCGCTGCGAACTGAGCCGCCATGTCGCCAGTCTTATCCTCATCCGGGGCTACCGCCGCATCAGCTGCCGCGCCCGCCTGGGCCGCCAGCAGCTCCCAGGGCCTGGCGCACTGCTGCAGTTTTTCGCACCACTGATACCCGGCCGAGCCGATGCAGCCCTGGGCATCTCTATCGCCCCCCACCACTGTTGCCACGGCGGCCGAATCGTTTTGCGTTTGATACACGGTCTCGCCGTCATTGATGGTCTGCAACACTTTAATGCTGGCAATTTCCAGCGGATCAACGGTCAGGGGGTTGTCAGACAGAATGACAAAATCCGCCTGCTTGCCCACTTCAATGGAACCTTTTTGACCTTCCTCAAAGTGCTGGTAGGCGGGCCAGATCGTAATGGCTTTAAGACCCTCATAGGGCGTTACCCGCTGGTCAGGCCCCAATACCTGGCCGCTGCGGGTGACCCGGGTCACGGTGGCACCCAGCACCCGCATGGAGTCCGGCAGGGCGACCGGCGCGTCGTGGTGGGAAGAGAAGATAAGCCCGGCGTCCAGAACATCCCGGGTGGGTGAAATGTAGGCCGCACGCTCGGGGCCCAGCACCGACTCCCGATGCCAATCGCCCCAGTAAAAGGTATGCATTGGAAACAGTGACGGCATTACCTTCAGGGTCTTGAGGCGGGCGATCTGGTCCTTGCGCAGGGTCTGGCCGTGGATCAGCACTGTTCGGCGGTCATCGTTGCCGTGCACCGCTACCGCCGCCTCAACCGCATCGAGGAAACGATCAATGGCGGCATCACCGTTGCAGTGGGCAAGGACCTGTCGATTTTTGGCAAAGGCATCCAACACCTCTCCCTCTACCTGCTCCAGGGTCATCGCGGGATAACCGGCATAATCGGGACCCTGCCCCTGGGGTGCGACAAAGTAAGGATGGCTAAGCCAGGCCGTTTTGCCCTGAGGCGAGCCATCGAGGGTCATCTTCATGCCCGCGATGCGCAGGCCATTGTTATAGGCAATACCCTCGTAGCCACTGCCCGAGTAATACGGTGCCGCTATCAGGTCCTTGAAGCCGTAATCCACATACAGAGCGACATCTATGGGCAATGCAGCGGCGTCGGCCTTGGCCTGGGCGGTTAACACCGCACTGGCAAAGGCCCTGCCCTCCTGGGCCGTGGTGTAGCCGAAGGACGCAAACATGGCCATACCCTGCTCGAATAAATCCTGGGCGAAGTCGGCATCGATCCTGTCCTGAAAAACCCCCAGCGAACCAAAAAACGCGTTCTCCTCCAGCACGCCATTGGGCGTCTTGCCATCCGCCTCACAGCGGATCAGCCCCCCGGGCACTTCTTTGGTGCAGTCATCGATGCCGGCCAACGCGAGGGCCGCCCGGTTCATCACCGCAAAATGCCCCGACTGGTGGATAACCATCAGGGGTTGCTCCTCGGTCACCTCGCCCAGCACATCTGCCGTCGGGAATACACCCTCCTGTAGCTGGGAATCATCGAACCCGAATCCCAACAGCCAACCGGTTCTCGAAATAAAGATCTGCCCCTTGCTGGAGTCTCGCCATTGCTGGAGCGTCGCCACCAGGTCTGCGAAGCTGTTGACCGGCCCATCCGGGGCGGGCAACAGGTTGGCGCTGGCAGCCTGCAGCCCGGCGGTCACCACGTGGCCGTGGGCATCGACAAAACCCGGCACCAGGGTTTTACCGGCCAGATCAACCTGTTCGGTGGCGTCGCCCACCAGTGGTTTGGCACCCCGCAGGTCACCCACATAGACAATCTTGCCGTCCCGGGTGGCGACAGCCGAAGCCCTGGGATTATTGTCGTCAACCGTGATGATTTTGCCGTTCATGAATATCTTGTCGGCGGCTTCCGGTGTTTCCGGGCTTGACGCTACCGGGGGGGCATCAGGTGCCCCACAGCCCACCAGCACGACCAGCAGCGCCCAGAAAAAAAACTTTGGCAATTGAACGATGTGCATACTCTCTCCTTGCAGATGCATCTGGTACCCGCGCCCCTCAGTGGAGGTAGACGGCTACAAAAGTCGCGATGACGGTTTGCTGATCGTTTAGCAGCTCCAATGTATCGCCTTCGATGTTAAACAACCGGGTGTCATCGAGCACACCCAGAAACTCAGTTTCCAGCGTCATACCCACGGCGCAGGCCTTTTTTGTGCTCGCCAGAGGACCCAGGGTCAAACTGTCCCCCGCGTATTGGTAGCCCCCGGAAAAGCGGTTGCAGCCGGCAAAACCCTTGGCCATTGCGGGCTCACCCTGCAATACCATGGATGCTTCCCGCTCCTGTCCTTCAGCCATGGTTACCGGGCTACCCCTGAGGCTGGTGAGCTTCCAATAGGTGTTAACCAGTGACGCCAACGGAACCGTTGGGCGCTCCGGAACGGCTGATAGGGACAGCACAATGTCTGCACCCTCTGGACTGGCGAAGGGATCGAAGTTTTCGGTGGAGACAAAGCCCAGCCGGTCACCCAGGAACAGGCTGGCGCGCAGACTGTAGCGGTTGCCAGCGTCGATATCCGCTGGCCGGTAGGCCAGTTCGAAGCGGTGGGGTGACGGGCCCGCCACAGGGCTTTGGAAGCGGGCAATCTCGGGCGCAGCAATATCTGCTACCGACACATCCTCAAGCACTACTTCCAGTCGGGCGTCATCGGGTAAAACCCCGCCAGCCGTTATGACAACTTGCCCTGACACATGGGATGCGTAATCGGGGCCCGGCTTCGCCGGCCCCGTATCCCGTTCCAAGCATCCAGTGAGTAACAGGCTCAGACACGTCAACAACGGCAGTATTTTTTTGGACACGGCCTGCACCCCAGAAATTGCTCTCGTGGAAGAGCAGGATAACCCAAGCTGACCCCTGGTCCAGGCTTCCGAAGGCGGTCCGATCGGCGCACCAATGAGTAACCAGCTTTCGGACCCAACCCGCTTGCGGCGCCCGGAAAACCACGCTGGGGTAATCCGCAACACCAGGCCCCACCGCTGGCGGCGAAAGGCTGGGTGCTGACGGGGAGCGCTCCCTAAACTATCGGGCAGGCGACCGGTATGTCCGGGCACGTGGCCCAATGCAAGCCAGCTGGTGGCTGTGGTTTGCTATTTGTAGACCAGGAACTCGTCCAGCCACGCCTGGTTGTAGCCGATATCCTCCCGGGCATCGGTTGCCACGCGCCGATCACGGCGTTGCTCCCGGGATTCGCTGTGTTCGGCAGTTTCGCGGCCCTGGTGATGGTCCGGAATCAAATCCAACTGTTTCATAACGGATACTCCCTTCATAGAATGGGCGAAAGCCCATAAGTTCCGCGTTAGAAAAAGTATGGCGAGTGGGGTGACGCATGGATTGTTCGCCCACGTCACAGGTTGTGCAGGGCACGACAACAGCCCAAGAACCGAGGACACAGCAATGCCCCAGGCCACCTTCGATCTAGTACTGAGCAGGGAAAAGGTGTTGCTGTTTTACAAGGCGAAAAAAAACAGGATTCAGGTGACCGCCAGGGACGGACGGACCATCAATTTACCCTGGGAGTTGCTGCGGCCCCACATACAGCCCTCGGGCATCAACGGAACCTTCACCATCTTTTTCGACGACAGGGGCAAATGCGAACGGTTGGTGCCGGGACCGAGCTAGCATCACCGTGAAAGCAGGCAAGACGCCACACAGATTTTCCGACCACAGGATCTATACCCGCTGTTGCTAAGCGCCCGATGAATAGCACCGCGTATGACGGTAACTTCAGGGAGCGCGAAGGGTTTAGCGAGGTGGCTTCGGCGTGGGCCAGCGCCGGCGATTATTCATCGGGCGCTCGGCTCTCGTCCTCCGCAGGGCCATCATCATCCGCCAGTGCTGGCCTCGCTGACTCATCCACCTTTGATGACCCCTCGGGAAGCTGCTTCTGCCCGTCCATGGGTTCAACCAATAGATCGAGACGGCTGGTGTCGATTTCCAGATCCCTTGGCTCCAGTTCCGGCAGGGTTTTGGAAATACGGGTAGAGACCTTCTCAAATTTCTCTACTTTGCCAAACAGCCCCTGCTTCCCCGCCAGCGCCACCACGGTTTTGTTGAAATGGTTGCCCACCGTCGACAGTGACCCGCCCAGGCTGCGCAAATTCTCCGCCACTCCGGCCACCTTGTTATAGATATCCGCCGCCATATCACTGATTTCCCGGGCCTCTGCATTGCTGCGCTCAAGCATCCAGAGATTGGCCACGGTTCGCAGGATGGGAATCAGCGTGGTATGGGACACCAGCACCACCTGCTGGTTGAAGCCCTCCTGGAACAACTCCGGATTGCGCTTGAGGGCCTCAATGTAGGCTGACTCCATGGGCATGAACATCAGCACATAGCTGGGACTCTTCAGCCCGCTCAGCTTGGTGTAATCCTTGGACGCGAGATCATCAATATGCTTCCGGATGGCATTGATGTGTTCTGCCATCGCCTGCTCATGGAGCTCGGGGCTGTCCGCAGCAACGGCCCGCTCATAGGCGTTCAGGGTCACCTTACTGTCGATAATCAACTGCCGGCCCTCGGGCAGCCGCACGATAAAGTCGGTGCGCCTGGTCTTGCCGGCCTCGTCCGTGAAGCTGTCCTGGGTGGTGTAGTGATCACCCTCGACAAGACCACTGATCTCCAGGGTTCGCTGCAGCTGCGCCTCACCCCAGGCACCTCGCTGCTGGGAATTGCCCTTAAGCGCCGTGGTCAGGTTGCTCGCCTCCTGACCGATTTTCAGTCCCATATCCTTAACGCCGGTGATGGCCTCATGCAGGGAACTGTGGCTTTTGGTCGATGCATCATGAACTTCATTCACACGGCGCTGGAACCCGGCAATCTGTTCTTTCAGCGGTGTCAACATGCCATCCAGGCTGGTCTGGCTTGCTTCAGCGAACTGCTTGCCCTTTTGCTCGAAAACCCGGTTGGCCAGATTTTCGAATTGCTGCTGCAGGGCGTCGCTGGATTTTTTGACGAAATCCTTCTGTTCGGTGATGACCTGCTCCTGCTGCTCGTGCCGTGCCGTGAGCCGGGTGACCTCCTGTCGCAATTCTTCAGCCGCCCCGCGCAGCTGCTCCCGCTCTGTCTTGGCGTCATCCAGCGCTTGCTGCAGGGCCTCGGTACGGGCCTGCTCGGCGCTCAACTGGGACTGCAACCGGGCGGCAGCAAACAGGTAGCCCACAGCCGCCAGCAGCAACCCCCCCACAACCAAGACAGGTACCAACCAATCACTCATCGCCATCAACGTCCATTTACCGGCTCGAAGCCGTGCCTTTCCTATAGCCGACTATATTACTCCCACCCGGGCATCAGGTCCCGGGATCTCAGCAAGCCACCATCAAGCCAGATCAAGACTCTCAGCATTGGCCAATGGGGTTGAACACGTTGTGCCTGTCCGATACCTGCCGTCGTGGGTACAGCCAAGCCACCGCCAGCTTGGCTGGGCGGGGCTCGAGAGAAGCTTAATCTTCCTGCCTGTGAATCTGATGCTGGGTGGCGGGCCATCGCGACAGTTGCTGCGTCCTGTCCCCTCGTCGCTGTAAAGACCACTGCTCACAACGCAGATGACCACGCGGCCTTCCTGTGTAAACCTGTCGGGTACAGATACCTGCAGCGGCCTGTTCAGCCACTGGAGACAAGGGGCAGCTGAATGTTCGAAAAATACGTCATGCTCGTCATTTATTTCGCTGCCCTGCTGCTACTGGGCTACCTGGCCGCGCGACGTGTCACGGATATGAAAGACTTCGTGATCGGTGGCAAATCCCTGGGCTTCTGGGTGGCGGCGTTCTCAGCCCAGGCCACCGGGGAATCCGCCTGGCTACTGCTGGGCCTGACCGGTATGGGGGCCATGATCGGCTTCTCCGCCTACTGGGTTGTTGTCGGCGAACTGCTGGGGGTCGCCATCATGTGGTTCCTGATGGCCGGACGCTTCAAAGCCCTGGCAGACCACTATGACGCCATCACTGTGATCGATTACCTGGTGGGGCGTTTTCGCAGCAATACCCATGTGCTGAGGGTGACTTCCGCCGTCGCCCTGACCCTGTTTGTGCTGATTTACATCGCCGCCCAGATTGACGCCACTGGCTCCGCTTTTGAAACCTTTCTGGCCTGGGACTACCTGACAGGTGCCATCGTCGGCTTTGTCATTGTGACCACCTACTGCATCGCCGGAGGCTTCCTCGCCGCCGCATGGACCGACATGCTGCAGGGGGCGGTCATGCTGGTCTGCCTGATGCTGTTGCCAGCTGTCGCCTGGCTATCCCTTGACCACTCCGATGCCATCGTCGCGGGATTGCATGCCATTGACCCAGGCCTGACCAACCTCTGGGGGCCGGGGGGTTTCAACCTCATGAATCTCGCTGTGGTGCTGGGTATGGCGCTGATAGGCCTGGGGTTCCTTGGCTCACCCCAGGTATTTGCCCGCCTGATTGCAATACGGGATGGCGGGCAAATACAGCGGGGGAAGTGGGTGGCCCTGCTGTTCACACTGCTGGCGGATTTTTCGGCGGTCTCCATTGGCGTGCTGGGCCGCTACGTATTCACCTCAGAAGGCGTGGCCCCGGATGCGGTCCTGGGCAATGGCGCCCAGAATGTGCTGCCCGAATTGGTCTCCTACACCTTCCCCCCATGGCTGGTGGGCCTGTACGTGGCCGCCGTGTTGTCGGCCATCATGTCTACGGTGTCGTCCCTCATTGTGATGGCGGCCGGGGCGAACACCCATGACCTCTATGGCCGGATTTACCAGCCGGTGCTGTCGGA
>JAAXJC010000209.1 GCA_012270045.1 Luminiphilus sp.
ATGGCTCAGCGGGTCATTGGGTTCCGGGATGGGGGAGGGCCCAATGCCATTGCCTACGGTGCCCTCCGGCCCCTGGGGTAGCAACATACCCATCTGTAGATAGACCCGGCGCAGGATACTCTCCCGATCTGATTTCAACAGCCGGGTTACCCAATGTTCCCAGCCCGCGGGGCCATAAACCGGAATATCCCCCGACTGTCCGGCCATGATGGGCCCCATTCCCCCAAAATGATCCAGGTGCAGGTGGGTATAGATGATGGCTGCCACGGGCTTGTCGGTGTATTTGCGCAACTCGCTGATGGCGATGGCCGTGGTGCCGGGAAACCAGCCGCCGTCGATGACGATGATGCCGTCATCTCCCTCGATGAACCCGTGGTTTGAATAGCCAATAAACTCGGTCGCATACACCCGGTCACCCAGCTTGCGCAGCAGGGGCTTTTGTCGGAGCTGTAAGTCAAGCAGCTCGGGGTTGGCCTGCTGCTCGTTGGCACTGGCTGTGGGAGCAAGACCCCAGGCAACAACAAGGGCGAACATCAGGGCTGTCAGCCACTGGGACCGGTGCGACATGGGGGAATCCTTATTTATTATCAGTTATTGGGTTCGGGTGATTCTCTGTTTGTCCTGCGCCTTACTCTGGTGGTCTCAGCTGTGCAGTACCACCTGTAAGTCACTCTAGCCGCGCACAAAGTTGGACTGCACGCGCTGGGGCTTGCCTATCATCTGCACGTCACTGAAGCGCTGGAGAATCTCCTCCCACAGGATACGCAGCTGCATTTCTCCCAGTCGGTTGCCCATACAACGATGGATGCCAAAGCCAAAGGAGAGGTGGTAACGCGGGTTATCCCGATCGATGATGAAAGCATTGGGACTGTCGATGGCACTCTCATCATGGTTGCCGGACAGATACCACATCACGACCTTGTCACCTTCGCGGATGGTCTTGCCTCCCAGTTGTACATCCTGGGTGGCGATGCGGCGCATATGCATCAGTGGGGTCTGCCAGCGGATGATTTCTGACACCATGGAACCGACCAGACTGGGGTTCTCCCGGAGCTTGTTGAGCTCCTCCGGGTGCTCGTTCAGCGCTACAACACCGCCGGTAATCGAGTTGCGCGTGGTGTCATTGCCGCCCACGATCAGCAGCACCAAATTGCCCAGATACTCCAGCGGATCGTCCACCATGCCCGCAGTGTCGGGGTTGGTGGCCAGCAGACTGATCAGGTCCATGGTGCCCGGGGGGTTGTTTTTGCGCTCATGCCACAGTCGGGTGAAAGTCTCCAGGCATTCGGTCAGGGCCCGGGTTCGCTCGTCATTGTCCCCATCGCCCCCGGCAATTTCAGGCAGTGAAGTCGCCATATCCGACCAGTAGGGTAGTTTGGCTCGATCTTCGAAGGGGAAGTCGAAGATGGTGGCCAGCATCTGTGTGGTGAGATTGATTGAAACCCGCTCAACCCAGTTGAAGGGTTCTCCCACAGGCAGGTCATCCAGCATGTTGCCCACACGGCTGCGGATCAGGGCCTCCAGATCGGCCAGATTACGCGGCGCCACCACGCCCTGCACCGCTTTCCGCTGGATATCGTGCAGGGGCGGGTCCATGGCAATAAATTGCCGCACCGGCAGGTCATCCCCGTAGTCGCCAATGGTGATGGCTGGCTCCGAGGAGAACAGCTCATGGCTTTTGTCCACGGTGACGATGTCCTGAAACCGGGTAATGGACCAGAAGCCCCCAAACTGGTCATTTTCAGACCAGTGCACCGGGTCTTCGTTGCGCAGGCGGGCGAAGTAGGGACGCCAACTGTCGGTTCGGTAAAGTTCGGGGTCGCTGACATCAATATCCGCCAGTGCGATGGCGTAGGGGTCCGGGAGCGGCATATTCATTGCGCGGTGCTCTTTTTTTTATTGGCAGGTTCCCGAATTACACCACACTGGCCGGGTGCCTAGGGGTCATCCGAAGACAGTACCGGGTGATTTAAGGACAGCCCGACGGCAGCGGCTGGGCTCAGGCCGCTTTCGGCCTGGTTTTCTTGCGGCCGGTCTTTTTCCCGCTGGTCGCTCCCTGGTCCAGCAGCAGGGGTTTCAGGAACTGGCCAGTGTGGGACCCGGGGCTCGCTGCCACCTGCTCGGGGCTGCCGGTGGCAATGATTTGTCCGCCACCAGAGCCTCCCTCGGGGCCCAGGTCCACTACCCAGTCGGCGGTCTTTATGACGTCGAGGTTGTGCTCAATGATGACAACTGTATTGCCGCCATCCCGCAACCGGTGCAGTACCTCCAGCAACTGGCGGATATCCTCAAAGTGCAGCCCGGTTGTGGGTTCGTCGAGAATGTACAGGGTGTTGCCGGTATCCCGTTTCGACAACTCCTTGGCCAGCTTGACCCGCTGGGCCTCGCCACCGGAGAGGGTCGTGGCCGCCTGGCCCAGTCGGATGTAGGACAGGCCGACGTCCATGAGGGTCTGCAGTTTGCGGTGTATGGCGGGTACTGCCTCGAAGAAGCCCAGGGCGTCTTCCACCGTCATGTCCAGTACCTCAGAAATACTCTGGCCCTTGTAGCGGATCTCCAGGGTCTCCCGGTTGTAGCGTTTGCCCTTACAGACGTCGCAGGGCACGAAGATATCGGGCAGAAAGTGCATTTCCACCTTGGTTACCCCGTCACCCTGGCAGGCCTCGCAGCGGCCACCCCTGACGTTGAAGCTGAACCGCCCGGGTTTGTAGCCCCGGGAGCGGGACTCCTGGGTGCCGGCAAACAGTTCCCGGATGGGTGTGAAGATGCCCGTGTAGGTCGCCGGGTTCGATCGGGGTGTGCGGCCAATGGGCGACTGGTCAATATCGATGCACTTGTCGAAGTGCTGGAGACCGGCCACCGAGTCATGGGCCCCGGCCTTGAGCGTAGTGGCACCATTCAGCGCCGTTGCCGCCAGTGGGTACAGCGTGCCGTTGATCAGTGTCGATTTACCGGAGCCCGACACCCCGGTTACGCAGGTTAGCAGGCCCACGGGCAACTCCAGGGTCACGGACTGCAGGTTGTTACCCCGGGCGCCCTGCACCACCAGCATACGGGCCCTGTCTACGGACCTGCGTTGTGCCGGGATGGGTATTTCCCGGCGGCCGGCCATGTACGCGCCGGTGAGTGATTCCTCAACGGCCATGACGTCTGCTATGGGCCCCT
This sequence comes from Luminiphilus sp., assembly GCA_012270045.1. Classification (GTDB taxonomy): domain Bacteria; phylum Pseudomonadota; class Gammaproteobacteria; order Pseudomonadales; family Halieaceae; genus Luminiphilus. The sequence continues at coordinate 3,166 of JAAXJC010000209.1, forward strand.
GGGCGACAATCTCGCCGCCGTGTACACCGGCTCCCGGGCCGATGTCGATCACGTGGTCCGCGGTGCGGATGGCGTCTTCGTCGTGCTCCACCACCAACACCGTGTTGCCCAGGTCGCGCAGGTGGGTCAGTGTCCTCAGCAGGCGCTCGTTGTCCCGCTGGTGCAGACCAATGGACGGCTCGTCCAGGATGTACATGACGCCAACCAGGCCTGCACCGATCTGTGAGGCCAGCCGGATACGTTGGGCTTCACCCCCGGACAGCGTTTCTGCACTGCGATTCAGGGTCAGGTAATTGAGCCCGACATCAACCAGAAAGCGGTAGCGGGCCCGCAGTTCCTTGAGGATCTTGTCGGCAATTTCACCGGCCCGGCCCTCCAGTTCCAGCGCCTCAAAATAGTCGAAGGCTTCACCAACAGCGAGATGGGTGATTTCCGGGAGCGTGCGCTCATCGACAAAAACATTGCGGGCGTCGGTGCAAAGACGGGTGCCCTCGCAGGACTGGCAGGGTGCGGTCGATACATATTTTGACAGCTCCTCGCGCACCGATTGGGACTCGGTCTCGCGATAGCGCCGCTCGAAATTGGGCAGAATGCCCTCGAAGGCGTGGCGTCGCTTGAACACCGTGCCGCGGTCGTTAACGTAGGCGAATTCAATCTCCTCGCCGCCGTTGCCGTGCAGTATCAACTGCCGGTGCTTCTTCGACAGTTTTTCGAAGGGTTGGTCGATGTCGAACCCGTAGTGATCTGCCAGGGAAGTCAGCACGTGAAAGTAATAGACGTTGCGCCGGTCCCAGCCACGGATGGCGCCGGCGGACAGGCTGGCTTCCGGGTGGGCGACGACCCGGTTCTCATCGAAATACTGGGTGACACCCAGGCCGTCGCAGCTGCTGCAGGCGCCTGCGGGATTGTTGAAGGAGAACAGGCGGGGTTCCAGTTCATCAATCGCATGCCCACACTCGGGACAGGCGTAACGGGCTGAGAACAGCAGCGTCTCCCCCTCTTCCCCGTCCATGGGTGCCACCGAGGCGAGCCCGTCGGTGAGTTCCAGTGCGGTCTCAAAGGATTCTGCAAGGCGCAGGCCCAGGTCGGCGCGAACCTTGAATCGGTCGACCACCACTTCGATGGAATGTTTGCGTTTCTTGTCCAGGGCAGGGACATCGTCAAGGTCGACCAGGATGCCATCCACTCTGGCCCGTATGAAGCCGGCGGCCCGCATTTGCTCGAACACATGCAGGTGCTCGCCCTTGCGGTCCCGCACCACCGGGGCCAGCAGCATCAGCTTGCTGCCTTCGGGCTGTGCCAGCACGGTATCGACCATCTGGCTGACGGTCTGTGCCTTCAGTGTGATGCCGTGGTCCGGGCAGCGTGGATCGCCCACCCGGGCGAACAGCAGGCGCAGGTAGTCGTAAATCTCCGTGATGGTGCCCACCGTCGAGCGGGGGTTATGGGAAGTCGATTTCTGCTCGATTGAGATCGCAGGGGACAGTCCCTCGATGTGATCGATATCGGGTTTCTCCATCATCGACAGAAATTGCCGGGCGTAAGTGGAGAGTGACTCCACGTACCGGCGCTGGCCCTCTGCGTACAGGGTATCGAAGGCAAGCGAGGACTTGCCGGAGCCCGACAGGCCGGTGATCACCACCAGCTTGTCCCTGGGGATATCCAGGTCGATGTTTTTTAGGTTGTGGGTGCGCGCGCCGCGGACCTGAATGGTATCCATGAACAGACGGGCCTGTAGTCAATGTAACAACGGTAACGGGACAGTATACGCCCAATGGGTCCATGCCGATGGCTCCGGGTCCGGATCCTGTCGTGTTAAACTACGGGTTTATCGCCCGAAGTCGCAGTGAACAACAAAAATCCCCTCACATCGGGCGAGCAACGCGCCATTGTCGCACTGGGCAGCCTGTACAGCTTTCGCATGCTGGGCCTGTTCATGGTGCTGCCGGTGTTGGGCATTTACGCGGCTGATTTGCCGGGCGCCAGCCCGGAAAAGCTCGGCATCGCCCTGGGCGCCTACGGTTTGACCCAGGCCTGCCTGCAATTGCCACTGGGCTGGCTCTCGGACCGTATCGGGCGTCGTCCCGTTGTCATTGGCGGGCTGATGCTGTTCATCGCCGGCAGCCTGGTGGCGGCCGCCGCCGAGTCCATCAATGGCATTATCGCCGGTCGTTTCCTGCAGGGCGCCGGCGCTATTGCTGCGGCACTGACCGCCATGGCGGCGGACGTCACCCGGGAATCCCAGCGCACCAAAGCCATGGCGGTTATCGGCGCCAGCGTCGGACTGTCATTTGTGTTGGCGATCGTGCTCGGGCCTGTGATTGCCTCGGCCATGGGGCTGCAGGGGGTGTTTCTGGTGACCGCCTGCCTGGGTACCCTGGGGTTGGTCATTGTGCTCACCCTGTTACCCCGGACTGCCGCCAGCGGCGCTGTTGTCGCGGATGGCGACTGGGCGGTGGATCACGTGTTCGGTGGCCGTCTGCCGGTGTTGTACGGGAGTATCTTCCTGCTGCACGGCCTGATGATGGCCACCTTCCTGATTGTCCCGGCAGCGCTGGTGGATCAGTGGCAGTTGCCCGCCGATGATCACTGGGCGATCTATCTGCTGACCGTGGTGCTGTCCGTGCCGCCGGCCCTGCTGGTTATGCGTATGGGTCGGGGTCACCGTGATCCCAGGCCCGCCCTGACGGTTGCCATTGCCGCCCTGATTTCGGGGGTTCTGCTGGCACTGCTCGCTCCCAGCCTGATCGCGCTGGGGGTCGGACTCTGGCTCATGTTCGCGGGCATTAATTCACTGGAGGCGTTGTTGCCGGCTACCGTCACCCGTTTGGCACCGGGGCGGCTGCGGGGTACGGCGCTGGGAATTTTTGCCACCTGTCAGTTTCTGGGCATCTTTGTGGGGGGGGCCGCGGCCGGAGCGGCGGTGGCGCTGGGCGGCAGCTCGGCGGTGGCGGCCATCGCAGCCCTGTCTGCGTTTATCTGGCTCGCCGCGCTCTGGCTCCGACCCCTGGTGCCGGTTTTGGCGACCACTTCCGGTGAATAACGGTCCGGGCCTCGCCTCGGTATGTGGCCATTGTTATAGTGGCCTTCTGACAATGGCTTGGCCGCAGGAGTGCGGTCAGCAGTATTTTGGAGACAGCTATGGCTTCCCGCGGCATCAATAAAGTAATTTTGGTCGGCAATCTCGGTGCTGACCCCGAGAACCGGACGTCCCAGACCGGCAACGCGATTACCAACATCAGCGTCGCCACCTCCGAAACCTGGAAGGACAAGAGCACTGGCCAGCAGCAGGAGCGAACCGAGTGGCACCGGGTGGTGTTCTTCAACCGGCTGGCTGAAATTGCTGCCGAGTATTTGCGCAAGGGTTCCAAGGTCTACGTGGAGGGGTCCCTGCGCACCCGCAAATGGCAGGACCAGAATGGCCAGGATCGCTACACCACCGAGGTCGTCGGCAACGAAATGCAGATGCTGGACAGCCGCGGTATGGGTGGTGACCAAAGTGAAGGCGGCACGCAGTGGACACCGCCTTCCCAGTCGCAGCCCCAGTCCCAACCCCAGCCGACATCGGGCGGGGGCGGCTTTGATCCCGTCGATGACGATATTCCGTTCTGAGCCCGGCCCCATAACGGGCTTGTGAGGCCATCTTGCGTGTTCTGCTGCTGGGATCGGATACACCCATAGGCTATTCCCTGCGGGCGTTCGTGCCGCCCCTGCAGCGCCACGAACTGATATCGGTTCCCCTTGAGGCCACCCGCTGGACCCGGCAGCGGCACGCCAAGAAACTGCTGAAGAACGCCGCTGCGGACCTGATTCTGGATGCCCGGCTGATTACCCTGATCGACCGGGCTGACGCCCTGGGCCCCGCCGATATTGAACGCAGTCAGTGGCTGGGAGGGATCGCGGGCCAGCTCAACTGCCACTACCTGTTGCTGTCCAGCTGTCGGGTATTCTCCGGCCAGCTCAGCAGGCCCTACCGGGAGAGCGACCGGGTGGATGCCAACGACGAACTCGGATCGTTACTGGTGGAAGCCGAGAACCAGCTCAGGGAACTGGTTGACTCCATTTTTGTACTGCGCCTGGGCTGGGTTTTTTCGGGTCGGGGCCCCAGCGCTTTCAACCGCATACTGGATCGCCTGCGAGACGGGCAGACCCTGCGGGTATCCGATAACCGCCGGGATTGCCCGGTTCACAGTGCGGAAGTTGCCCGGGTCGCTGCCGGCGTGATCGACCAGATCGGCGTCGGCGCGCCGGGACGGGGCCTTTTCCATTATGGGAGCCAAGGGGACACGGGGTATTTTTCCTTTGTCGAGGCCGCCGTGGCCTGCGCCTCCCAGTTTGCCCGGTTTGGCAAGTCCCAGGAGCTGTTGGTTGAAGACGAGGCCATGCCCCGGGTTAACCGTTCCCTGGACTGTACCCAGATACGCCACCAGTTCGGTATTCAGCAACGCCCCTGGCGGGATTTCGTGGAACGCGCTGTGCGACGATATATACAGCTTTACTGCGAGGAGAACAGAGATTGACTGAAGCTTCAGAACAGGCATTGGGCGTGGCGGTACTGACGGTGAGTGATACCCGAACCAGGGAGACCGATACCTCAGGGGACTTCCTCCAGCAGGCCGCAGAGGCGGGGGGGCACAATGTTCATGACCGCAGCATCATTCCAGACGACGTCTATCAGATCAGGGCGGTCACCTCGGGCTGGATAGCCCGCCCCGATATCGATGTGGTGCTGATCACGGGGGGCACCGGTTTTTCCGGGCGGGATTCCACTCCGGAGGCCATGGCGCCCTTGTTTGACAAACATATCGAAGGCTTCGGTGAGTTGTTCCGGCAGCTTTCCTACACAGAAATCGGAACGTCCACCGTCCAGTCCCGGGCTTTGGGTGGCTTCGCCAACAATACCGTCATATTTTGCATGCCCGGTTCCACAGGTGCCTGTCGCACCGCCTGGGACGGAATACTCAGGGAGCAACTGGACGGCCAGCACCGGCCCTGCAATTTTGTCGGGGTGCTGCATACCCAATCCCGGAGTTAAAGCATGGCGCTGATGCCCGTCGAAGAGGCGCGGCGGCAGATCCTGTCCGAACTGCCTGAGCCGCCTGTCATCGAGACCACGGCACTGGCTGACTGCCTTGGTCGGGTGCTTGCCAGCCCCCTCACTGCCCAGCGGGACGTGCCTCCCTTCGACAACAGCGCCATGGATGGCTATGCAGTGCGCCACAGCGATCTGCCCGGCCCGTTGGCAATCAGTCAGCGTGTGCCGGCGGGTAGCCCCGCTGAGCCCCTGGCGGCGGGCACTGCCGCGCGAATATTTACCGGGGCGGTATTGCCTGCGGGCGCTGACACTGTACTGATACAGGAAAATGCCCGCGATGACGCCGCTGGCCTGACGGCGCTGGAAATCCCCGAGCCCGGATCAAACATCCGCCGACGGGGTGGAGATATTACCGGTGGCGAGGTCATTCTCGGGGCCGGCCAGCTGCTGTCGCCCCAGGACATTGGACTCGCGGCCTCGGTGGGCTGCACGCAGCTGCTCACCTATCGGCCCTTGAGGGTGGCGGTCATTACCACCGGAGACGAACTGGTGGAGCCGGGTGACGACCCCCAGCCGTGGCAGATTTTCAATAGCAACGGGGTGCAACTCTGTACCCAGATCCGGGCCTTGGGTATGCACCCCGAACGCTTTCCCAATGTCCCCGACAACCCGGATCAGATCGGTGCCACCCTGGAGGCTGCGGCCCGGGTCTCGGATTGCATTGTCACCTCAGGGGGCGTCTCGGTTGGGGAAGAGGATCACGTCCGGCACCAGATCGAATCCCGGGGTGCACTGCGCCTGTGGAAGCTGGCGCTGAAACCCGGTAAACCGCTGGCCTTTGGCGAGGTCGCGGGCTGTCCGGTGTTCGGGTTGCCGGGCAATCCGGTGTCCAGTTGGGTAACGTTCGGGCTGTTGGTCAAACCCTGGCTGTTGGCCGCCCAGGGGGCCGAAGTGCCCCCCATGCGGCGACTGCCGGCACGGGCCGCATTCTCGGTAGCTCGGGCCGGACAGCGGGAGGAGTACCTGCGGGTGGTGTTGGATGACGGCGAGATACCCACCGCACGATTGTCCGGTGACCAGAGCAGCGGCGTGCTCAGCGCCGCCGGCCGGGCCAATGCCCTCGCCGTGCTACCGGCGGGGACAACGGTCGCCCCCGGGGACAGCATCTCGGTGGTGCTGGTATCGGAGTTTCTGTCACCGGCGGCCGCCGGCTAGGGGACTGGGTCAGGCCCCTGCCATGCGCTGGAAAATCAGCGTGGCATTGGTACCACCAAAGCCAAAGCTGTTGGACATCACCCGTTGCAGACCGGCGTTGTCGATGCGTTCCTGAACAATCTTCAGGCCGCTGGCACCGTCGTCGAGTTGCTCAATGTTGGCCGAGGCCGCCACGAAATCGTCCCGCATCATCAGCAATGAGTAGACGGCTTCCTGTACGCCGGCGGCGCCCAGGGAGTGGCCACTGAGGGACTTGGTTGACCCTATCCAGGGCATCTGGTCATCGTTGCCAAAGACCTCCCGGACGGCATTGAGTTCCTGGATATCCCCCACCGGGGTGCTGGTGCCGTGGGCATTGATGTAATCAATGGGGCCGGTGGCGGTTGCCATGGCCTGCTGCATGCAGCGGACCGCGCCTTCGCCGGAAGGCGCCACCATGTCGTAGCCATCGCTGGTGGCGCCATAGCCGACCACTTCAGCGTAAATCCGCGCTCCCCGGGCCACGGCGTGGTCCAGGGATTCGAGCACCACCATGCCGCCGCCGCCGGCGATGACAAAGCCGTCTCTGTCGACGTCGTAGGCCCGTGAAGCCTGTTCCGGCGTTTCATTATATTTAGTCGACAGGGCACCCATGGCGTCGAACAGGCAGCTCAATGACCAGTGCAGTTCCTCTCCGCCGCCGGCAAAGATCACGTCCTGTTTGCCCAGTTGAATCAGTTCCATGGCATTGCCGATGCAGTGGGCGCTGGTCGAGCAGGCTGATGAGATTGAGTAGTTGACGCCCTTGATCTGGAATGGCGTGGCAAGACAGGCAGAGACCGTGCTGCCCATGGTCTGAGTGACCCGATAGGGCCCGACACGTCGCAAACCCCGATCCCTCAGAATGTCAGCTGCCTCGACCTGGCTGGCCGAGGAAGCACCCCCGGAGCCCGCGATGATACCCGTGCGGGGGTTCGACACCTGGGCTTCGGAAAGGCCTGCGTCGGCAATGGCCTGCTCCATACT
>JAAXJC010000046.1:0-38624 GCA_012270045.1 Luminiphilus sp.
GCTACCTACCCTGACCACATTGCTGGACTACACCGCCCGGGCCATGCCCTTCGGCGCCGGGGGTTCGCTCAGCAACGATGAGGTGTTCGCAGTCACCGCCTACCTGCTGCACCTGGGCGGCGTGGTGGATGGCGAGTTTGTACTCGATCGATCAAGTGCCGAACTGGCCCAGCAACGATTACCCAATCGCAATGGCTTCAGCACCGACCATGGTCTGTGGCCGGGAGCCGCTGCGGTCAATGGCGGCATGGGCAACGGTGGTATCCCTGAGCCCGACAGCACGCGCTGCATGGTTGGCTGTGACCCCTGATCCGGGAAGCCGGCAGGGGATGACCGGTGCTTCCAGGGGCGTATCCCTGTATGTGCTTTTGCTACTGACCTTACTGCACACCCTGAGTCTGACCGATCGGTTCCTCATTGCCGCCTTCGGCACCCAGATATCCCTGGACCTGGGGCTGTCCAACCAGCAGTTCGGGTTTGTGACGGGCCTGGCCTTCACCCTGTTTTATGCGACCACCGGACCCCTGGCGGGTTTGATGGTGGACCGCTTTGGACCAGGCCGGTTGCTGGGGCTGGGTGTGCTGGTGTGGAGTGCCATGACCGGTCTGACCGGCGGCGCTAAAAGCATCACCTGACTCGGTCTGCCCCGCACCCGGGTGGGTGTGGGGGAGGCCATCCTGATTCCCGCGGCTTCCAAGATTCTCAGTGCCCGATTTGATGATCGCCACAGCGCCACTGTATTCGGACTGTTTTTTATGGGTGGGCACCTGGGCGTGGGCCTGGCCTACCGCCTGGGGGGGAGTCAGTCCTTCGCCGGTGAGCCGCTGGTTTGGCGCGAGGTGTTTTTGGGGCTGGGCGCCCTGGGCCTCTGTCTGGGGCTGCTGGTCTGGCTGTCCGTCCGCTGGCTGGGCGTGAGCGCCGCGACGGCGGCCAATGATGGCGATCGGGCAAGTCTGATCATCCTGGTCCGGACCCTGATGGCGACCCTGGCTGAGAGCAGGCGACTGCAGCTTGCCCTGCTGGGCTTGGCACTGGTCCACGTCCTGTACGCGGGGATGCAGTTTCTGCAAATCTGGCTGGTCCAGGACAAGGGACTGGCGCCGGGCGAGGCCTCAGCCCTGTACGGTCGCGTCCATCTGATGACGGCTATACCCGCCTCCCTGCTGGGAGGTATCGCCGCCGATCAGTTGGCCCGACGACTGGCTGTTTCCAGGGCGCTGTTTGTGGCTGGAGTGATACTACTGTGCCTGCCGTTGATCATTGCCTTCCGTCTGTCGCCAGCCGACTCGCCGCTGTTTATACCGGGCATGGTCATCAGCGTCTTTGCCTTCAGTTTTCCCTACGGGGCGATGATCGCACTGGTGGTGGCGGAGGCTCCCGAGTCCATCAAGGCCCTGGTGATGGCGGCCGCCCTGTTTCTGGCCAACGTCGGTGTCATCGGCCTGGGTACTTTCCTGCTCGGCGCTGGCGCCGACTGGATGGCGGCCGCTGACATATCGGCTCCCATGACCCGGGCGTTGCTGGCTGCCGATGGCCTGCTGGTGCTGGCGGCGGTGGTATTCCTGCTGTTACACAGGGCCATCAACCGGCGTCGGGATTAGGCCCCGGCGAATTGGTCGGTGGCGCGTACCAGTGCCGCCGTATTTTCGGGATCAAAAGCCGAGTGTCCCGCCTCCTGCACCAGCTGAAACTGGGCCTCTGGCCAGGCCCTGTGCAGGTCCCAGGCGGTAACCGGCGGGCAGACCACGTCGTAGCGTCCCTGGACAATGACGCAGGGTATGTGGCGTATGCGTCCGATATTTTCCAGCAGCTGGTTGGGCGTTTCGAAAAATCCGCCGTTGATGAAGTAATGGCATTCAATGCGCGCCATGGCCAGCGCGGCGGCGGGTGCGTCCAGCTTGTCCATAAAATCCTTGTTCTGCACCAGGAAGCTGGCCGAGGCCTCCCACACTGACCAGGCCCTGGCGGCCGCGAGCCGCGTGCTTTCATCGTCGCTGGTTAAACGACGGTGGAAAGCCTGCAACAGGTTGTCCCGTTCGGCTTCCGGGATGGGGGCCAGGTAGGACTGCCAGCTGTCGGGGTAGAGTTCACTGGCGCCGTGCTGGTAGAACCAGTGGATCTCCTGGGGACGCAGCAGGAATATGCCCCGCAGTACCAGTTCCGTGACCACCTCGGGGTGGGCCTGGGCATAGGCAAGGGCGAGGGTACTGCCCCAGGAGCCGCCAAAAACCAGCCAGCGTTCGATGCCCAGTTCCCTGCGCAGCTGTTCCATGTCGGCGACCAGGTGCCAGGTGGTGTTGGCCTCCAGTGACGCATGGGGTCGGGACTGGCCGCAACCCCGCTGGTCAAACACCACAATGCGATAGCGCTGGGGGTCGAAGAACTGGCGCGCTTCCGGGGAAGAACCGCCACCGGGGCCGCCGTGGACAAATACACAGGGCTTGCCCTCGGGGTTACCCGACTCTTCAAAATAGATTTCGTGGCCGTCACCGACGTCCAGCCAGCCGCTGCGGTAGGGTTCAATGGCGGGGTACAGGCTGGTCATGGTTACTCTCGGTTATCTGCTGACGTTGCAGGCGAATACTGAAGACCCGCTGCCGCTGTCGTCAAACTTTCTTGCGTGAATCAACCCCGCCCCAAGCGGACCTGGTAGTGGGTTGGGCCAGGACGGGTAGACTGACCTGGCTTCAGTACACATCGGGCCGGCCGCTCACGGCGGGTTTCGCTGTCAGGTTTCGGGTGCCCGCGCATCGGGTAGTTCGCTAACTGCTCGCCAGGCTTGGTCGATGGCGACATGGGTATAGGCCGAGGCCCCGGCATCCGAATTGGCTATGGTGATGGCGCCGAAGGGCCGACGGGCAATTTCATGGGGCGCCTCACCCTCGGCAAAGTCGGGATCCCAAAGATCCATGTACTCATAAGAGTAGCCATGGGGCCAGCGATTCACGGTGATGGCGAGGATGTCTTCATTGACATCGAAGCCTTCGGGACCCAGCAGCCCGTCCAGGACCGTGCGCACCTCCCGTTCAAAATCCTCAAAACTCAGTTGCAACAGTTTCTGCCGGGAACCCCGTAGCTGGCTCTTGAGATCGATGGCGTCATCCGGCGGCGAGACCGAGCCCCAGAAAACCAGCGAAACTGGTCCCGTATCGCCCATGGTGTGCCGGTACCCTCCGGTGTTGATGCCCCGGAACAGGAAGCATCGCCCGTGCAGGCGGCCGGGGAAGTTCACCGCGTCAATGCCCAGTTTATCCAGTGCCTTGGTATTCCGGATCAGGACATTGGTGAGTATCAGGGGGATTTTTACCTGGTACTGCAAAGCTTCTTTCTGCGCTTCGGGCAGGGAAGGGCACAGGTGGGGAATAACGCTGTGGTAGCAGGCGAGTACCCCATGCCGGGCGGACAGCTTTTTAAGGCTGCCGCCTTCCACGTATCCCATGGTGACACCGGTATCAGTCTGTTCCACGCCCACGACCGTGGCGTTTAGGCGCAACCGAACCCCCTGGTTGGGTTGGTCGAGCTGGGCGTAGTCAAAGTCCGCCAGGGCCACGTTGTTTGGGGTAACCCCCGGTGCCACCCCGGGCAGCAAACGGGCGACCATCAAACGTACCAGGCTGGCATTGCCGTCGGGCCACATGGCAACCGGATAGTCCAGTCCTTCATCGGGCCAGGGTTGGCCCAGAAGGTGGACACCGGGACTGCCGGTCCAAAGTGCCTCCGCTGCCGACAGAGCCCGGGTTTCCACGCCCCAGGCCCCGTGGGCCATATTGTGAAACAACTGCACGGCGTCCTCGGTCAATTGTCCGTACTGGCGCAGGAAGTCGGGATAGCTGATCCCCGCCAGCAGAGTTTCAACGGCTGATTCGTCCAGCTCTGGAAACAGGTTTTCCTGCCGCCCATAGAAGCTTTTGAGTGATGCCCGACCGGCGTCCGAGATGGGAATCAGGTCGATGGTCTCAGCTGTAAGTCGATGATCGAGGTGGCAGTTCGGTAGCAGTCGATTGACGCCATAAGTGCTCTCGTCGAACCACATTGCCGGGCTGTTAGGGGCTTCCGTGCCGTAGTTGAAACCCATCTTGCCGCGCATCGCCTCGACATCAACGCCGTGGCTGTCCATGAAGTCGCGGACCGTATCGCTGAACTGCCACCATTCCAGATTGTGGGTGCCCCCCAGGGACAGCACCATGCCGCCGCCCTGGTGGAATTCGTTGCGCTTGGCGTGACCACCAAAGTCGTCGTGGTTATCCAGCAGTAAAATTTTGGCGTCGTCGCCGAAGCGTTGCCGGTAGTAGTGGGCGGCGGCCAGGCCTGAAATGCCGGCGCCGACAATCACCACATCGTAGTGCTCACCGGTGTCCACAGCGTCGTCAAACTGTGCCCCTTGCCGGGCCAGAGCATGGGCCACTTCATAGGAACCCGGGTGGGAGCCGCGCATACCGGTGCGGGTGGGGGGGTAATAAGCCGGAGCTTGTGCCCCGGCGACGCTGCCAGCGGTGCCGGGATTGGCGGCGCCAAGTCGTGTGGCCAGCGCCGCGGTCAGTGCCACGCTGCTGCCCTGGACAAAGTCCCTGCGGGTGATGGCGCGCCCCATACCCAGTTGCCGGTCAGATTTTTTAGTCATTGCAGGGTCCTCATCCGGTCAGTGGTTGCTGTCCTGCACCCCGGATTGCCAGGGTGTTGGGAACAGCCGCCACGAGTATCCGTCACCCTGCTCACGGGCAGGGGGTGTCGGCATAGGTGGTGATTTGCCATTGGCCGTCGATCTTGTCCACGAGATACCAGCCGCAGCTGACCTCGGTCAAACCCTCCCGGTAGTAGTCTTTCCAGGTAGTCATGATGCTGGCGGTGGTGGCATTGACGTTGGTGGTCTGGGCGTCGGTCAGTTCGGCCCGCAACCACCCCTCCGCCTGCCAGCTGTCCATCGGCACCATGAGCCACTCCCTGCGGGGCGTCCTGTGGATGGCGCCATCAGAACTGTGGGTGACAATTTCCGCACTGTAGTGATCGAGGATGGCGTCGATATTATCGAAGGGCGCATCCGCCCACAGGGGACCGTAGGAGTTCTGGAACCAGCTATCGGCGCTGTCCATATCATCTGCCTGGCTGGTGACGGGCAGGGTGGTGGCGAGCAGAACAGGAATCGCCCAATGGCAGAGGCGGCTGGCAAGGGTAGGCTTCATATTGGTATGGCTCCCGGTTGATGACTGGCTGGGGTAAACCATACCAGACTGGTCGGCGGCCGCGGCTTACGGCCCACGGTGCCGAATCCGCGTCAAAGCCCGATTACGTCTGGCTGGGGGTATTACAGGGGCGTGCGCAGTCGGGAGCTTTCGCACCCGCGGCCGCTCCTTGGTACATTTACCCCCTGCGAAGAGGTCGCCGCGCCTTCTGGCCGTACTTTGCAGGACAATCATCCAGTACGGACACACCATGACTAAAGGTTGGAAAGGCTACAAAGCCGGTGGTTTTTACGACGAGTTGATCACTGACAAGGGTAGCCCGCGCACCGCGGCTCGGCAGGCACTGCGTTTGCTGCAGTCCCTGCCAGAGCAAGAGATGGACTCCCGCAGGCAATCGGCGGACCTCGCGATCCGGGAAATGGGCATCTCTTTCACGGTGTATACCGAAGGCGGAAATATTGATCGCGCCTGGCCCTTCGACATCATTCCCCGCATTATCACCGGCAGGGAATGGGCTCAGGTCAGTCGTGGCCTGCAGCAGCGCAGTCGGGCCCTGAACTGCTTTATTGACGACGTCTACAACCAGCAGCGCATTCTGGCCGATGGCATTGTGCCGGCTGACATTGTGCTGGATTCCCCCAATTTCAAAGCCCCCTGTATGGGCATGTCCCCACGCTATGGCGCCTGGGCACACATCTGCGGCAGCGATTTGGTTCGGGACCAACGGGGCCGGTTTTTCGTTCTGGAAGACAACCTCAGGGTCCCTTCCGGGGTCTCCTACATGGTGGAAAATCGTGAAATCACCAAGCGCGTGCTGCCCGAGCTGTTCGAGAACTACAGCATCCTGCCGGTGGACGATTACCCTCTGAAGCTCTACGAGACCCTCGCCCAGCTGTCGCCGAGGCAGCGGCGACGACCCACGGTGGTGGTGCTGACACCGGGCATCTACAACTCTGCCTATTTCGAACACGCTTTTCTGGCCCAGGGCATGGGTGCGGAACTGGTGGAGGGCACCGACCTGTTTGTGGACAGCGATGACTGTGTCTACATGCGCACCGTGGACGGCCCGGCCCGGGTGGACGTGGTGTACCGGCGCATTGACGAGGAGTTTATGGACCCGGAGGCGTTCCGGGCGGATTCCGTGCTGGGGGTCCCGGGTCTGATGCGGGCCTGGAAACAGGGCAATGTCGCCATTGCCAATGCCCCCGGCGCCGGGGTGGCCGATGACAAGGTCATTTACGCTTATGTGCCCGACATGATCCGCTACTACTTGGGAGAAAAGCCGCTGGTGAACAGCGTGCCCACCTACCTCTGCATGCGGGAAAAAGACCGGGACTATGTGCTGGCGAACCTGCCCAAGCTGGTGGTCAAGCCCGCCAATGAGTCGGGGGGTTATGGCATCATGGTCGGACCCCACAGCAGCAAGGCCACCCATCGGGAGTTTGCCAGGCTGATCGAGAAAGACCCGCGCAATTACATTGCCCAGCCCACCCTGTCCCTATCGACCGCTCCCACCTATGTCGATGGTCAGATCGAGCCCCGGCATCTGGATTTGCGGCCGTTCATCCTGCAGGGCAGGGACTGCTGGGTGACTCCGGGCGGGCTGACCCGGGTCGCGATGAAGAAGGGCTCCCTGGTGGTTAACTCTTCCCAAGGCGGTGGCAGTAAGGACACCTGGATCGTGGAGGGCAAGGCATGACCATGCTGTCCAGTGTTGCCGACCGCCTGTACTGGATGTCCCGGTATCTGGAGCGTGCCGAGGATACCGCGCGGTTGGTGGCGGCCTATAACCACCTGATTATGGACATTCCCCGGGGGTCCGAGCCGCCCTGGGACATCATGATACGGATTCTGGATGCTGAGCAGGCCTTCGAAGAGCGCTACCGCACGGTCAGCGAGCAGAACGTCATCAAACTGCTGATAGCGGACAGCCATGCACCCTGCAGCATTCCCTTCGCCATCAAATCTGCCCGGGAGAATGTGCGAACGACCCGGGACGTGCTGCCCGAGGATGCCTGGGAGTTGGTTAACGAGCTGCACCTGTACGTGGCGGAGTCGGCAAAATCCTCGGTGGGGCGCAGAAATCGCCAGACTTTCCTGGCGGAGATCATCGCCCGCTGCCAGATGATCAACGGCCTGTTACTGAGCACCCTGTCCCGGGACCATACCTATCGGTTCATCAAGCTGGGCCGTTTGCTCGAGTGCGCGGACATGGGCACCCGGGTGGTCGATGTGGGGGCCGGCGATATTCTGGATCGTGCCGGCAGTCGCGCCGCCATCGACCCTCTGCTCTGGGGGGCGCTGCTGCAGGCCCTCTCCGCCACCAGCGCCTATCGCAGGGAGGTGGGTCCCATCGTCGAACAGGACGATGTGGTGAATTTTGTCTTCGCCCAGGCTAATTTCCCCCGCTCGGTGAAATTCTGTATCGCTGGTATTCGCGAGGAGCTGACGCCCCTCAGGAATAACGAAAATGCCCTGCGGGCCATAAACCGGCTGCGCAGGCGCCTGGGTCGGCTTGGCAAAGAAGCACTGACCCGGGAAGAACTGCACGCCTTCATCGACGAGTTTCAACTGCAGCTGAATGCCTTGCATCAGTCCATCTCAGATACCTGGTTCCGGACGGACGGGTCATGAAGCAGTTTCACTGCCGTTGCGGCAGCGAGGTATTTTTCGACAGCCACCAGTGCCTGCAATGTGGCACCCAGTTGGGCTTCGATCCAGCCTCCCGTGCCATGGTGGCGCTTTCCGATCGGGATGACCTGCAGCGCTGTGGCAACGGCTCGAAGTATGGGGTCTGCAACTGGCTGCGCCCCGTGGCGGATGACGAGTCTCTGTGCCTGGGGTGCCAGTTCAATCGCACCATTCCCAATCTCGACATCCCCGGTAACCCGGACTACTGGGGTGCCCTGGAAGCCAGCAAGAAGCGTCTGCTCTACACGCTACTGGACTTGGGCCTGCCCCTGGTGCCCCGCTGGCAGGACCCCGACAGGGGCTTGCTCTTTGATTTCCTCGACGATGCCCGCAGCAACCCCGACATCTACCCCGACAGCTTTGTCAGCACGGGTTATGCCGATGGTGTCATCACCATCCATGTGCTGGAGGCCGATGACGTCGCCCGGACCCAGGTTCAGGTGGAATTAAAGGAAAACTTCCGAACCTTGTTGGGCCACTTCCGGCATGAGTCCGGTCATTACTACTGGTCCACCCTTGGGGATGCTGCCCAGCTGCGCGCCGAGTTCGATGAGGTATTTGGTGACGAGGGTACTGATTACTCCCTGGCCCTGAAGGAGTATTACCGGGATGGCCCCCCTGACAACTGGCCGGAGCAGTTCATCAGCGCTTATGCCAGCTCACACCCCGCGGAGGATTGGGCCGAGACCTGGGGCCACTACCTGCACCTGTACGATGCCCTGGAGACCGCTTCCGCCCAGGGCCTGTCCCAGGGAGATCCGGCCACCATGTCCATGGCGGAGCGCATCGCCGCCTGGCAGAGCCTGAGTATCGCCATCAATGAAGTGAATCGCAGTATTGGCCGGGGCGATGCCTATCCCTTTGTGATCAGCCCGGCTGTCGCGGCAAAGCTGGAATTCGTCGACCGGGTCATTGCCCGGCTTCGAACACACTGGTAAGGCTGGGCAGGCGCTCAAACGCTTCCCGGATATTGGCATCCCAGCCCTGCCGTATGGCCATTAGGTAGGGGTGGTTCTCTTCCAGTTTGCAGTAGTGTTCGTAGGGCTGCAGGCTGTCGCCGCGATAGAACAGGCATTCCAGAGGCGGACCAACGGTGGCGTTGGAGCGCATGGTGGAGTCGATTGACAGCAGCGCGCAGCGCATCGCGGTTTCTGGTGGCGTGTCCTCCTGGATGATGCGGTCGAGAATAGGTTTGCCGTACTTGGTTTCACCGATCTGCAGGTAGGGATGTTGCTCTGACACCGTGATGTGGTTGCCCTCGGGATAGATCATGTAGAGCTCGGGTGCATTTCCCTTGATCTGGCCGCCCAGTATGAAGGTCGCCGTGGCGTTGAAGCCCTCTGCGCTGGGCCCCCCCGGTTTACTGTATTTGGCCTGCTCCGCGCGACTGAGTTCGCCGATGTATTCGGCGATATCCGAAACGTAACTCGCGGTCGGGATGGTGGTCTCCGAGTCCCCCTCCAGGTCGCGCTGGATCTGGGCGATAACCGCCTGGCTGGTGGCCAGGTTGCCCGCGGTCAGCAGCACCAGTGACCGATCATCAGGAATCGCAAAACGATGCATCTTGCTGTAAGTGCTGACCCGATCGGCACCGGCATTGGTTCGCGAGTCGGAACAGAACACAAGGCCTTCCTCAAGGCGAATGGCGAGGCAGTAGGTCATGAATGAGTGCTTACCCTGTAACGCTGAACAGCCGATGCTTCCAAACCTGAATATAGGGCGTAGACCGCGGTGCTGACAACCGTCGGGTGCTGGTTCTGTTGATCCGGTAGCTGTTCAGGCCCCCACACCCGCCGAACAGGCTTGACCGCCCCCGGGCGGATCTCCAAGAGGGTTCCTTGAGGAAAACCTGTTCCCGGGCGCTGATTGGCAGGGTGGCCGAATGCTGGCATTGTGCTGCCGACGCGCTTTGGTTTGTCTCGGACCTCGGTGCTGGGCCAGAGAGAACAGCACGGGTGCCGGGGGTGCGATAACGCTGGCCAATATCCCGGCGATAATAACGTTCAACAACGAGGGGAGGCGGACCACGCCATGTCCATGGAAACCGACTTTGCCCTGACCCGTGAGGGTCTGCGCGGCGTTAACGATGAGTCCACCTATGGCGGTGTCATCAGTTTCATGCGCCGGCGTTACAGCCGGGATCTGCAGGGGGTGGATGTAGCCGTCCTGGGCGTGCCCTTTGACCTGGCCACCACCAACCGACCGGGCTCCCGACTCGGTCCCCGGGGCATTCGGGCGGCCTCTGCCAGCCTGGCCTGGGAGCAGTGCGTCCAGGGTTGGGATTTTTCGCCGTTGGAGGAACTCGCCATTGTCGATTATGGCGATTGCCCCTTCGACGCCGGCACACCGGACCAGGTGCCCGAGGCCATTTACCGTCAGGCCAGGGATATTCTGGCCACCGACACGGCGCTGTTGTCCCTGGGTGGGGATCATTTCATCTCCTACCCGCTGCTGCGGGCCCACGCCGAAAAGCACGGCCCACTGGCACTGATTCACTTCGATGCTCACTCGGACACCTGGGAGGATGAGGGCGCCAGGATTGACCACGGCACAATGTTCTACCACGCCACCAAAGAGGGTCTGGTGGTGCCCGAGGCCTCCGCACAAATCGGTCTGCGCACCTATAACGAGTCGACCCTGGGTTTCAATATCTTCGATGCCGTGGCGGTCCATGAGCGGGGGGCGGCAACCATTGCCGAGCAGGTTCGGGCCCTGGTGGGTGACCGGCCCTGCTACCTGACCTTCGATATCGATTGCCTGGACCCCAGCTTCGCTCCCGGCACCGGCACCCCGGTTGTGGGTGGGCTGTCCACCCATCAGGCCCTGCAACTGCTGCAGCATTTGCGGGGCATCAACCTGGTGGGCATGGATGTTGTGGAGGTGGCACCGCCCTATGACGTCAGTGAGATCACCGCGTTGGCGGCGGCGACCATGGCGCTGCAACAACTGTGCCTGTACACCGTGTCCCCCGGGCGGGGTTGATGGACTCGGGTTAAAAGGGGCGTGAACGAGTCCCCGGGGATAGAGCCCCCGGTTGGCTGCTAGTCACTGCTTGCCGTATGGTCAGCCTGTAGGCCCCGGGCGATGAATCCTACCCTGCCGAACAGTTTAGGCTACGAGGATTTACCCGATCAGAAGTCGAACCGAAAACCGACCGCAGGGCCGTACTGCTTCATGTCGAACTTGAAGCGGTCCGCCCCGTCACCGTCCTCGTAATCGAAGTCCAGATAACGGCCGCCCAGGGTGATGCTGGCCCAGTCGTTAAAGCGGTAACCAAAGCTGGCGCTGAATACCATCACCAGGTCGGACCCGACCCCGAAACCGCCCACCAGTGCGGAACCCGAGAAGTCCCATTTTTGGCCCAGGGCTACGTCGTAGCCCACCCCGACGATGGGGTCGACCCAGTCGTCACCAAAGCGTTGATTTCTGTCGTTCATGGGTCCGCTGAGTGCTATGCGGGTAGACAGATCATTGAACAGGGCGCCACCGATCAGGCGCAGTTCCTTGGACAGGCGGTAGTAGCCGGTGCCAATCATGGTGGTTTGTTTAACGTTCACCGAGCCAGAGAGTGCCCCTCTGTCACCGGTGGCATCGCCCTTCAGGTCCATGTAAACGACATCGAGTCCCACACCCCAGCGATCGTTCTGCCCGCGATACATACCCAGGAAGGCGCCGTCCAGCGCATCGAAGACGTCACCTGCATCCATATCCATTTCGGTATCGAAGGGGCCTATGCCGGTGGTCCCGTCCAGAGTGGGTCCCAGCAGATAAATCAGACCCTGGTTGGACCAGGAGCCTTCATCAGCCAGCGCCCCGGTAGCCATTGTCGACAGCAGACAGATGACGGCCAAATAACCGAAAGGGCGGGACTTGCGCTTGTTCATTGGCGGGGTTCCTCAATGGGTGCGGCGCCAGTATAAGCGCTGGACGGGAATCCGAGCTACTCAAACTGCGACACGGCACCACTCGCCGCCGCCAGCGCAATGACAGGACTCACCCCCACGGGCGCCACGGCGGGGTGGCTACTGGAGCCGGAGTAAAGGCCTGGCTATTGCCCGCCCTGGCCCCCTGACTCGCCGATGCTCCGGTTAGCCATGATGTTCTCCGGGGTATCATCCAGGTAGCGATAGGTGGTGAAGCCGAAGAACATCTCGTGCATGGTTTGCAGTCCAAAGCGCACGGGGATGTTGGGGTTCGGGTTATAGGGATTGCGATCGGAGTTGTCCATGGCGCCCCGGGCGATCAACCGCGTCCCGGCGGGGATGAATACCGGTTCCTGCAACTGGTAGTTGAACTGCCAGTTGAAGTCATACTTGGGCACCGACAGCAGCACCTCAGAGCTGCCGTCGGGGTACTCGGCAATGTACTTCATGTACTTGCCCCGGTAGTGCATGTGGGGCATCAATCCGTAGAGCAGGGCATCCCGCTCGAACTCCTGCACGCCTTCCAGCTGATGTTCCTTGGCCCGGGGGGGTATCAGGAAGCGACGCTGGCCGGCAGAGCCACCGGACATAACGTACTTGGGTGGGGCGTCGTGCAGGTAGATGCCAATCTGGGTTTCATCGACGGTTGCCTTGCCGGTGGTCGTGTAATGCATCTGCAGCAGCAGGCTGGAACCGGCCCGGATCAGGGCGCCGGAATCGTCCCGCCAGATATCCGGCTGGCGACCCGGGGCAAAGCCTCCCAGGGACTCGCCGAGGCCGCCGTCATCCTGCTCCACACCTGCGGTACGGTCGGCGGGACTGGAGACGTAGGTGATGATGTGGTGCAGCACCTGCCGATCCCCGGGCACATACTCCACGGCCCGAATCCAGACATCCTCCTCCAGGTTCAGGGGCACCGGCACATAGCGATAGTCAATGACCCCTGTGGCAGGGATATCCTGGGCCGGTACCGTCAATACAATGTCGGGCTCACCGAGGGAAAACTTGGCATCACTGAAGGCCAGCGACTGTAGCGGATCAGGCTGGTCATCCCCGGGGGCGCCGGCATCGATCCAGTGCACCAGGGTCTGCAATTCTTCCGGGGAGAGGCCAGCGGCCTCCTGGATGGGCCGGCCGACGTGGGGATCGAGCTGGCCTGGGGGCATGCGTCGGGTCAGCAGCACCTCTTTCATCATCCGTGACCAGCCCTGAACCATGGCGTGTTCAGTCATTGCCCAGGGCGCTATCCCGCCCACGTGATGGCACTTGACGCAGTGGTTTTCCAGAATCGGTGCAACGTCAGCGGAGTAGGAGGGGGGCGCCTGTTCGTGGGCGTCCCGGGCGGCGAAGTTGATCAGGCAGCCCGGAGCCTCGGGAACATCGGTGGGCAATGCTTCCCCGGCGAGGTAGGCATCCAATGCGTCCCGCAGGTAATTGTTGGCGGCTTCGGTTTTCTGGGTCTCGTAATGCAGACGGTCGTCAATGGGACCCCGGTAGATCACCTCCCGGGTCTCCGGATTGATGATGAAGGTCTCTGAAGTGCGGTCCACTCCCATTGATTCGGCGATCAACTGGGTCTCATCAACCAGGATGGGGAAGTCGTAACCGAAATCAGCGGCCTCTGCGTTGATGCGGTCCCGGGTGTCCTGGGGCTGGGGGTTGAGCATGAAAAACTGCACGTCCCGGTCGCGGTAATCGTCGCGGATGGCGCGCAGCTCGGGCACGCTGTTGCGCACGATCGGGCAGCCGTTGCCCTGCACGAAGATAACCACCGCTTTCTGGTCACCGTACCAGCTGAGCTTGTGGTGCTTACCGGTCTGGTCCAGCAGCGCAAAATCGCCAATGCGATGGCTGTCAGCGGCCATTGCCGTGTGCCCAGCGAACAGCCATAGCGCCATCACCACCAGATTTTTAACTTTCATGTCTGCCTCCTGCAGTTTGAGCCGGCATCCCGGGCCGGAGCGTCGGTGGATTTTACCGACATCGGGGCCATTTTCCATGTACGGGGCTGGCGGCTGCTATCCGTCCCACCATTTGTCCATTTATTCTGTGCTATAACGCGCCCTCGCTTTCAGGACAGCTGTAGCCCCATGGACATCGCGCGCTTTTTGGTCGAACGCCGGCTGGTGCTGGCCTTGCTGACGGTCGTCATCAGTGTGGCTGTGGGTTGGGGGGTCACCAAGACGCGAACGGACCCCCGTTCGGACGCTATCCTGCCCGAGGACGATTACCTTCGGGCAGAGGTGGACGAAGTCCAGGCCGACTTCCCCCGCAGCCGCTCGGCCCTGTTCACCTTTATCGCCCCCGGGGGTGATATTTTCAACCGTGAAGCCCTGGGCGCCATGGAGGCCCTGCACGAGCGCTTCGGCGAGGTGCAATCGGCGGTGGCGGTGGGCTCCCTGGTCAACTACCGCCTCAACGCCGTGGACGAACTGATTTACGGTCGCCAGTACCTGCTGCCGCCCCTGGATGATTTGAGTGACGACGACCTGAGCGTTGTACGGGACGTGGCCCTGGCGGACGAGGACCTGGTCAAGAGCCAGCTTGCCCGGGACGGTGATATGGCTCTGGCGGTGCTCAAGTACCGGCCCGGTACCGACCAGTTGAGCGAGCGGCTGGAGATTGCCCGCTCGGTCACTGCCCTGCGGGACCGGCTGCGGGGGGATTTTCCCGGTGTTGAGATTTATGCCCTGGGCGAGGACCTGTTCGAACTGGACAGCTACAACGCCCAGGTAAAGGATCGCAATAACCTGGCGCCGCTGGTCGCCCTGGCGACAACCCTGCTGCTGTGGATTTGCCTCAATTCCCTGGTCTATGCCCTGTGTACCCTGGCTGTTTCCTTCCTCGCTATTCTGCTGACCCTGGGTACGGTGGGCTGGTCGGGGTTCGCCTTCAACCAGATTTCCAACATGGGGCCGCTGGTGGTGCTGACCATAGCCATGGCCCACGGGATTCACATTATTTCCATTTACCTGCAGGGCCTGCATGAGGGGCGGAGCAAGCTGGCGGCCCTGGAAGAAAGCCTGCGCCTGAACCTGCAGCCGGTGACCCTGGCCACCGTCACCACGGGTATGGGATTCCTCAGCCTGAACTACTGCTCTTCCGCGGGCATTTATGGTTTTGGCAATGCGGTGGCCCTGGGAGTGTTCTGGTCCTACCTGGTCACCCTGACCCTGCTGCCGGCCATGATGCTCTGGGTTCCGACCCGGCGCATCCCCCGCCCACTGGGTGTGCGGGGCATGATCCGGAGTGTTTCCAGACTGGTGGTCACCCGCAGCAATGCACTGTTCTGGGGCCTGTCGGTGGTCATCGTGGTCTGCCTGTCATTGCTGCCACTGAACAAGGTCGACTTCGATCGCTTTGAGTTCATCGACAAAGAATCCGATTTCCATAGGGTGATCACCGCGCTGGCGGAAAAAATTGGCAACGATCAATCCCTGGTGTATGCCTTGGATAGCGGTGAGTATTACGGGATTGCCAACCCCGAGTTTATGCTCGAGGTGGAGCGGTTCGCGGACTGGTTGGAGCAGCAGCCCGATGTCAGTCTGGTCAGCAGCTACGTGGGCATGCTGAAAAACCTGAACAAGGCCGAGCACGACAACGACGAGGCCTGGAACAAACTACCCGAGGACAACCTCCAGGTCATCGACTACCTGGTCAGCTATCAGCTGGTGCAGGAGATTGAGCCCCACCTCGAACCCATCTTCGATCCCGAGTACACCACGGTCCGGGTGGTGGTGGGCACCTCCAACCTGTCCAATGTCCAGCTGCTTGACCTCAATCGTCGCATCGAGGCCTGGTACCGGGACAACATCAACAGCCAGTACCGGGTGCTGCACGGCAGCAACTCCATTCTCTATGCCCGGCTGAACGACACGATCTCACGGCAATTACTGGAGGGGTTTACGGTCAGCTTTATCCTGATCACCCTGACCATGCTCATCGGCCTGCGCAGCTGGCGCTATGGCCTGATCAGCATAGCGCCCAACCTGCTGCCCCCTGCGGTCGTATTCGGGGTCTGGGGCCTGTTTGTCGGGCAACTCAGTCCCTATATCCTGATGCTGTTCTCGATCAGCATCGGGCTGGTTGTGGATGATTCGGTGCACGTGCTGAGCAAATACATGGCAGCCCGGCGGGAAGGGCAGCAGCCCGACGAGGCTGTTCACTACTCCCTGGACAAGGCCGGCTCAGCCATCACCATTACCACCGCGGCGCTGGCGGTGGGCACCATGATCCTGGTGTTCTCCAACACCTACTACTACCAGAACGTGGCTTTGATGCTGACGCCCATCATTGTGGTGGCCCTGTTGCTCGATATGCTTTTTCTGCCGCCCCTGCTGGTCAAGTTCGACCGTTTGCTGGACGGGCGCTCCGATGGCCCGCCCGGGGCGGGGCAAGGGGCCCCAACTGACCCGGCTGCAGGGTAGGGCCAAGCCGGCTCGCCAAAGGCCTGGGTCGGGGCATTGTCAGCCCTCCGCCACCCGCAGCTGTGAAAATGTTACGGAGGCCTTGGCACGGGGCTGGTTGACAGGGCGAATTTAATGATAATAATAATGATTCCTATTTAGATTCATTGGCCCCTATGAACCCCAAAGCTGTATTAGTCGGGACCCTACTGAGCGCCGGCGGGTGTTGTGCCGCCGTTGCCCAGTCACAGGTGGTGGATGGAACCAGCCCCGAGGCCCTGCCCCTGGAGGAGACGGTGGTCCGGGGCGAGTATCTTCACTCCAGCAAGGTCAATGCCCTGCGCTCGCCCACGCCCATCCTCGATGTGCCCCAGAGTCTCAGCATTGTGACCTCGGAAATGATCACCCAGCGCGGCTTTACCAGTGTTGCGGATGTCGTCGATTACATGCCCGGGGTGACCATGTCCCAGGGCGAGGGCCATCGGGATGCTGTGGTCTTTCGGGGCGTGCGCTCCACCGCTGATTTTTTTATTGATGGGGTCCGGGATGATGTCCAGTACTACCGGCCGCTGTACAACCTTGAGCAACTGGAGGTCCTGCGCGGACCCAATGCCTTGCTGTTCGGCCGGGGCGGAACCGGCGGCATCCTGAACCGGGTCACCAAGAAAGCCGAGCCCGGGCAGCAATTTACCCAGCTGCTGGGCTACGCCGATACCTTCGGCGCCGGCGGTGTGCAGTTTGACAGCAACTGGTCCGTAGGGAATGACAGTGGCTTCCGCCTGAACGGAATGCTGGAGGGCCTGAAAAACCATCGGGATTTTTTCGATGGCGAGCGCCTGGGCATCAACCCGACGTTCAAAACCCGGCTGTCGGATGACACCGTTGTCGACGTGTCCTACGAATATGTCGACCATGAACAATTTATCGACCGCGGCATCCCGACGGGTAGCGACGGTCGGCCTGTGGGCGCCTTTGAGAAAATTACCTTTGGCGATGCCGAAGTCAATGCCACCACCCTGCAGGCCCATATATTGCTGGCATCCCTGGACCACAATTTCTCCGACGCCACCAAGGGCAAGGTGACCCTGTTCTACGGCGACTACGACAAGTCCTACGAGAATTTTTACACCTCCGCCTACGATCAGGCTGCGAGCCCGGGAGAGGTCACCCTCGACGGTTACATCGATACCACCCAGCGCCAGAACACCGTCCTGTCCGGGAGTCTGGTGCACGAGAGCGTATTCCTGGGGACCCAGCATCGTTTTCTGGGTGGGGTGGAAATGGTGAATACCCGCTCGGACCAGGATCGTTGGAATGCATTCTGGTCTGACTCGGCGGACGACACGGAAACATTTTTCATTAACCGCCCGATCGATGTATTGGGTGGTGTGGGCGTCAACGCCAGGGGGCAGCAAACCGTCAATGATTTCGGCGTTGACCTGAATGACGATACCGCCGTTGCCATTGACGTGTATTCAGCCTTCATACAGGACGAAATCACCCTTACTGAGCGCTTGGACGTGATTGTCGGCGCCCGGTTCGATCGTTTTGAGATCGATGTCTTCGATGCGGTCAGCAATGACACCAGCTCCCGCAGCGACCAGGAGGTGTCACCGCGACTTGGGGTGGTCTACAAGCCGGCGGTGAACATGTCGCTCTATGCCAGTTACAGCGAGTCCTTCCTGCCCCGCAGCGGTGAGCAGTTTGCCAATATCAACGGCAGTAAGGGCCAGCTCGATCCCAATACCTTTGACAATATGGAGCTGGGCTTCAAGTGGGACCTGGCCTCGGGTTTGAGCCTCACCGCCGCCGCCTTCCGGATTCAGCAGACCTCGCCCCAGGTAGCGGACGACGACCCTGCCACCCTCGACGTGATAGAGACTGAAACCGATGGTGTGGAACTGCAGTTGCAGGGTCAGTTCACCGGGTCCTGGTACCTGTCCGCGGCCTACACCTACCTGGATGGTGAGCAGGTGGACCGCAGCGGCCCCACGGGCAAGCGGCCCCGGGAGTTGCCCGAGAACATGTTCTCCCTGTGGAATTATGTTCAGCTGTCACAGAAGTTCAGTGCCGGCCTGGGCCTCACCTACCAGGATGAGAGTTTCATCAACAACAGTAATTCCGCGGTGCTGCCCAGCTATACCCGGGTGGATGCGGCACTCTACTACCAGTTCTCAAGCAGTCTGCGGATGCAGGTTAATTTCGAAAACCTGACCGATACCGCCTACTACCCCAGTTCCCATAGCACCCATCAGGCTACCGTGGGAGCGCCTTTCAATGCGCGCTTCGCCATCACCAAGGACTTCTAGGCGTCATAGGCGCCCCCAGTACTGATTACGCAGATGCTGAGCCCGGGGGGCCAGCCGTTGCCCCACACCTCAGGACAGTGACAATAATCGATAGCACAGTGGCTTCGTCGCCGTCACGACCTGTAGTCATAAGTAGAAGTCGTCCTCTCTGCGCCGCTTATGCCTGCGATATTTGGTCAGTTTTAGACCCCTCCACAGGAAGGCCCAGGGTCGGTCGCCAGGAGTTCTCCGGGTAGCAAGTGGCTACGGCGGACTTGGACCCCTTAGCGCTATCGTCGATTGTATGGCTTGGTCCAAGCCCAATGACCTGTATTGCCTTGGCAGCTAGCGGGGTTCCTCCAGCAGTTCGCCGAAGAACAGGGCGTTGAGCAGCAGTTTCTGGGTACCCCACCAAAAGGCCCGGAAGGTCACCGCATCCAGGGCCTGGACCACAGCACCTTCACCCCGGGCGTCCACTACCAGACCGGCAGAACCTGCGGCCAGTGTCCGATTTTCCTCAGACATGTACCCCGACAGCAGGGGCGCATCGCTGTAAAGAATAGGTGTCGAGTAGGGGTTCTCCGAGCGGGTCATGAACCGGGCGCTGCGCCGAAAGACCGGCAAGGATTCATTGTCATAGCCGTAACCCAGGGGGTGGGTAGGGTCTATCCTGCCCTCGAGTATGGCACCCCGGACCAACCGAAAGGCGGCTTCATCCCGGGCCGCCGCGTAGGGTCGCCGCTCGGGTAACAACGCTTCCATGGCGGCGCCGTCCTTGCCCCGCTGGGCAGCGATCTCATCCGCGGCCTGTTGGCGTGGGGTGGCTCGCCAATCCGCGCTGGTGAGGCCGTTGCTGGCCAGCCAGTCGACTGTTGCCGCACCCTGGGCCCAGAGCACGCCGCCGCTGGTGACAAAGGAATCCAGTTGGTCGATGAAGCCGTCGGGCAATTGCTTGAGCGGGTTGGTCAACAGCACGTGGCTGTAACGGTCCAGGTCCGTGCCCGGCAGCTGGTGGCTGTCGACCATGGTCAGGGGCATGCCCACCCGCCGGTCCAGCAGATGCCAGATCTCCCCGACGTCGTAGGCGGTGGTACCCGGACCGGTCGCTATCAGCACCTTGGGCTTCGATAGCACCCGGAAATCCCGGCTGCCCAGATCGATACCCCGTGGGGTCAGGCCACTGGCCACGGGATAAATGGCTACGCCCTCCAGGGCTGCCGCCTGCAGCAGGGCGGTCGCCTCCTCGGGAATGTCCGCACCCAGTTCGGCGGCCACCAGCAGGGTGCCATAACCGAAGTCGACCACCCCCTGTTCCAGTATGTCCACACTGAGCGGGCGTTGCGCTACCCGGACATTGGCGCCTGTGGCCAGTAAGCCGTACAGCAGCCGGGGTGACCGGCTATCCCGCCAGTCGATCAGATAGCCAACTTTGGAACTGACCAGTGCCGAGCCCGATGTCGGAAAGTCGTCGGTGATGGCTGTGGTTTCGACCCGTGTCACCGGTTCCCGGGTGTGGGTGAGATTGAAGGCCCAGGGCAGGGTCCAGGTAGAGACGTCGTAGAACACGTTCTCTTCAAACTCGAGCTGCCGGTTCCATAGTGTCTTCAAATAGGTGGCCTGGGCTTGGTCCAGGGGAATGGCGATGGCTGCCCCGGCGCGGTATGACTGCCCACCGGCAGTGACGTCTGCTGCCAATACCTCGCTGCGTATACCGTGCCCAGCCAGTACCCGGACGAATTCTGCCAGCCGGGCGGGGTCGCCGTCGGCCTGGGCCAGATAGTAGCCCCTGTCGGGGTTGCGGGCCTTGTCCACATAGAAGCCGCGCTGGTAATCAAGGAGCTCCGGACGCAGTGCTGCAGTGGCCTGTAAGGACGATAGGGACATACGGAACTGGTTGCCAATGCTGAGTGGAAAGGTCAGGCGACCGTTGACCGTATCCTGCTGGCTGCCCCGGGAAGAGGGCTGTTCAAACAGGATGCCCACGCAGCCGAACAGGTCGGGGTAGGTCGAGCCCTTGCCCATGAAAAAATCGTCATAGCCCTCGCCGCTGAAATACAGCGTGCCCTCGTTATCAAAAGTCCGGGCATGGTAGTCACCAATGCGGGCGGTCAGTTGCTGGTTGATCGCCGGCGTCAGGGGATTGGTGCGTTCGGGTTTGCCGGGCATGAAGAAGTAATTGCTGTTGCTGCCCTGCTCATGGAAATCAAGCTGGACGTTGGGCTTCCAGCTGTGGAACAGGGCCAGTCGGCCCTGGCTCTCGGGGTGCTGGTGGGGCAGCCAGTCGCGGTTGAGGTCAAACCAGTAGTAATTGGTGCGGCCGTTGGGCACGTATTCCCGGTGCTCGCGATCGTTGGCGTCGGGGCTGGGCACCAGCCCCCGATGACTGTTGGTCCAGTGGGCAAAGCGGTCCAAGCCATCGGGATTGAGCATGGGGTTGAAAATGATCACCACGTCCTCGAGTTGGGCCTCCAGGGTCGGGTCCTGCACTGCATTCAGATAGTAGGCCACCAGCGGAGTGGCGTTGCTGCCGCTGGGCTCGTTACCGTGGATGCTGTACATCATGTGCAGCACAGCGGGCTGGTCCTCGAGATTTGGACTGGCGTCCGGATCAATGATGTCACCCCGGGCCGCCTTGATGGTATCCAGCCTGGCCAGGTTTGCCTCGGAAGAGATGGCGTAGCTGACCAGGGTCCGGCCGCCGTAACTGGTGGCATGGTCCCCCAGGGCCACCATGCGCTGCGAGGCGTCGGCGAGAGCGTCCAGATAGGCCACGATCTCGTGGTGATACCAGTGCCGCTCACCCACCTGGACTCCCACGACCTGCTCGGGACGCGGCAGGCTGCTGTCCACAGTCGGGCTGCTACCCAACAGGTCCTCCAGGGTCAGGCCCGCGGCTTGGGTTGTGCAGGCGCCGGTCACCAGGAGTAGTGCGGCTAGTAGTCGAAAGGCGGTGTTCATGGGCTGTTCCTGATTCGAGGGTCGCTACATCATAACCGCGATAACCGAACCGGCGGCTACTGGCTTTCAGTCGGGGTCCGGGGCTTTGAAGCTCCGGCGCGCGGCGTTCGCAAGGGATGTCTGGCCGCTGGCCGCTGTGCCCAGCGGCTGTCAGTAGAGGTGATCGGCCAGCTGGCGGTGGAAGTGGACAATGGCTTTCTCGAAGTAACCAAAGGTCAGATGACTATTCGCGTCGGTGGTCAGGGTTTCCTGTATTGCCCGTGCCGCAGCGCGGTCTTCTTCCTGACCCGATTCATTGACGAAAGCGACGTCCCGTTGGGCAGCCTCCAGCGTGATCGGGCGGTCGGGTGTGTCGCTGTGCATGACGTAGTAGCTCACCAGGCGGGTTCGCGTAGGACTCAGAGGTTCCATGATGGTGAGGCTGGTGTGTTTTGAAAGCACCGCCACGCTGACGTTGGGAAACAGGTGATAGAGCGAGGTCACCACGCCGTCCAGCCGGCGCTGCTCCGGGGGTAGATCCCGCAGCGCTTCGATGCGCTGGAACGGGTAGATGATGCGGCTGTTGTTGCCAAAGGTCTCCACCAGGTTGGTGTTGTCATAGCCAAAGGGATAGAAGGTGTCATTGTGCAGCGACTTGATGTGATAGCCCTCCAGCAGGGTCTCGGTGATCAGTTTCCAGTTGGCGTCGTCGGTCACTTCGCTGTTCTGGAAGTAGGCCTGTCCGGGGGCAAAGTAGTCCCGGGCACCGGCCATGATCTCGGGGTCGATGTCACCCTGTTGCTGGACGTAGACAATCCCCCCAGCCTCCCGGGCGCTGAGGGGCACCAGGCCATGGGTTGCCTTGTCGATGTCGGGAAAGGCGTCCTCGCCGGGAATACCCCGCAGCCGGCCATCCAGGCCATAGGTCCAGGCATGGTAAGGGCAGGAGAAGGTCTTGCTGCAGCCTTCGCCACTGGCCACCTGCATGCCCCGGTGGCGGCAGGCATTGATGAAGGCGCGCACGACTCCCTCGTTGTCCCGCACCACCAGCAGCGGGGTACCCGCTGCGCTGCGGGCGATGAAACTGCCCGCCTCGGGCAGCGCCGCAGAGGGGCAGAACGGAATGGGCGACCGGCGCAGCAGGGCGATCTCGGCATCGAAGCGGGCCCGGCTGAAATAGTGACTGACCGGCTCGCGCCACAGGGTATCGCCCAAATCGGTGGTGCCGTTGTCGATATGTTCGAAGATGCGTTCGATGGCGCTGGCATCGTCGAGCAGACCGGATTCGGGTTGATGACTCATAGTGGCCCTTCAGGTGCTGGTGAATACGGCGGCAACTGCCCTTGCCCGGGGACTGCAAGCGCCAGCTTAAGGGTTCCCAGAGTTTTCTGCTAACCCCCGGGGCGCGCCCTCGAGGGGTTGTTTCCGGTTAGCCGCACAGTTTGGCACAGCCCGCCACTGATCAGCCGCTGGAGTCTGCAAGCTGCTTTGATGGTCGGTGCCATCCGTGCCGGGGCCTTGGTCCGATCAAAATTCCCCGGCAGTTCCACCGTCAAAGTTCGACTGACCGGACTATGGCCCCGGTGCAAAAAAGGCGGCACCATCAGACTTGTCGTGGTCACAGCTTGCCGGAGGTGGACTCCCCGGGCGTCCAGATAGCCATAATGAATAAAAGCACGCCAACACGCATCCAGACCCTTACCGACGCCGGCTTCTGGGGTGTCGATACCCTGCACGGATTGCTGGCCCAGCAGGCCTCCAGGCAACCCGACGCCCTGGCTGTGGCAGACCAGCCGGATAAGGAGGGCCTGACCGGCACCCCGTCCCAGCGGCTCAGCTTTGCGGAGCTTGATGCCGCCAGCACGGCCCTCGCCGGGCAACTGCTGGAGAGAGGGGTAGGCGCCGACAGCCGGGTGATGGTGCAGCTACCCAATATCGTTGAACTGGTGGTTTGTTTCTTCGCCGCCAGCAAGCTGGGCGCCGTGATCTCCCCCCTGCCGGTGCAGTACGGCGCCCACGAGATTGGCCATCTGAGTGCCACCCTGGGTGCCACGGCCTTTATTGGCTGCCCATCGTTCAAGGGTGACAACCTGCTGGCGACAGCAGGCAGTGTCCTGCCTGAGCTGCTGGTTATGGCCATGGGAAGTGACCTCGACGCCCTGGTTCGGGAGGTGCCCCCCGGTGCCAGCCAGAACATCGAGGCCCACTCGGCCGGGTTGGAAGACCCCGCCAATCGCATCCTGACCGTGTGCTGGACCTCCGGCACCACGGGGACACCCAAGGGCGTGCCCCGGTCGGCCAATATGTGGCTGGCCACCGCTCGAGCCACCGCCGAGGCCGGAGGCTATTTACCCGGGGAGCGATTGCTCAACCCCTTCCCCCTGGTCAATATGGCAGCCATTGGCGGTTTCCTGTTTGCGGCGGTGGAGCTTGGCTGCGCGCTGGTGCTGCATCACCCCCTGGACCCCGCCCTGTACCTGCGCCAACTGCAGGAAGAAAAAATCCACTTCACCATCGCTCCCCCGGCCTTGCTCAACCAATTGGCGGCCAAACCGGAATTCTGGGGTGCCTTTGATTTCAGCGCCCTGCGCGCGGTGGGCTCGGGCTCGGCGCCCCTGTCCCCGGATATGATCAGGACCTTCGAGAGTGACTACGGCAAACCCATTATCAACTTCTATGGCTCCAACGAGGGCCTGGCACTGTTTGCCACCCCGGATACCGCGGCCAGTGCCGAACTGCGCGCCAGCCACTTTCCCCGTTTTGGCGTCCCCGGTCTCGAGTGGCCGGGACAAACCCACAAGGCGGTGGCGAGCAAGGTGATTGATGTCGATACCGGGGCTGATGTGCTCGACCCCGGTGGCGTGGGGGAACTGTGCTTCGCCGGCGCTACTGTCTTCGATGGCTACCTGGGTACCGACAACAGCGAGATCTTTACCGATGACGGGTTTTTCCGCTCCGGTGACCTGGTGGAAATCAGCGGTGATCCGCCCAACTACTATCGTATCGTCGGTCGTTGCAAGGACATCATTAACCGGGGCGGCATGAAAATTTCCCCGGCGGAGTTGGATACCCTGGTGGAGGCACACCCCGACGTTGCCGAAGGCGCTGTCTGTGCCTACGCCGATGATGTGCTGGGGGAGCGGGTCTGTGTCTGTGTGGTGCCCACCGACGCCGGGGCGCCGCCCACCCTGGGGGCGATCTGTGATTTCCTGAGCGAGCGGGGCCTCGCCCGATTCAAACTGCCGGAGCGGGTACACTATCTCAAGGCGCTGCCCCGCAACCCGATGGGCAAGGTGGTGCGCGCCGACTTACAGGCCAGTCTCCAGGGCGAGGCGGCCACCGCAACATAGAGGATTGAGTAACCGTGCATAAACCCATCTATATTCTCGGCGGTAGCCAGACCGATTTTGCCCGCAACTGGGCCCGGGAGGGTCTGGAAATTTACGACATGTTCGCCGAAGCGCTGGACGAGGCGATCGCTGATGCCGCCATCGAACCGGCCCAGATTGAAGTCGGCCACGTGGGCAACTTTGTCGGGGACCTGTTTGCCCGACAGGGTCTGATGGGCGGCTTCTTTGGCCAGGTCTATCCGGAACTGGGCTGCCTGCCGACCGCCCGCCACGAGGCGGCCTGCGCCTCGGGTTCCATGGCGATTCTGGCGGCCATGCGGGATATTGAGGCGGGCCATTACGGCATCGCCTGTGTCCTCGGTCTGGAGTTGATGCGCAACGTGGATGGCAAAACCGGCGCCGAGTACCTCGGGGCCGCCGCCTGGCAGGATCACGAGGCCACCGCCTGTGACTTCCCCTGGCCGTTCCTGTTTGATCGAATTACTCAGGAATATGACGCGCGCCATGGTATCTCCGATGAACCCCTGACCCGGATCGCGGAGATCAACTTCACCAACGCCCGTCGCAACCCCAGGGCCCAGACCCGCAGCTGGCAATTCGCCGAGGGCAGTTTCGCCGGGGACGGCGCCCTCAATCCATCGGTGGAAGGCCGGGTGCGTAAACTCGATTGCGGCCAGATCACCGACGGTGCGGCCTGTCTGATACTGGCGGGAGAGGAAGCGGCCCGGGCCCATGCTGCCAAACGGGGCCTGGCGCTCAAGGATCTGCCCAGGATCAAGGGCTGGGGGCACCGGTCAGCGCCCATCCTGCTGGAGACCAAGCTGGCGGCCTCAAAGGATCAACCCCTGCTGTTTCCCCACGCCGCCCGGGCCCTCAGTGACGCCCGGGAGCGGGCCGGGATGGCCGACATCACCGACCTGGATGGCCTTGAAACCCACGATTGCTTCACCATCACCGAGTACATGGCGATTGACCACGCCGGACTCACCGCCCCGGGGGAGAGCTGGAAAGCTGTGGCAGAGGGCCGTATCACCCCGGACGGCGATTTCCCCATCAATCCCAGTGGTGGCCTGATTGGCCTCGGGCACCCGGTGGGTGCCACCGGTGTCCGTATGGTGCTGGACTGTGCCCGACAGGTAACGGGTAGGGCGGGGGACTACCAGCTGGACCGGGCGGAGAATCTCATCACCTTCAATGTGGGTGGCAGCACCACCACCTGCGCCAGTTTTGTCGTGGGCGTGGGTTCGTGAAAGATGTCTTTGTTTACGATGCCATCCGCAGTCCGAGAACCCGTGCCAAAACCAGCGGCGGTCTCCATTCCCTGACACCTCCCGCGCTGCTGAAACCCCTGTATGGGGCTTTGGCAGAGCGCAATCAGCTCGACCCCGGATGGGTCAGTGAAGTCATTCTGGGCTGCGTAACCCAGCACGGGGAACAGGCCGGCAACATCGCCAAGACCTCGGCACTCTACGCCGGA
This sequence comes from Luminiphilus sp., assembly GCA_012270045.1. GTDB lineage: Bacteria > Pseudomonadota > Gammaproteobacteria > Pseudomonadales > Halieaceae > Luminiphilus. Next base: position 26,253 of record JAAXJC010000046.1, read on the forward strand.
TGGCCTGACAGGGTTGCCGGCCTGACGGTGCAGCGGTTCTGCTCTTCCAGCGTGGATGCCATTGCGATTGGGGCGCTCAAGGTGGCCAGCGGTCAAAGCCGGGCGTTGGTCGCCGGCGGCATCGAGATGATGTCCCGGGTGCCCATGCTTTCCGACGGCGCCCGGGTCTTCAGCGACCCTGGCTACGCGCTGCAAAACCATATGTTACTGATGGGCAGTGGTGCCGACCTGATCGCCACCCGCATTGGTGCCAGCCGGGAGGACTGTGATGGGGTGGCCCTGGCAAGCCAGCGGCGGGCAGCGCGGGCCATTCAAGAGGGCCGTTTTTCCTCGATTGTGCCCATAGGGACCGCCGCCGGCGAGGTGGCCGTGGACGAATGCCCGCGACCCAAACTGACCGCAGAAAAACTTGCGGGGTTGCCACCCGCCTTTGCCGACCTGGGCGCGGCCGGAGCGGATGGGGTCCAGCTGGCGCGGTTTCCTGAACTGGGGGCGATTACCCATGTGCACACGGCGGGTAATTCGCCGGCCATGTGCGACGCGGCGGCGCTGGTGCTGCTGGGTGATGAAGGCCTTGCAGACCAACTCGGCAGTGCCCCGGTGGCGCGCTTGGTGGCCAGTGCCACCACCTGTGGCGAGCCCTACGAGGTGGTGGCGGGCTGCATCGATGCGACCCAGCAGCTGCTGCAGGAGCAGCAACTGACCACCGCGAACATCGATCTTTTCGAAATTCACGAGGCATTCGCCGCGACGGTGATCAAGACCCGACAAGTGCTGGGTATTGATGACCAGTGCCTGAACGTCAACGGTGGGGTGATTGCCCTGGGGCATCCCATGGGTGCCACCGGAGCGATCATGGTCGGTACCCTCATTGACGAACTGCGTCGCCGCGATCTCGGTCGCGGCGTGGTGGCGGCCAGCGGTGCGGCGGGCAGCGGCAGCGCGCTGTTGATTGAGCGGGTCTGACCGCTGCACCCCTAGCGGGCTGCAGGTCGATTGGTTTGGCGGGAGTCCATGTTCACCGTATCCCGACCTATTTCCCTCCTGCCCTGTCGGGCTATGCCGTATCATGGCGGACTTGTTCAGGGATGACATTGGGCCCCAGTACCATGACTGCTATGCAAAATCCTGTTCTCGCCATTATCGAAGAGCGGGGCTGGTGCGTCGCCGATGGCGCGACCGGGTCCAATTTTTTCGGTCGCGGCCTGGAGGCGGGCTATCCCCCGGAACTGTGGTGCCTGGAGCGGCCGGATGATGTCCTGTGGCTGCACCGCGCCTTTCTGTCCGCGGGCTCCGATCTGATCCTGACCAACAGCTTTGGCGGCAACGCCCTGCGCCTGAAGCTGCACAATGCCCAGGACCGGGTGCATGAACTGAACAGTGCCGCAGCCCGGTTGGCGCGGCAGGCGGTCACGGAGCACGAAGAGGCGACGGGTCGCCGGGCCGTGGTGGCGGGGTCCATGGGTCCCACCGGGGAACTGTTTGCGCCCATGGGTGCCCTGGGCTACGAACAGGCGGTGGCCTGCTTCACGGATCAGGCTGAGGCCCTCGCCGAGGGCGGTGCTGATGTGCTCTGGATCGAGACCATGTCAGCCAACGAGGAGGTGGCGGCGGCCGCTGAGGCAGGCAAGAAAACCGGTCTGCCGGTTTGCGCCACCATGACCTTCGATACGGCCAAGCGTTCCATGATGGGTGTTACGCCCGCCGATTTTGCCCGGGAGGCGGAGCAGCTGGGTTTGAGCCTGATGGGGTCCAACTGCGGTGTCGGGCCCGCGGAGCTAATGCATTCGACCCGGGAACTACTGGCGGTGAACTCCCCCATTCCGGTGGTTGCGAAGGGTAACTGCGGCATCCCGGAATATGTTGACGGTGCCATTCACTACCACGGCAGTCCCGAACTGATGGCCCAGTACGCGGTGTTCGCCCGGGATGCCGGTGCCAAGATTATCGGCGGCTGCTGCGGCACAACCCCGGTCCATGTGGCAGCCATGGTCCAGGCCCTCAACTCGACCCCGGTCAGCCCATTTGATCCGGTCGCCATGGAAACGGCCCTGGGCATTGCCTGGAAGGATTTACCGCCACAGGACGGCGCCCAGGCGGACAAGCCCGCCCGTCGAGGCCGACGCAGGAAGGCATAGCACCCAAAGGTCCTTGTTGATCCAGGGCAGCAACCCCCCAAACCCGTTACGAACCCCGGCAGTAGCAGTGTCCGGACATGGCCGCCCGTCACGGGTTTGGAGAACTTAATAGGCTGGGGGGATGTCCGGCATAGGCGCACCAGCCCACTACATTCACTGCTACTGATTCTGGGCAATCTCTTCGAGCAGAGTAGCCCGGCGTGTCGCTACAAATTGTTCGATGGATGCTCTACGCGGGTCGCAGAAGGTGCCGGAGTCGCCGGCGATCTCATCGGGATTGTAGGTCTGGGCGCATTCTGAGCCACCCAGGTTGGATTCGGCATCCGCCGCGTCCGTGGTGCGGATGACCTCATCTACCCTCGCGAACCTCTCGTCCAGCTTCGGGCCGATCAGAGACCAGTCGAACTGCTCGTCGAGTATGTTGGCCATGTCCGCGTACAGAGCGGCCCGGTTGTCCTCGCTGGAGAACACGAGATCCCACAGGATCGGGGGGTAGTTCGGGTAGAAGAAGCGCCCGGCCCAGTGGGGTGCGACGCCATTGTCAAAGGCGGTGGTGGTCGCAATATCAGTGAACGCCTCGACGTTGAGGAATTGCTGGCATACGGCTAGGAATGAGTTATTGGCGCAGTCGGGTCCCAGGGTGTCGATCAGGGTGTAGTCGAAGTCGGTGGGTATATAAATCCAGCGGTTGCTGGGTTCGTTGAAATACAGGTAGTAGTTATTGGCCACTCGAACATAGTGATCGACGGCGCCCAACACAATTTCCATCGCCTGCGCCCTGATGAAGCCGGGTACAGCGAAGCGTGTCGGCAGATCCTCAGGGGGGGGTCGGCTCAGCACAAAAGCGGAAAAATCCTTGAGGGCTGCCCTGGCTTCGTGTAGTGACTTCTTCTTGGTCTTCAGGTCATAGGTGGGTTGGTAAGGCAAAAACTGGGAGACATTCCCCGCCGGGCCGTCACCGTTGATATTGGAGTTCACGAAGTCGGGATTCAGGTAGTTGTCCTCACCCAGCCACTCCAGTGCCGAGTCCGGGTCCGATTTCTCTCGTCCCACCACGCAAAAATCTTCATTGAAGAATTCTTCTGCGTCTTCGTAGGGAATGCAGTCGGTATCAATGACGTCGGGCTCAGCGAGATTGCCGGGAGCGCCCACCTTGAACAGGTAGCCGTTCTCATCAAAATAATGTTTCAGAAATGGTTTGTCGATTTGCTCGATCATGTTGAAAACCCCCATGTTGAAGCTTTGGGGTAGGGGTGCGCCGAACAATTCCTGCTCCGATGTTCCCGTGACCACCAGGTCCACCCTGGCATGGGCTGCCCTGGCTACGGGTACGCCTGCGGAGTCCAGCAACTCGTGGGCCAGCACCTCCCGCTGGTAGCTGGGATCATCGCGATTGAAGCGGAAACGCAGCTTCTCCACGTCCATGAACTCACGTCCATCGGCGTCGGGGTATTCGGGTAGGTCCTGGCTGACGATGTTGAGGCAGGGAAATCCCTCCACGGCGGCGGGGTTGCCGTTGTGGTCTATGCAGGCGTAGACGCTTTCGTCCTCATCGAACTCCTCATCAAACTTGACAGAAAAACTGAACCGTCGTGGTCGGTTGGGTTCGGCCTCCTGGTCGATGGGGTATTGCCTGCTGGTATTCCCCTGCATTTTAAAACCCACTTTTTCGACGGTGGTTGCGGTGCCGTCAGGATGAAAGTAGGTGAAGTCTGCCTGTCGATAGACCTCGCTGTGGGAATAGGACGTAAGTGGTGAGGCGTCTCCACTGGCGTTGCGAATGGAATAGTTGGCCCGAATGGTATCCAGCTCAAAGGCCCGCCATTCCTCCAGCGTCATGGTAATTCTGACGCGATGTAGGCGATCCAGTGCGAACACCTCTGCGCTGGCGTTGGTTTCACAGTTAATGTTCAGGTCATAGACAGCCTGTCCGGCGATTACTCCCGCTTCCGGGGTAACTTCACAGTCAAAGCGCGGGGGCTCACTGATAACCTCAACAAGGTAGTTGCTGCCATCCTCGAGCATGCGCTCGAAGGTGAAGTTGCCGTTGTCGGTGATTTCCAGTTGGTCATCGCCTGCGGAAATGACCAGAGTCTGTCCGGGTCCCAGGCCACTGACGGTTCCGCCCAGGGCGTAGGTATCGGGTTCTTCACGCACGCTACCGGGATCGCCGGCGCTCGCCAATTGAATAACGGCAAGCAATTTGGAAAACAGCGCTGCGGCACCCGACATATCCTCGCTCCACCCGAAGGGTCGACTAACATTGTAGTGCTCAAGCGCCCGGCACAGCAGATACCCAGGTCACAGACTGGGGTCTAGTTTGCCCGGAAAGCGGGTCAGTGGTTGCCATAGCCCTCAGGATTTTCGTTTGGCTCTCGGGGCGACAGCAGATAATCTGTAAGTGGTACTGGGAGAAAACGATGCAGCAAACACATCTTTTGCGGTATCAGGAACAGGATTGCAGCCTCACCCTGCGCGAGGGCATTGCCGAGTTTCACCGCTATCTGGCGGCCCTGGGTCGGGAACAAATGCGAGATAAGGGCAGTTCCCGCCTGTTGCTGGAGCATGACGCCACCCATGTCATCTTTGGTATGGATACTACCCTGGAGCAGGAGGCCGGGCTGGATACCTGGCTGCTGTTCGGTTGTCAGTACCAGCTGTCCTATCTGAGGGGGTACGGCAAGCTGCCCGAGATCAAGGCCGTCTATGAGGCGTTGGTCTCAGAGTTGGGGTGGAGTCTTTTTCCGCGCCTGTACTGGAAAACCCTGGGGCTTAAGTGGCGGGTCTTTCGTCAGACCCGAAAAATGACCCGCAAATGGCCGTTTCGGTTTCCCGATGAATGGTTGGACCGGCCAGTCAACGAACTCCGCGCGGAGCACGGTCTGGTGATTCTCAATGTGGACCAACGGGAGACCGGCGTGCCCCTGGCTTGGAGTGGTGTCTACTGACACCCTTGGCGATGCCCCCGTGCAGTGCAGTATGCTGCCTGCCCAAAGACTGAAAAGGCCATCCTGATGAAGCTATGCCCACACCGACTGGTGCTTGGGGTCTGCATGTTGTCCGCCTTAGTGGCCTGCGGCCAGGCCCCGCCACCGGCTAACGAGCCCATGCAACCGCGTCTGGTCCGAACCATGGTAGTGGGGGGTGGTCAGACCGGAGCCTGGCAAGAGTTTCCAGGCAAGGTGGAAGCGGCCAAGGTGGCGGTCTTGGCTTTCCGGCTGTCGGGAGAGTTGGCGGAACTGACCGCCCTGGAGGGTGATGAGGTCAAGCGTAACCAGCAGGTCGCCCGACTGGATGACAGGGACCAGGAGATTCGCCTGAGGGCGCGCAAAGCGGAATACGAGCAGGCTTTTGGTGACTATCAGCGCGGGGAATCCCTGATTACCACCGGGGGCATCTCCCGGGCGGATTTCCAGCGCCTTGAAGCCACCGCCAGTACCGCCAAGTCAAACCTCGAGGGGGCCCAGCGGGACCTGGATGCCACCCGGCTCAGGGCGCCCTTCGATGGCTTTATCGCGGTGCGCCACGTGGAGAACTTTGAAGAGATCTCGGCACTGGAGCCCGTTTACACCCTGCAGGATGTATCCCGGTTGTCGGTCAAGGTTGATGTGCCCGAGAGCGTCATGATCCGGGCCCGCAGAGACCAGGACATCCAGGTGAGCGCCTTTTTTGATGCCATTCCCGAGCGCAGATTTGCCATGGAACTCGCTGAGGTGGCAACCCGGGCGTCAGATGGAACCAACACCTTCGAGGTGACCTTTGAGTTTCCCAACACCAGGGATTTCAACATTCTGCCGGGCATGTCCGTCACCGTCCGCCTGGAAACCCCCAGGTTGCTCGCGGCCTCCGATACCCTGTTCGTACCTCCCCAGGCCGTGCTCGCGGATGGCCAGGGACCCTACGCGTTTGTTGCGGTCCCCGACGGCGACGGCAGGGCCCGGGTTGAGCAGCGCCGGGTGACGATTGGCCAGTTGACCGGGGCCGGGCTGGAGATATTGGCCGGTTTGGTCACCGGCGATCATCTGATCACCGCGGGCATGAGCAAGCTGCAGGATGGTCTGGTGGTGCGGCTGGAGCAGGGCACTCCCGGATGACACTTACCCGCTGGGCCATTGAAAACAACCGGGTCACCTGGGTGGTCCTTATTGTGGTGGTCATCGCCGGCCTGCAGGCATTCAACAATATGCCCCGGGCTTATGACCCCGGTTTTGTTATTCGTACGGCCCAGGTGGTGACCTATTTCCCGGGGGCCGCTGCAGAGCGGGTCGAGGCCCTGGTATCTGCGCCCATTGAAGAGGTGATCAAGGAATTGCCGGAACTGGATTTTGTCGGCAGTGAATCCCGGGCCGGAGTCTCGATCGTCAGCGTCAATATTCGCGAGAGTTACACCGAGATGCGCCCGATTTGGGACAACCTGCGACGCAAGGTCGACAGCATCGCCGGCGAACTGCCCGAGGGGGTCTCGGAACCGGAGGTCAATGACGATTTTGGAGATGTCTACGGTATTGTCGTCGGTCTGACCGGCGAGGGGTTTTCCTTCAAGGAACTTCATACCATCGCCGACGACGTCAAAGCCGTGTTCCTGCAGATTCCCGATACCGCCAAGGTAGAGATACTGGGGGTGCAGGAGGAGCGCATTTTCCTCGAGTACAACAATGCCCGACTCGCCGACCTCGGTTTGTCACCGGGCCTGCTAACCCAGATTCTGGAAGAGCGCAACATCGTGGTGTCCGGCGGCTCTTTCAAGCTGGGGGGCGAGCGCATTGCCCTGGAGCCCAGCGGCAATTTCAAGTCCATGGCCGAAATCGAGGCCACCCTGCTGCGGCTGCCCGGCACCAACCAGCTATTTCAGCTGCGGGACGTGGCGACGCTGAAACGGAGTTACGTTGATCCTCCCGAGGAATTGGTGAGTGTCAATGGCGAGCCGGCCGTCGCCATCGCCATTGCCATGCGGGAAGGGGGTAACAACATACAGCTCGGGGCGTCGGTACAGGACGCCATCGACGGCTTCTACCAGACCTATCCGATCGGGATCGACTTTGAACTGGTCAGCTTTTCTCCCCGGGAGGTGGATGAAAAGGTCAAGGGCTTTGTGGTCAATCTGCTGCAGGCCATTGCCGTGGTCAGTCTGGTGATGCTGGCGACCTTGGGTTTGCGCACGGGCCTGGTGGTGTCCAGCCTGATACCGGTGACCATGCTGCTATCGATGATCGTTATGTCGTCCCTGTCGATTGGGCTGGACCAGATTTCCCTGGCGGCACTGATCATCGCCCTGGGCATGCTGGTCGATAACGGCATCGTGATGTCGGAGAGCGTCATGGTGCAAATGGAGCAGGGAAAATCCGCTGTGGATGCGGCTATTGATTCTTCCGTAGAACTCAGAACGCCCTTGCTGACCGCATCCCTGACCACCGCCGCCGCCTTTCTGCCCATTTATCTGGCGGAATCCAGTGTCGGGGAGTTCACGGCCTCCCTGTTCAAGGTTGTGACAATTACCCTGCTCAGTTCCTGGCTGGTGGCGCTTACAGTGGTGCCACTATTGTGCGTGCTGTTTATCAGGGTGAAGCCTGCGGTACAGGCCGGGCCGTCGCGACTGGTAACCGCCTACCGGCGTTTGCTGACGCTGCTGCTAAACCAGCGTCTCCTTACCCTGTTGCTAACCGGGGTCGTGCTGGTGCTGGCCCTGCGCGCTTTCGAATTCGTGCCCAAGCTGTTTTTCCCACCCTCAGACCGCTCCTACTTTACGGTGGACTTTGAATTGCCCACAGGGACTGACATCGCTACCACCAGAAGCATCGTCAGTGACGTGGAGGCTTATCTCCAGGGGTCTCGGCAGCCTCCCGATGGCGATGGACCGGTGATCAACTGGGTCAGCTATGTCGGCAGTGGCGGCCCCCGATTCGTGCTGTCTCACAACCCGGTACCCTCGGCGCCGGGCTTCGCCCTGATGGTGGTCAACACCCGTTCCCCCGGGGAAATTGCTGACCTGCGGCATGACATTGAGCGCTTTGTGGTAGACCGCTATCCGGACCTGGAACTGAAAACCCGGCTGATCGAGAACGGGCCTGCGGTGGACAATCCGGTGGAGGTTAGGCTGTCGGGCAGCGACTCAACCCGACTGTTCTTCGCCGTTGATGCGCTAAAGAAGCAGCTCAGGGACATGGGTGGCCTGCGCAACATCAGCGACAACTGGGGCCAGCGTCAGAAAAAGCTGGAAGTACGCATTGATCAGGCCCGGGCGGTCAGGGCGGGTATCACCAATCAGGACATTGCCGTATCCATGCAGGCCGGATTGTCGGGTATCCAACTGACCGAGTACCGGGAGGGGGAAGACGTGATCCCGGTGGTCCTGCGCTCGAAGACATCGACGCTGCACGACGTCAACAAGGTGAGCTCGCTGTCGGTTTACAACCAGTCCAGCGGCCAGGCCGTGCCCCTGCGGCAGGTGGCCGATGTGCAGCTGGTGTGGGACATCGCCAAGGTCTACCGACGCAACGGCATTCGGACCGTCGCTGTTGGCGCCCAGTTGGAGCCCGATGTGACGGCGGCGGATCGCATGGCCATCCTGCTGCCCTGGCTTGAGGAGCAGCGTGCCGTCTGGGGTTCGGAGGTCGATATCGAGCTGGGGGGCGAAAGTGAGAGCTCAGGGGATGCCAATAAAGCGATTGCCGATAAGCTGCCGGTCGCCGGCTTCATCATCCTGCTGCTGCTTGTGGGGCAGTTCAACTCGCTGCGTAAATCGCTGGTGATTCTGGTCACCATCCCCCTGGGTTTGATCGGTGTTGTGGTCAGCCTATTGCTGGGCCAGTCCTTCTTTGGCTTCATGACCTTGCTGGGTGTGGTATCCCTGGCTGGGATCGTGATCAACAACGCCATTGTGCTGTTGGAGCGCATCGAACTGGAACGCAGCGCCGGGCTGGCTCACTTCGATGCGATCGTTGCTGCGGCGGTGCAACGATCACGTCCCATTGTGCTGACCACGGCAACCACCGTGCTGGGCTTGCTGCCCCTGTACCTGGGCGGCGGCGAAATGTGGGAGCCCATGGCCCTGGCCATCATGGGCGGCCTGCTGTTTTCGACCCTGCTGACCCTGGGGGTGGTGCCCGTGTTGTATGCGACCCTTTTTGCTGTGCCCTCACCCTCGGGCGCGGCCGATGCCGGGGGCAACGAGCCCACCGCGGCATGACGCACAGGTTCAACACGGGAGGTGGCGAACCCCTGCGCCCCGGAGGGCTGATGGCAATCCCTGCGCCCGGTAAAGGTGGGGTGAGGCAGCCATGGTTATCCGATCGTGCGGTTACAGTGTCACATTTGGCCGGTTTTTTTTCCCCGGACCTTCGGTTTCAATAGGGCGAGGCAAGGAGTAGTCCAGCGATCGTGATGTCAGCAGCCGAAACAGTTGAACTCGGGTTCGATCCCGATGCCCTGCGGGAGAAGTACCGTGCCGAGCGGGACAAACGGATTCGCCCCGAGGGCAATGACCAGTACATCGAGGTGACCGGGGATTTTTCCCACTACGTTGATGATCCCTACGTCACGGCGGAAATCGACCGGGAGCCGGTCAGGACCGCCACCGAGGTGCTGATCATCGGGGGCGGCTTTGGCGGTATGCTCGCGGCGGCGCGCCTGAAGCAGGCCGGCATCACGGATATCCTTTTGGTTGAGAAGGGTGCCGGTTTTGGCGGCACCTGGTATTGGAACCGCTACCCCGGCGCGTCCTGCGACATAGAGGCCTATGTTTATCTGCCGATGTTGGAGGAGACCGGCTTTGTGCCCCGGCAGAAATATACCAATGCCAGTGAGACACTGGCCTACTGCGAGGTGCTGGCAGAAACCTACGGCTTACACGACAACGCCCTGTTCCAAACCCAGGTACAGAAAACCCAGTGGCAGGAGCAATCGCGCCGTTGGCGGGTGACCACCAATCGGGGTGACGCCATCGACGCGCGTTTCGTGGTGCACTCCAACGGTCCGCTCAACCGGCCCAAGCTGCCCGGCATAGCGGGCATCGACCGCTTTCAAGGACACACTTTCCACACCAGCCGCTGGGATTACGACTACACCGGCGGCGATTCGTCGGGGAACCTGGATCGGCTTGCCAACAAACGTGTGGCCGTTATTGGCACCGGTGCAACCGCGGTGCAGTGTATCCCCCACCTGGCCCAGGGCGCAGAGCAGCTCTATGTGTTCCAGCGTACGCCCTCATCCATTGATGTGCGCAACAACCAGGCGACCGACCCCCAGTGGATCGCCGGGCAGGCACCGGGTTGGCAGGATCGGCGCAGGACCAATTTCGAGTCCCTGATGTCAGGGGTGCCGGTAAAGGAGGATCTGGTCGGGGATGGCTGGACCGAGGCCTTCCGGGATCTGTTTGGGCAATTTCGAGAACAGATGCCGCCCAAGTGGCGTTTGGCGTTCTGGGCGCTACAGGGCCTGTTTTCCCCCCGCCGCCGGGAGCGGGGCTTCAAACAGTACCTGATCGACCGGGCCATGGTGTACATGGATGTGCCCTCGAAAATGGAACTGGCGGACTTCAAAAAAATGGAGAAAATCCGGGCCCGGGCCGATGCCCTAGTACAGGATGGAGCAGTGGCCGAGTCCCTCAAGCCCTACTATCGGCAGTTCTGCAAACGACCCTGCTTTCACGACGAGTACCTGCAGACCTTTAATCGGGACAATGTGACCCTGGTGGATACCCGTGGCCGTGGGGTCGATGCCTTCACCGAGCAGGGCGTGGTCTTTGATGGTGAGGAGTACCCGGTCGACTGCATTATTTTTGCCACCGGGTTCGAGGTGGGCACCGATTACTCCCGACGCTGCGGTTACGAGATCGTCGGTGTCGATGGTCTGACTGTGTCCGAGAAATGGCAGGATCGGCTGGCGACCTTCCACGGCCTCCATGCCCGGGGATTTCCCAACAGCTTCTTTTTTGGCCCCATGCAGTCGGGTTTTACAGCCACCTTTACTTTTGCATTGGATGAAAACGCCATTCACACCGCCTACATCATTGAACAGTTGCAGCAGCGGCAGGTCACCAGAGTGGAGGCCAGTGAAGCGGCGGAGCAGGACTGGGTCGATACGGTCATCAGGAAGGCGCGTCTGACCGAGGATTTCCAGAAGTCCTGTACTCCCGGTTACTACAACAACGAGGGGCATGTGCAGTTCAAACCGGAGAACACCTTTTACGGTGGCGGTCCCATCGAGTTTTTCGGGATTACCAAAAAGTGGCGCAAGCGCGGCAAGCTGGAAGGGCTGGAATTGCAGGCCTAGCGGTAGGGTGGGAGAAGGATCAATGGAAACCATCGACACCGGAACCGACGAGCTGTTGGCGTCCCTGAATCAGCGCGTGGCTACCGTCACCCTCAACCGGCCGGCCAAACGCAATGCCCTGTCGGACCGGCTGACCCCGGCCCTGCGCCAGGTACTGCTGTACCTGGAGCAGCGGCCCGATGTCGGCTGCGTGGTGATAACCGGCGCCGACACGGCTTTCTGTGCCGGTGGCGACGTGTCGGGTATGGGCGAGGGCAGCCATCCCGAGTCCGATAACGAAGCCGACCATTATGAGGCGAAGCTGCAGGAACTGGTCCAGCGTCAGGAAACCCTGACCCTGCGTCTGCACCAACTCGCCAAACCGACGATAGCGGTGTTGCCGGGTGTCGCGGCGGGAGCCGGTTTTTGCATCGCCCTCGCCTGTGATTTGCGTATCGCCTGTGAGTCGGCTTTTGTGACCACCGGATACCGAAACATTGGATTTTCGGGGGATTACGGCGGCAGCTGGCTGCTCAGCCAATTGGTGGGACCCGCGAGGACCAAGGAGCTGTACTTCACCGGTCGCCGGGTGGCCGCAGAGGAAGCCCTGCAGCTGGGCATCTTCAACAGGGTGGTGCCCGATGCCCAACTGCCCGAGGTCGCCGCAGCACTGGCCCGGGATATCGCCGACGGGCCTGCCCTGGCCCTGGATTATATGAAGAAGAACATCAATGCGGCCCAGGGTATGGATCTGCGCAGCAGTCTTGCCTTGGAAGCCGAGCGCCTGCTGCGCTGTGCTGACACCGCCGACCACAGGGAAGCCGTCTCGGCGTTTATGGAAAAACGGCCACCGGTGTTCAATCAGTCCTAGGCAGCAAGGTGCTGTATCTGGCTTGCGCCCTGGCTCTCAGCCGCTGTCTCCGGGATTGATGTAAGAAGGGTTCGTATCTAACAGCGATAATCTCAGCCCCGCTGCCTCCGGTAA
>JAAXJC010000046.1:38724-43208 GCA_012270045.1 Luminiphilus sp.
TCAGCCCCGCTGCCTCCGGTAAGACGGCGGTTTTGCGCCGGGACTTCGGATGTGTGACGATTCGGCACGTCCCGGTCGCAGCTGGCAGGCGGTGCCCGGTGATAACAACAACACGATCGTCCGTTGGTGACGCAGCATGTCGCTGAGCAGATATCCCATCCGAACGGCTTCTGCCCGCCTGTGTTGCCGAGAGGTCCGGCGCGACAGTGAGCGAGGAGTTAGATCATGGTGGTTTCAAGGCGTGTTTCGGGTAGATTTTCGGCCCTGGTTTTGGTGTTGGGTCTCGTGGGCTGTGCCGAGGAGCGCCCGGATCTGGCCAACACCATGGCGGCCCGGGCCGGACTGCCGAACCAGTTACTCGAGGTCAACCAAACGATCCTTGAGCGGCGTCAGTACAACCCGGATCGCAACGCCTATTTTGGCGATTTGCATGTGCATACGGGCTACTCCTTCGACGCCTACGCATTCGGCACCATTGCCACCCCCTATGACGCCTACCGATATGCCCGGGGTGAAGCCATAGACCATCCGGCGGGTTACCAGGTCCAGCTGCGCCAGCCCCTGGATTTTTATGCGGTCACCGATCACGCCATGTTCATGGGACTGCTGAAGGAGGCGGCCAACACCGATACGGATTTCTCCCGCACCGAGGTTGCCCAGCCCCTGCATAACCTCAACGCTCCAGACAACTACGGAACCTTCAGCTTCTTCGAGCGCTCCCGGATTTTTGCCACCTTCCTGCCCGCGGTGCTCGCAGATCTGGTGGATGGCACGCTGGACCAGAAGCAGCTGGAGCCCGTCACCCGGTCGGCCTGGGCGGACAGCATTAACGCGGCGGATCAGTTTTACCAGCCGGGGGAGTTCACCACCTTTGCCGCCTACGAATACACCTCGTCCACTGATGAGATGGGTAACCTGCACCGGAACGTGGTATTCCGGGGCACCGAGCGCCTGCCGGCGGTACCGTTTTCCCGTTTTCATTCCCAGAATCCCGAGGGCCTGTGGGACTGGATGGACGGTCTGCGGGAGCAGGGCATCGAAAGCCTGTCCATCCCCCACAACTCCAACGGTTCCAACGGGGCGATGTTTGCCCTGGAGGACTGGGCCGGCGACCCCATGGATGACAGCTATGCCGACCAGCGAATGCGCAATGAGCCGCTGGTAGAGATCACCCAGGTCAAGGGCACTTCAGAAACCCACCCGGGACTCTCCGAGACCGACGAGTGGGCCGATTTCGAAATCATGCCCTACCGGGTGGCCACCACCCTGCCCAGCGCCCTTCCTGGCAGCTACGCCAGGGACGGCCTGTTGCGCGGTCTGGCGCTGGAGCAGCAGGGCGCCGGCAACCCCTACAAGTTTGGTTTCGTGGGCGCCAGTGATACCCACACCGGGGCTATTTCCGATGACGAGTCCAATTTCTTTTCCAAGGTGGGCCTGCTGGATGGCACACCGGAGCAGCGGGGTTCGGTGCCCGCATCCTTCCTGATGCGCACCATTGTCAAGTTCAGCGCGCCGGACATGCTGAAGGATGTGGAGGGCCGGGATTTTCTGCAGCTGTCGTCCTTTGAAACCTGGGGGGCCTCGGGGGTCGCGGGTGTCTGGGCCGAGGAGAACACCCGGGATGCCATTTACGACGCCTTCCGCAGGAAGGAAACCTTCGCCACCAGTGGCCCGCGGATGAAGGTTCGTTTTTTTGCTGGCTATGACTTTGAAGAATCTATCCTCACCGATACCGGGATGGCTGCCAAAGCCTATGACCAGGGCGTCACGATGGGGGCGGATCTCCCAGCAGACGGTGGGCGAGCGCCCCGGTTCCTGGTCTGGGCCTTGAGCGATGCCGTCGGTGGCGTGCCCCTGCAGCGGGCCCAGATTATCAAGGGCTGGGTTGAGGACGGGGAACCCAACGAGCGTGTCTACGACGTGGCCTGCAGCGATGGGCTCGCGGTGGACCCCGAGACCCACCGCTGCCCGGATAACGGTGCCCGGGTTGATCTGAGCGATTGTTCCATCACGTCTGACGTTGGCGCCAACGAGTTAAAGACCCTTTGGCAGGATCCGGATTTCGAAGCAGGGCAGGAGGCGTTTTATTACGTCCGGGTCCTGGAAAACCCCACCTGTCGCTGGTCCACCTGGGATGCGGTGAAAGCTGGGGTGGAGCCCCGTGCCGATCTCCAGAAGACCATCCAGGAACGGGTCTGGTCATCCCCCATCTGGTACAAAAAAGATGGCGGCGCCCTGGAGAAAATTCTGGACAAGGTTACGGAGTTGGCCGGGGACTGAGGCGGGCTACACCGGGGTTTTGGCAACGCCGGCAACTTGATGCCAGTGTCCCCACGTATGGACCGGGTTGCCCTGGGTCCGGGACAGGCTATAGTGGCCCAGGGTGAAAGGCATGGGCGACACGGGAGCTTGTGGCGAAATCTATGGCAGCAGGTATGAAAACGGGAACCAAGTTGGGTCTGCTGGCGTGCTTGCTGGCGGTGGCGACTGTCATGCTGTGGTTCTACCTGACCCGTCAGGTCAGCCTGCCCGATGACCGCAGCCTATTTGTCGTTGCATTCCTGGCAGCCGCTGCGCTGGGGGTACTGGCCTTCGTCAAGGGCACCAGTCTGCCCGGCGCACTGCCACCCCTGGTGGCGATCGTCATCGGGCTGTTTTTGCCCTTTACCATTTCCATCAGCAAGCAGACGGTGGAGACAGACCGGGTTATTGCGGTCGGTGATGTCATACCGCGCTTTTCCGCACTGGATGGACAGGGTGCGACCTTCAACTCCGATGCGCTGCACGGTCACTTGGTGTTGATCAAGTTTTTCCGGGCCCACTGGTGACCCTACTGTGTCGGCGAGTTACGTCGGCTGGAGGAACTACGCGCCGAGTTTGACAGGCGCGGTGTACAGGTCGTGACGGTCAGCACGGACAGCCCCGAGACCATTGCCGACGAGCGACACCTGCACGGCCTGAATGCCCGTATGTTGTCGGATGTTGATCTCTCGGTCACCGATGCCTTCGGCCTGCGCAATACCGGCGTCCACTCTGCACCGCCATCCCATGAGTCGGTGGCGCTGCCGGTCCCGGCGACTCTGCTGGTGGATGCCGAGGGTCGGGTGTTGTGGCTTGATCTATCAGAGAACTATCAGCAGCGCTCCGATCCGGCGGTGGTATTGGCGGCTATGGAGGCCCACTTCGACACCCTTTAGCGCTGCACCTGGGTGCCCGCCCCGAGTGCCGAGAGTCGGGGTCCCACATCCTTATAACTTCAGCTGGCTCCCCTACGCCGTAGGGCGTTTCCAACTTTCAATTTGAAGGTTTTCCAGATCAGCTTGACCAGCCCCAGGGGCCGGGCGCGGACCTTGCGCCAGAGCAGCCGGCGCATGGCCGGGGTGCTGTCGTACTGGCCCTCTCGCTGGCCGTGGCCCCTGTGCACCCCAAGGTTGGGTACGTCTACGACATCGACAGGCAACTCCAGGGTGAACCGCTCCCTGCGGGGCAGCAGGCACTCCAACTCGGTGCAGGCCTGATAGGCAACTTCGAATTCCAGCTGGCAATGGGGCGAGGTTGGGGCGTGTGCCTCGGTGGCCAGATCGCCGGCGGCATAAAAAGGCAGCACAATATCCACCTCGTCACTCCAGACCTGCAGTTCCATATCCAGGGTCGGCAGGCGCAAGGGTACGCTGGGCGGAAACCGGGCGGGCAGGGATCGGACATCTGCCGGTCCGGTTATCGTAACCCGGGTGGCGGTCAGTCCCTTTGGAACCGGCTCACCGTAGATGTGCAGCCCCGGTGCGAGCTGAAAGCGCAACACCAGGTGGCGGATGATGCCCTGCCTCAGGCTGCCCCGGCCACCGCGCACTGTCGCCGTGATGTTGATATCGGCCTCGCCCCCGGTAACCCGGGCCGCCCCCTGGTCGATAGGGATGCGGCCCATGGCGGCGTCGATCAGGTTTTCGGCGCTGTCTCTTTTTTTATAGGAGTCGTGGAAAAATTTTGCCGTCACGATGCCCTGCTCATCGCAGATAAAAACCCCGGGGTAGGGGATACCGTGGATGAAGGCGTCGTCTTCCGAGACCTGGGTATTCAGGATGCCGTACTGCCGGATGACCTTTGAATCGATATCCGAGAGCAGTGGATAAGGTATGCCCTGGGCGGTGGTGAACTCATCCAGGGTTTCCAGGTCGTCATAGGACAGGCCGTACAGTTTGATGCCGTTGGCTTCAAACTGGGCGTAGGCGTCGCGAAGCTCCCCGAGCTGCGTCCAACAGGGGGGTCACCAGACCGCCGAACGGTAGAACACCAGGGCTGCTTTGGAGTGGCCCCGGTGGGCATGAAAGCGGATCGGATGGCCGAGTGTGCTGGGCAGTTCAAAGTCCGGCAAGCGCTCGCCTATGGCGGGTCCGGTGCCGGCATCCGCCGGCAGGCTGGCCCGCACCGGGTGACCCACAGGGGCGGGGGCATCAAAGCCCAGTTCATCGCGCTCCATCAGGATT
>JAAXJC010000107.1 GCA_012270045.1 Luminiphilus sp.
AGCGCCCGCTCGTCGGCGTAAAACCGGGGGGAGTGGTTGGGGTACACCAGGGCGGGATCGTCGGGGGCTACTCCCAGGAACAGGAACAGCCCGGGCACTTCGTTGGCGAAGTAGGAAAAATCCTCCGCCGTGGTGGTTTGCTGGGCCTCAATAAACTGCCCGCCCGTTACCCCACGCAGGGTCGGGGCCATCTGTCGGTACAGGTCGGGATCGTTGCGGGTAACGCCATAACCCAGGTCGATGTCGACCTCCGCCGATGCCCCTGCGGCCTCGGCAATATGGCTGGCGGTGCGATGCATGCGGTCGTGAATGTCCAGGCGCGTATCCGCATCGAAGGTGCGAATGGTGCCGATCAGGTCCACGGATTCAGGAATAATGTTGCTGCGCACACCGCCGTCTATCTTGCCCACGGTGATGATGGAGGGAGTGAGGGTGGCATCGAGCTGGCGTGAGACGATGGTTTGCAGCCCGAGCACCACCTGACTGGCGGTGACCACAGGGTCAACGCCGGCCCACGGCACGGCGCCGTGGGTCTGTTTGCCTCGCACGGTGATCTTGTAGCTGTCCGACGACGCCATCAGGCCGCCCGGGCGGGTGGCGATGGTGCCGGCCGGGAAGGGAAACACGTGCAGTCCAAACACCACATCGGGCCGCGGATCGTCGAAAGCGCCCTCTGCCAGCATCAGTTCAGCGCCACCCACCGAGCCGTCGGGTGTGCCTTCCTCCGCCGGTTGGAAGATAAACAGCACCGTACCGGGAAGTTCGTCACCCATGCCCGCCAGTACCTCGGCGACGCCCATCAGGATGGCGACGTGGTTGTCGTGGCCACAGGCATGCATTACACCAACGTCCTGGCCCAGGTATTCCCCGCGCACCTTGGACGCGAAGGGCAGGTCCACCAGTTCCTCGACGGGTAGGGCATCCATATCTGCCCGGAGTGCCACGGTGGGCCCATCGCCACCCCGCAGCACCCCGATCACGCCGGTGTGGGCTATGCCCTCACGAACTTCCATGCCCAGTCCGCGCAGGTGCTCAGCGACTATGCCGGCCGTCCGAAACTCCTGGTTGCTCAGTTCCGGATGCTGGTGGAAGTCCCGGCGCCAGGTCACCACGTCGGGCATCACCGAGTCGACGCGCTGATCGACGGCTGCCGGTAACCCGGCGTTGGCCAGAGGCGCCAACAGGCATGCAAGGGCGAGTGCTGGGGCAGTGCGCAGTATCCAAGTGTGCATAAACGGTGATCCTCGTTACTCAGACGTTGTGGTGATGACTCCGGGCGGGAGGCGTAGGTGCAGCATAACCATCCCGGAGAGTGCTGGGTACCGCTGTCAAGGGCGCCTATCCTTCGGTACCGGGGCGGCATGGGCGCGGTTCTTCAGGACGGCGGGTTACAGGCCGAACATACCGGCGGCGTTGCCGAAGTAGCACATGCCAATGAAGGCTACAGTGGCACTGATTAATGGCAGCCAGAACATCCCCACCGGGGCATCGGTGCGGCGCGCCAGCCCCAGATCCCCCGCCAGACTGATCAGCCACATGGCCAGGCAGCCCCAGAAACCAATCACCAGCCAAGTCACGCTATTTCTCCCTTTCCATTCGACTGAATATACACATTTCCGCCCTGCGGGTGACAGCTAAACGGGCCGTGCGAGGCGTGCTGGGCTGCCCGGCCGTCCACTGCTCCCGATCCTTGTATTTAGCTCTGGAACTGCCGTGAATTTTGGGGTATTTCTACTCGTGGCAATCGCACTGAGGCGTCAGACCTCCGGCGATAACCTGACCTGACAGCCGGGGGAGATCATAATAATGGCTAGACGTTCCGGAGGTCGGCAGGCGCGCCACGCCCAGCGCAGCGCGCCCCTTGCCGAGCATATGAAACCCGTACGGCCCGGGGAGCTTGGTGGTCGCTATCAACCCTTTTCCGCGACCGATGTCGATGCCGTAGTCGCCACTATCTTCCGCATCCTGGAGGAGGTGGGTTTCAAGGACGCCACCCCCCACTGTATCGAGGCCTGCACGGCGATCGGTGCGGAGCTGGGTGACGATGGCAGGTTACGCATGCCCCGGGCGGTGGTGGAGGATGTGCTGTCCAAGGCGCGCCGCAACCTGACCCTGTACGCCCAGGACCCCGAATACGATCTCGACCTGTCGGGTACCCGGGTGCATTTTTCCACGGCGGGCGCTGCGGTCATGATCGCCGACTCGGTGCAGAACGAATATCGCCCCTCCACGTCCCGGGATCTTTATGACCTCGCCCGGATCGCTGATAACTGCGAGCACATCCATATGTTCCAGCGCATGTGTGTGCTGCGGGACATTGAAGACCCCTATGAGATGGACCTCAACACCACCTACTGTTCGGTGGCCGGGACCCGCAAACATGCCGGTGCCAGCTGGGGTCACTACACCCATTTGGAAAAAACCCTGGAGATGCTGCATATCATCGCCGGTGGCGAGGCCCAGTGGCGAGCCCGACCCTTTGTCAGTCAGTCCAATTGTTTTGTGGTGCCGCCCATGAAGTTCGCCAGCGATGCCCTGGAGTGCCTCAGGGTCGCCGTCCAGGGCGGTATGCCCGTGCTGTTGTTGTCGGCCGGTCAGGCGGGTGCCACGACCCCTGCCACCCTCGCGGGCGCGGTCAGCCAGGCCTGGGCCGAGTGCCTGGGCGGCCTGGTATACGTCAATGCCATTGAGCCCGGCGCTCCAGCGATCATCGGTACCTGGCCCTTTGTTTCTGACCTGCGTACCGGGGCCATGAGCGGGGGGTCGCCGGAGCAGGGCCTGATCTCCAGCGCTTGCGCCCAGTTGGGTGTGCATTTTGATCTGCCCTTTGGCACTGCCTGCGGCATGACCGACGCCAACATGCCCGACTTTCAGGCGGGAGCGGAGCGCGCGCACACATTGATGCCGCCGGCTCTGGCGGGGGCCAATATCATCTATGAGGCGGCGGGTATGTACTCCAGTCTGCTGGGCGTCTGTCCCGAAAGCCTGATCCTCGATAACGATGTGCTCGGTGCAACCATGCGGGCGGTTCGGGGCGTTGAGGTGAATGAGAAAACCCTGGGCTTCGACGACCTGGCCGAGGTGTGCCTGGGGGAAAAGGGCCACTACCTGGGCTCGGACCACACGCTCGCTGTTATGCAGAGCGAATACATCTACCCGGAGGTGGGTAACCGGTTCAGTCCCACCGTGTGGGAGCAATCAGACAAACCCCTGGCCATCGACAGTGCCATTCGCATGCGGGATAACCTGTTGGCCAACTACGTGCCCAGCCACATCAGCGCGGCTGTGGACGCCGAGATCAGGGCGAAGTTTCCCATCCGGTTACAGATTGAGGACCTGCTGAAAACCGCCTGACAGCGCGTGCTCTTTTTCCTGGGTACTCTCCCGGGCCACTGTGACTCGGTAGCTCAGCTGCGTATGCGGCTGTTCTCCGGGTCGTATAGCGGTCGCAGGGAAGCGGTGGCGGCAAAGCGTTCACAGGCGACTTCGATTTCGTAGTGGCCTGCCAGCAGTGCTTCACCCGGGGTGCCCGCTTCGGTTTCGACGTAGCCCAGCCCCACCGAACCGCCCAGGGTATGCCCGTAGGCCCCCGAGGTGATGTGACCCACCAGTTCTCCGTCACGCCAGATGGGCTCGTTGTGGTAGATCAGGGGTTCGGGGTCCTTGAGCAAGAATTGAAGCAGCTGCCGTGAGACGCCTCGCTCCTGTTGTTCCAGTAGGGCCTCCCGACCGATAAAGCCGCCGGGTTTATCGAATTTCACGACAAATTCCAGCCCCGCCTCCAGGGGCGTATCCTCGTCGGTCACATCGTGACTCCAGTGCCGGTAGGCTTTTTCCATGCGAAGGCTGTTCAGGGCGTGGTAGCCGGCGTGGACCAAACCGTGCTCCTGCCCGGCCAGGATGATGCGGTCGTAGATGTCCTGGGCGAATTCGGTGGGGATGTAGAGCTCCCAGCCCAGCTCGCCCACGAAGGTAATGCGCGAGGCACGCACGTAGCCTAAGCCCAGTTCGATCTCCCGGCTGCTGGCAAAGGGAAACCCGGAATGACTCAGGTCGTCGGGGGTCAGGGACTGCAGCAGGTTCCTGGCATGGGGCCCCATCAGTGAAATAACCGCCATGCCCGACGTGACGTTGGTGAGCACGCAGTGGGCGTCCCCGGGGATATGGCTTTTTAGCCAGTGGAAATCGCGGACCTCGGTTTCCGCTGCGCTGACGATTAAAAAAGCATCCTCGGCCAGGCGTGTCACGGTGAGGTCGGCCTCAATACCGCCCCGGTCATTCAGCCACTGGGTGTACACCACGCGACCTGTTTTGACGTCGATGTTGTTGGCGCAGACGCGATTCAATACCCGTGCCGCATCCCGGCCTTCCAGGCGAAACTTGGCAAAGGAGGACTGGTCAAACAACACCACGCCTGCCCGGGCCGCCCGGTGCTCGGCGGCAGAGTATTCAAACCAGTTCTGGCGGCCATAGCTGTATTGGTAAACAGGGTCGACGCCCACCGGCGCATACCAGTTGGGGCGCTCCCAGCCGTAGGCTTCCCCGTGACAGGCGCCGGCCTTGACCAGCCGATCATGGAAGGGCGATTTGCGCACTCCACGACCGGTCTCATACTGCTTGAAGGGGTAGTGGGTGGCATACAGTAACCCCAGACTTTCACTCACCCGTTCCTGTAAATAGTGGCGGTTGCGCTGGAACGGCATGTTGCGGCGTACGTCGACTTCCCAGAGATCCACCGGCGGATGTCCGTTGCGGATCCACTGGGCGGTGACCTTGCCCACGCCTCCTGCTGACTGCAGCCCGATGGAGTTGAGCCCGGCAGCGACAAAACAATTGCCCAGTTCCGGGGCCGCCCCCAGGTGGTAGCGCACATCCGGGGTAAAGCTCTCGGGACCACAGAAAAACTTTTGGATGCCCGCCTGCTCAAGGGCGGGCAGGCGCTTCATGGCATCGTGCAGCACCGGTTCGAAATGTTCGAAGTCACCGGCGATTTCATCAAAGCAAAAGTCTTCGCTGATGCCCTCCATGCCCCAGGGCCTGGCGCTGGGTTCGAAGGCCCCGACCAACAGCTTGCCCGCGTCGTACTTGTAGTAGGTACAGGCATCGTAGTCCCTCAGCACGGGCAGATCGGGATGCAGACCCGCGACCGACTCGAACAACACGTAGTAATGCTCGCAGGCGTGCAGGGGCAGGGTGACACCCACCGAGGCGGCCAGATCCCGGGACCACATGCCGCCGCAAATCACCACGTAGCGGGCCTGGATATCCCCGGCGGAGGTGCGAACCCCCGTGGCTTTGCCCCCCTGTTGCAGGATGGCGTCTACCCGGGTGTCAGTGAAGATCCTCGCCCCCCGGCTGCGCGCCCCCTTGGCCAGGGCCTGGGTGATATCCACGGCATTGGCGTAGCCGTCCGAGGGTATATGGATGCCGCCGTGGAGATCATCGGTCTGGATCAGCGGATAGCGTTCCGCGATCTCCGGCACCGTCAGTACATTGACCTCCAGGCCAAAGACCTTGGCCATGGAGGCGCTGCGTTTGAGTTCCTCGAGACGTTCGGCGGTCCCGGCAATGGAGATGGAACCGCACTGGCGATAGCCGGTGGCCTGACCGGTCTCGGCCTCGAGGCCCCGGTACAGCTCGCTGGTGTAGCGGGCCAGTTGCGTCATGTTGATGGAGGTGCGCAACTGGCCTACCAGACCCGCCGCGTGCCAGGTGGTGCCGCTGGTCAGTTCCTTGCGTTCCAGCAGCACCACATCGGTGATGCCGGCATCGGCCAGGTGGTAGGCCACCGAGCAGCCAATAACACCGCCGCCAATGACAACCACTTCACAACGATCGGGCAGGGCCGCCATCAGCTCATCAACCTGGCGTTGTCGGGATCGTACGCCGGGTCGGCGAGCACCGTGGCCGGGTAACGAGCATCCAGCAGGCCGACATCGAATTCAGATCCCGGTGTCGCCTGTTCTGGAGGTACATAGGCAAAGCCCAGGCTTTTCTCCACTGCGTAACCGTAACCACCCGAGGTGGTTACACCTATGCACTGGTCACCGACAAAAACCGGTTCCCCGCCGCGCACGTCCGAATCGCCAGCGGCGATCTCAAAGTAGACCAGGCGCAGGGGCCCCCCGGGGGCCGCCTCCGTCGCCGCCTTGCCGACAAAGTCCGCCTTTGCCCTGCCAAAGAAGCGCGCCATGTCGGCGTCCATCAGGTTCACCTCGTTGGTCAGTTCCGAGCCCCAGCCCCGGTAGGCCTTCTCCATGCGCAGACTGTTCAGGGCGTAGAGGCCGAAATCGGCGATGCCATGGGTCTCTCCCGCCCGCCAGACGGCGTCGTAGAGAGTGGGCAGGTCAGCCATGGCCGGATGCAGTTCCCAACCCAGCTCGCCGACGTAATTGATGCGTAAAGCCCGGGTCGGGATGTCTGCGACCGTGATGTCCTGCCCGGTACGCCAGCGGAACGCACTGTTATCCAGGGGGCTATCGGTCAGCGTGGCGAGTACCTCCCGGGCCCGGGGACCGGCAAGGACGATGACCCCCCGCTCATCAGTGACGTTTTGGATAGTGACCTGCTCGTCGGGGCCGATCTGCTGTTGCAGATGGTCCAGGTCTCGAAGTTCGGCGCTGGCGGCGGAAAGCAGGTAAAAGTGCTGGTCGCTGACTCGGGTGACTGTTGTTTCCCCCAGGATGCGGCCGTTCTTCGAGAGAAAGTGTGCCAGGGTGATACCGCCGTCCCTGGCGGATACCCGGTTAGCCAGGATGCGGTTCAGATAGGCCTCGGCATCCCGGCCGCAGACGTCGTATTTGGCAAAGCCGGTAAGGTCGATCACCCCCACCCGTTCCCGCACGGCCCGGCACTCCTCCCGCACCGCGTCAAAGGCGTTGTTGTGTCGATAGCCGTACTGCTCTTCCTCGCCGTTGGTGGAGAACCACTTGGGGCGCTCCCAGCCAAAGGTCTGGGTGAATTGGGCGCCATTGGCTTCCAGGGTCGCGTGCAGAGGACTCAGGCGGCAGTTCCTGGCTGCGTGATATTCCTCACCGGGCAATGGCGTGGCATAGGTTAATCCGTAGTCCTGGAAGCCCTTGGCCTGCATGTAGCTTCGATCAGCAAAGTCTCCGAAGCGCCGGGGGTCGAAGCCGGTCATGTTGATTTCCGAGTCCCCGTGGACCATCCACTGGGCCAGGTACTTGCCGCAGCCAGCGCCCTGGGCAATGCCAAAGGAGGAGCCGCAGCACAGCCAGAAATTGGGTAGGCCGGCTACCGGCCCCAGCAGGGGCGGCCCGTCCGCCGAGTGGGGTATGGCGCCGTTGACCACGCGCTTGATCCCCGCATCCATCATGTTGGGCATGCAGTGCATGGCCCGTTCCAACCAGGGCATGATGCGGTCCAGGTCATCGGGGAACAGTTCGCTGTCGGAAGACCAGGGCGGCAGGCCGTCGGGGCCCCAGGCCTCGGTGATGCCGCTGGACTCGTAAATACCGATCAGCCCCGATTTCTGTTCCTGCCGGATGTAGGCCGAGGCATAAGGGTCGCGCATGACCGGGAACTCCCCATCCCGATCGACAAAATCCTGTATCGCCCCGGTGACAATGTAATGGTGCTCCATATTCGCAATGGGCAGGTCAGCCCCTACCATCTGGGCTACCTGCCGGGCGAAGCTGCCCGCCGCGTTGACGACAATTTCGGCGGTGATCTTGCCCAGCTCTGTGTCCACCTCCCATTCCCCGGAGGGCAGGGGATTGATGTCCACTACCCGATTGTGCCGAACGATACGCACCCCGCTGTCGGTGGCGCCCCGGGCCATGGCGTTGGTCAGTCCAGAGGGGTCGGCGTGGCCGTCATCCAGGGTCCAGGCGCCGGCGATGACGCCGTCGATATCATAGAAGGGGTTGATCTCCTTGATCTTCGCCGGGTCGATGATTTCCATCCGGAAACCGACGTTGTCAGCGATGCCTTTCATGTAATGGAACCAGTCCAGGTCGACCTGTTGGCGGGCAATACGAATACCACCCGACGCGTGCCAACTCACGTACTGGCCGGTTTTTTCTTCCAGGGTGGGGTATAGGCGGTTGCCGTAGTCGTGGATTTTCGCCAGGTTGTAGTTGCTCACCAGGCTGGGGCACTGTCCCGCGGCGTGCCAGGTGGAGCCGGATGTCAGCTCGCCTTTTTCAATGAGTACAACGTCGGTTTCGCCTTCCTCGGCCAGGTGGTAGGCCAGTGCCACTCCCATGATGCCGCCCCCGACAATGACGATTTTGGCCTGGGAATCCATAGCCATCGCTCCCCCTTATTTTTTGCTGAGACTACCCTGAACCCAAGGTCCGAGAGAAGCACCTCTGGCACGTTTTTTTAGGAATCTTGATCCCCAGAACGGCGTGGTTTTTATTGGCCAGGGGGGTACATCCAGTGGCTCGTCTAGGCGTTAGATTTGTCCCGGGCCGTAGTGCGGCAACTGATTCCCGAAAATCAGTGATACAGGCTTGTATTTGGCGGATAACCGCGTCGTGGCAGTTTTGGAAAAAGCGGCTGCTCGCCCTATTGGCGATCTCGGTTTGCCTCGGCACGGGGGGCGATCAACGCCTGGATGTCCTCGGGTAAAGCCAACGTAGGCCAGGCCGCCTGGGCTTGGCGTAGCGCGGTTCGAGCGTCTTCAATGCGCCCCTTTTTGGCATAACGCTCTATAAATACCAGCGCCTCGTCCCTACAACCGCCATCCAGTCTGTCCGAGACATTGGTACCCGACCGGGTAAATACCTCGCAGGAGGTGATTTTTCGATCCGAGGCTCCCAGACTGTATTTGTAGGGTTCATTGCCGGTGGTGAAGTCATACAGGCCGAAGTTGTTGGCGAGCGACCAACGGATGCAGTGGGCCTGCAGCATCAGCCCGACAGACAGATCCCGGACTGAATCGTCCCGCCCGCCGACGTGGAACAAAACCTGGCCTTTGACCTTGTCCAGATAGTTGGCCTGGGCTGCGATCGGTTTGCCGTCGCGATACAGGATTGCCAGGTATACGGTGCCGTTGGCAAGCCCCAGCATGATGACGTCCTTGAATGCCTCGGCAAGCTGGGAAGCCCGTTTATGGCCTTTGTTTTGGGCATGCTTCAGGTACCAAAGCTTCGACAGAACGGCGACGTCCTGGGGGTAGGTCTCAGGGCGGGATTTTCTTACCTGGAGACTGGTGTCGGTATCGAGTTGCCGTAGGAGCCGCCGCAGCTTTTGGCGGGTATTGCTGCTCAGCGAAGCCAGATAGTCCGAAAAACTGTCCGGCAGATCGACATAGGGGCAGACCAGGTTATCGGTTTCGCCGTTATTGATAATGTGTTCATTGAATTTCGTATCGAAGATTTCCGGATCAAAGGCACCGATAAATCGGGCCAGTCTGTCGGAGCAGCCGCTGTAGTAGTTCAGGATGATGCGTCGAAAGGCCATGCCCGAGACCTCAGCTGCAAACAGCTCACATACCGGGTACTCAAATTCTGGATCGCACAGAATGCCGGTGTAATCCGCATCAAATACATGGCCCAACATATCGAGCACATTGACAAGGCAATGCTGGGTCTTGCTCCATTTTGTGGTGACCAGCAGGGGCAGTACGCCTGCCAGGCGGTCGTCATCGGTCCAGGTGGTCAGGATGCGAAATTTACCCGCCGCGCGGATGGCTACGGCGTAGATGAAGTCTGACGACAGGAAGAAGTGTGCGTTGGGGTCACAGCTGTAGAGCTCGTCCCATGCCACCTCAATCTCGGTGAGCCGCTGGACCGAATCAATGACTTCAACGCGCATGGGGTGTTGCATCGAGGGTCAGGAGCATGCACTGATCAGGCGGTACTGTGCGGTTTGTTGGTTTAATCTTCACTACTGCCGAATCCGGCCATTTTCGTGTCATTTTATGGCAACGCGTCATGCAAGTGTCCAAAAATGTTGCTTGCACTCTTAATGTTATAATATAACATGCGCGTCTC
>JAAXJC010000215.1 GCA_012270045.1 Luminiphilus sp.
ATTCAGGACTGGTACGTCCTGGCCAAGCGGGCGGTTATCGATGATCAGTACGCTAAGGAGGAGCTCCAGTTTGATGTGGATTTCATCTTGTTTGGGAAAATACGGGAGGAGGTATTGCTGTGGGAACCGCCCCATCGCTACGTGTACCGGGCCCACGGGCCAACCTTCCCGCTGGAAGATTACGTCGCCCTCATCGAGATTGAGGAGACGGGCTCGAATACCGGGGTTCTGCGCTGGCAGCAGTACTTCACCTCGATAACAGGTGAAGATCACCAACGTCTGATGCCCGTTATCCTGCCCCATATCAATGAGGTCAGCCTCAACAACCTGGCCGGCCTTATCAACGGCAGTGATGTCAGAGTGGCCAGTTACCTGTGACCCGCCTGACACTGGTCAACGCCTACCTGATGTCGACGTCAGGCGCCATCATCTATCTGATCGCGCCCGTCCTCATCGGTACCGTCATGGACTCCCTGGCAATTGACGCCGATCAGGCGGGGTTGTTGCTCGCAGCCTATTTTGCCGGCTATACGCTCATCACGACCTCGGCAGTCTTCTGGCTTGGGCGTGTCAACATGCGCTCCGCCGCCTGGTTGTCATCATTGGTGTTCGTTGCGGCCCTGCTGGCAGGTGCAGCCCAGACCTCATTGAATGCCATTTACGCCAGCCTGTTTTTCGCCGGGGTGGGTGCCGGTATGCTGTACGGCATCTCCATCACCATCATCGGCCAGAGCGAAGCCCCGGATAAACATTTCGGTATCGCATTGGCAGCACAGTTGGTGCTGGGCAGCGCACTGCTGTTTGCCGGGCCCGCCGTGATCGGCCCCCAATTTGGATTTGCCGGGATACTGATTGCCACAGCTGCCTTTGTCGCCTTGCTGTCGGTCACAAGCCACTGGACCCCCACCCATGCCATCAAGAGCCATCAAACAAACGACCATGCTCCCATTGCCGGCAGGGCTGTACTGCTGGGCCTTATTGCCCTGCTGCTCTGGTTCACGGGCTACTCGGGCATTTACGCCTTCGTGGAGCGGATTGGCGTCACCGGCGGTCTGAGCGGGCATGAAATCGGCCTGATCCTGTCACTGACGATCATCACTGGCGTGGCGGGTGCTATGGGCGCCGCCTGGCTGGGTAATCGAATGGGCCACCTGGCTCCCCACTGGCTGGGAGCCCTGGGTACCGCATTAACCATTGTCCTGCTGAGCAATGACCCCGGCCTGGTGAGATTCTCCCTGGCCATTGTGGCGCTGACCCTGTCCCTTAATTTCTGGCTGGCCTACATGTTGGGCAGTGTCAGCAAGCTGGACATATCCGGCCGGTATTCGGTGCTTACCACCGCCGCCCTGGGTGCCGGCGCGACCATCGGTCCTGCCATTGCCGGCCTCATCCTGCAACGGGCCGATATGCTGCAGGTGTTAATGGCAGCGGGCCTTCTCATCCTGGCGGGATTCTCAGGTATAACAATGGCGCTCAAACGGTCCGCCAATTCACTGGCGGCCAGCAACTGAAAGGTCACCCTATGACGTCATCTCTCCATACACTGCCCCGGACGGGCGCCAGCTACGAAGAAGTCACCCGGCAGGTTGATGAATTAGTGGACGGCATGACCCCCGAGCAGAGCGGCAAGCTGAGCAGCACCGCCTTTTGGGGAATTGGCGACGCACTGCAAATCGCCAAGGAGACCCACGCCAAGTTTTTCTCCTGGAACGCCTTGTTCACGTTTCAGGAAGGATCGGCAGCGAAGCTGGAGAACGATGTCCTCGATATCTGTATCGACCTGGTGGGAGGAAATGAGCAGTCCAGGGGCAACCTGACTTCGGGTGGCACCGAATCAAATTTTTGCGCGCTCCACGCCATGCGCAACTGGGCGAGGGAACATCGCCCTGACATTACCGCGCCAGAGATAGTTGCCCCTTATTCCATTCACTCTACCGTGCACAAGATGGCCAAAGTGCTGGATATCAAAGTGGTGACGGTCCCGCAGCTGGCTGACCTGT
>JAAXJC010000134.1 GCA_012270045.1 Luminiphilus sp.
TCACGGCGACTACGCCAAACCTGATCATCTCACCTCTACCGCGGGCGCAGATGTCTAGCCCATACAGGCTTCCGAGGTCTTCGTTGTTTTCGATGATCAGATCACCCCCAACGCTGGCGATGCTGGCTAGACCATCGAGGTTGGTGATGTCTGTAGAGGTTTTAATGCGCAGATACCCCGAAATGCTATCGCATCCGGTAGCGCCCAGAGCATCAACCTCCGCCTGCGTAGTGAACTCATAGTCATTAGATGAGCAAGCCGCAGCCTCAGCCCATGCAGTCCACCCGAATGAAACAATTAGAAGTAAGCAAGCAGTAGCAGCCTTTATAAATGGCCGGTTCCGTTTCGGACGAGAGACTGCCAAAAGATACACCATGCGTTTTCAACTTCCCTGTTATATCGGGTACTCCCTATAACCCGATCGCTGTCAGGCCGCCCTAAGTTTACGGCAACGTTTCCGACGGGCGCGAGTATACATGGCCGATTAAAGTACTGACTATCGGACTGCGACAAGAAGCCCAGGCTGCACTGCAATTCCCCAGCTGGCCTCAGGCTGCTTAGCCCTCGAAAACGACTGTTAGCCAGCGCTGGCAGCACCCCACGCGAGCGGCAGAGGCAACAGGCTCTGCGGGCTGAGCCTGGGTTGGGGGATTCAACGCGGAAGCGGGAGCTCACTCGCCATAATCACCTGGCACAGCAACTGTGCGTGGCTGGTGCGCGCAGTTGGCGCCGGTTCAGATGTGCGTAGCCAGCGGACACTGGAGGAACACAGGGTTTCGGAGCCGCAAGTAGCGTCTGGAAAAAATGGCGGAGCGGACGGGACTCGAACCCGCGACCCCCGGCGTGACAGGCCGGTATTCTAACCAACTGAACTACCGCTCCAGGTAGACAATGCAGAGGCTGCATCGGTTGTGGCTTGGACCCGTCTCCAACTGAGAGGGTGGTGGGTGATGACGGGATCGAACCGCCGACCCTCTGCTTGTAAGGCAGATGCTCTCCCAGCTGAGCTAATCACCCCAAACCAGAGCGGCGCATTATAAATGCGGCACCCCCCCTGTCAACGGTTAGCGGGATTTTTCCAAAAGCGGCTGGATGGGTGTACACTCCCGCGGCGCCGCGAGCGGCTAGCATATGATGGTCATTTTTTAAACGCAGCGGGTCTCCCCGGGTACTCGGTAGCTCCATGGAACTTTATAAAGACTTCAGATTTGAGGCAGCGCATCGGTTGCCGAACGTGCCCGAAGGACACAAATGCGCCCGCCTGCACGGACACTCCTTCTTTGTAAGGCTGACCATCAAGGGCGAGGTGGACCCGGTCACGGGCTGGTTGATGGACTTCGATGACATCAAAAATGCGTTCGCACCCTTGCTGGAGCAACTGGACCATCACTACCTCAATGAGGTGCCTGGGCTCGAGAACCCCACCAGTGAATTATTGGCGAAATGGATCTGGGACCGGCTCAAGCCCGCGCTGCCTGAATTGGATTCAGTGGAAATCAGGGAAACCTGTACAGTTGGTTGTACGTACCGAGGCGCTTAACAAATCTGATAGGCCAATTACAGCCACTCCAGGCCCTGAATGTGACACGGGTCACCAATAATTTAACCTTTCCGCCATAAATCTTTTTGAAAAAAAACGTTCAAATTTTCCGTTTGGTGCTTGACGCCCCATTGGCTTTATGCACACGCCCTCTCCCAGGCACCATGGACTCCGATTTACGTAGAGAACCCCCAGTTAAGCTCAAGATAAGCATTACAAGCCATTGATTTATATTAGTATTTACCTATTGGTTAAAATTTAACCAATCTAACTTCAGCCAGACAAGCGCTGGGCTTTTGACTCGCTTGAACAAATTACCCACCAAATTATCCACAGCTTCTGTGGATTCTTCGGCCTGTGGATTAAATTTGGCGGCTTAACAAAGGGGTCACATAGTCAACCCAGGAACGCCAGGACCTGGGCATTGAACTCCGCGGGCTTCTCCACATGCAGCCAGTGCCCCGTATTGGCCAAAGTTACCAACTGACTGCGGGGAAACAAGCTTCTTACTGCAGTCATATCGGTGTCCCTGACATAAGCTGAGTCGGCGCCACGGATCACTAGCGTGTCGCCATCGAAACTGGCCTCCCCTGGCACGGCGGCCAGCAATTCCAGGTAACCCAGGGCCAGGCCTTCTCGATTCAAGCGCCAGTCCAGCGCTTGCTCAGGACCCGTTTTCGCCAAACTCATGAGCAGGAACTGGCGTACCCCCGGCTCGTCAACGTGGTTGGCCAGCACCCCATCGGCCTCGCTGCGACTTGCGCACCGGGCTGCACTGACCGCCGCCAAACCTTCAAAGATATGATCGTGACTGGGTTGATAGGCGATGGGCGCAATATCAGCGACGATCAGACGGTCCACAAGACCGGGATACGCCAGGGCCAGCCCCATGGCCACCTTGCCGCCCAGAGAGTGCCCCAGCAGGTGGGCCCGGCAGATTTTCCTTTCCTTCAGCCACGCGGCCACGGCCTCGACATAGGAGGGAATCGACGGCGCGCGGGTCCAGGCAGAGCGACCGTGGTCCGGCAAATCGAGACTGTGTACCCTGAAGTGGGACTGCAGGGCCCGGGCGACGCTGCCCAAATTGCTGCCCTGGCCGAACAAGCCATGCAGCAGCACCACATCGGGGCCCTCACCCAGCACACTGTCATGGAGCACCGTACCCACGCCTAACTCTCCTCTGCTAGCATACGCCCAACACGATAAGGAATGATTGTAATGCACCCGTACACAGCTTCTCGCAAAGCCGCCACCAAGATTACCGCCGCGTTGGCGCTTGTTGCCTCCCTTTCACTCTTACTGTCCGGGTGCGCAAATACGGCGGGCGGTGGTTACAACGCGACCACCAATGCCAACCAGCTCAATCAAGCGGTCCTCGATAAACAGCCGATAAAGAACGTCGTGATCGCCCACATCAATATTGGCGCGCCATCGCGGAACTACATCAAAAAATCCGAAACCATGGTCGACGGTCGTATCGCCGCCTACCTGCGAGCCAATGGCTACACCATCCTGCCCCAGCGGGAATTTTCCCAGCGCTGGAACAACGCGACGCTGATTTACGGTGACCCGGTGGACCCCACAACGGGTCGCATCAACACCAAGACCTTCATCCAGATTGTCCAGGCGGTGCGGGACGACATGCGGGAGAAAACCGATGTCGAGGGCTTTGTTTTCACCGACCTCATAGAACATGACGCCGTGGTATCGGGGGGCATGAACCATATTGCGAGATTCAATGGCGTGAGTCGCAAGCCCTCCCTGAAAGGCCCGGGTGATGGCGTATCCGCGGACTTCGACTGGACCAGTCCGGTATCGGCAGTGTCACTGCAGGTCAGTGTCTATAACCTGGAGCTTGAGCAAGCCTTCGCCGGCCTGGGGGGCATCGACCTGACCGATGCCATTGACACCCGATCGGGCACCGGCTGGGTTCGGCGCAAGGACGTGCTGGAGAATGAAGACTACATTGATGAGGGTATCCAACTGGCATTCCATCCGATGATCGTGATGGATAACTGGCCCGGCGAGCAGCCCGGGCAGTAAGTCAGCCCCGGCCGACCCTGGCCATCAGGCCAGCACCCGCAGGCCCCGCTCTATGCACCACATGGCGCTCAGGGCCCCGAGGATAAACACCGGCAGTTGGACCCAGGCCGGGGACGGCTGCTGGACAACACGCCTGAACAGGGCCGCCGCCAGCAGCAGAATGGCGATGAAGGCCAGCTGACCCAGCTCAATGCCCACGTTGAAAAACAGCAGGGCGAGGGGCAAATTACCCTGGGGCAAGCCCGTGTCCGCCAGCGCCCCCGCGAAGCCCATGCCGTGCAGCAGGCCAAAGCCCCCGGCCAGCCACCAGGGTTGACGCCACAACCGGGACTGCCCCTGTTCACGGGTCAGTTCCAGCGCCAGCACGAAAATTGACAGCGCAATCAGAAATTCAATAAACGCAACCGGATAGTCGAATACCCCCAGGGTGACCATGGCGAGGGTAACGCTGTGTCCCACCGTAAAAGCTGTGATGGTAAAGACCAGCCGGCGACCGCCACCGACCAGCAACAACAGTCCCAGAACAAACAGCAGATGATCCAGTCCCGCCCAGATGTGCTCAGCCCCGAGCACGCTGTAACGCCCCACCACCTGCCAGGGATCGGGTTCCTCCGGTACCAAAAACTCCGGGTCATCTGCGGTCAGGACGGCTTGGTGGCCGATTCCGTCAGCCAGACTGAGGTTGAGCATGACCGAACTTTGGTTTGGCCCCAGACCGGATACCCCAATGCTTTGCCCGACCAGTCCCCCGGTGCAGCGGTAGATCGACTGGCGTAACCTGCCCGTTCCCTCCCTGATCCACGGGGACTGCTCCTGAACGCTGCAGCTATCGGGAAGCTCGGGCTCCATGGGTATATCGCTGACCTGTTGGATGGGGGTTTTCCAGGTGACCGCGACACGATCGGCGCCCGACTCAGTGAGCTGCAACAGGGAGGGGGCAAAGCGGTGGGCATGCGCCGATGCCGAGAGCGCCAGCAACAACAGCAGGTACCACGCTCTCATTGGCGTTTTACCTCGTACTGCTGCATCAGGGCCGCCACCGCAGAATCCAACGCCGCCTGCTCCCGCTCGGTCTTCAGGTCCCAGCGCAGCTTTTCCGCCACTTCCCCAAGAGTCTGGGGTCGCTGCTCCTCGTAGGCATCGAGATAGACCAGATGCACGCCATAGACCGATGCCACCGGCCCGATCCAGCCCGGCTCCGCACCTTCCTCGACTCGCTCCCTCAGCACCTCGGTGAATTCACGGCCCAGGCGCGAAGCCACCTCCCGCCAACTGAGCCCCTGGAAATTGAAACCGGAAAGAAAGGCCTGGCCTAGCCGGATAGCTTCGTCAGGTGACAGATCAGCCGCATTGATCTCAGCCAGTCTGTCCGACGCCTCCTGGGGGGATACCTCAGCCAGAAACACATGCCGGAAACTGACCCGGGCGGGCTCCCGGAAATCCCCGCGCCGGGCCTCATAGGCGACAGCCAGATCCTGGTCATCCGGAGTCTCCAGCCCGGCACCTGCAATCAGGAACTGGGTCATGATCTGCACCAGACGGCGGCGGATGACCTCGTCGGTCAGGTGCATATTGAGCGCCAACCCCTGGGCAACCAGTTGCCCCTCATCGGCGGCGGTGTCGGGGTCCAGGAAACGCATATTGCGCACAATTCGTTGCTCTATCACGGGATCAAATCGATGCAGTCCCGCAGCCAGAGCCTCCCGGAACAACAGCTCATCCCGCAGTTCAAGCTCCACAAACCGCGCCACATCATCATCCGTGGGCAGGGCCCCGACCATCTTGGAATAGCTGTCGGCCATGACATCCAGGCGGGCCGGATTGGGGGGGCCCAGTACCGGCCGGGGTTCGGGGAACAGCAACGCCAGAGCCGCGTAGAGTGCGAATCCAACCAGAAGAAAGTGCAGCCAGACCGGACCCGGCAGCAGGCGCTGGGTAAAGAACAAAGCCAAGGTCGGTCAGTCCATGAATTTCGGTAGCCGCTTCTCCAGCTTGGCTGTCATGGCTTCCTGCACATCGACCTTGCTCATCATGCTGGCATTCCAAATGGCAACGTACTCCAGCCCATCCTCCACCGTGTGGTCGCGGGTGTAGTTGAGTACCTGCTTGGTGCCCCGCAGGGCCAGCGGAGTTTTGGCGGCCAGTTCCCCAGCTATGCTGCGAACCTCCCGGTACAGCTCATCCCGGTCGGGGTAGACCCGGGTAATGAAACCGCTGTCCCTGGCCTCGTCGGCGTGCATGTTGCGCCCGGTGTAGGCCAGTTCCCGAACCAGGCCCTCGGGCATCAGCGAGGGCAGGTTCTGCAGCGTGCCGACATCGGCCACGATGCCAATGTCGATCTCCTTGACACAGAATGTCGTGCCCTCGGCGCAGTAGCGCATATCGGCGTAGCAGATCATGTCGATGGCGCCACCCACGCAGGCGCCATGTAATGCCGCCAGCACCGGCTTGCGGCAGGCCCGCAACGATTGCAGGTTGCGCTGCAGTCCCCGCAGGTGTTTGACAAATTTTTCGCTGGCGCGACTGGGGTCCTCATGGTCGGTGTGAATCGACCCAAACATGGACAGGTCGATACCGGCGCAAAAATGCTTGCCCTCACCACAGAGAATCACCACACGAACATCGGGACATTCGTCGGCCCATTCAAAGGTCTCCTGAAGCTCGCGCCACATGGGCATATTCATGGCATTGGCGACCTCTGGACGATTCAATTTCACCTCCAGAATATGATCTTCCAGGTGCAGGGCCAGGGTCTCGGGGGCAGGTAAATCGGACACTTCAACACTCCATTGATTTTCGGCAGACAACATCAGCGAGGGAATCGCTGTAACCGCAATAGTAATTCGGGCCACAGCATAGCGGCTGGATACGACCAGCGTCAGTAAAAATTCAGGTGCGACTCGATTTGAACATCGGGCAAGGGCTTCGCCTCCCCCTGCCGGGTACCCATGTACAGGAAGCCAATAATCTCATCCCCGGGTTGACCACCCAGCTCGCCAACAACCACTGCATCCTGGGCATACCGTCCCGTCCGCCACATGGTGCCGAAGCCCAGGGCCTCTGCCGCGAGGGACATGCTGTGCAGCGCACAGGCCACTGACGCGACTTGCTCCACACGGGGCACCTTCGGGTGCTCAACCGGTTTCAGCAGACCCGCTATGATCAGCGGCGCCCGCAGGGGCGCTGCCCGGGCTTTGTCGCATTCCGCCGGTGTCGCGTCCGGGTGGGTCAGCAGCAGGGCTCGCTCAAAGGCTTCACCCAGCACGGCGCGCCGCTCACCCTGTATCGCTACAAAGTGCCAGGGGCGCAGGCGGCCGTGGTCCGGGGCACGCAGCCCGGCGGCGATAATGGCATCAAGCTGCTGCCCATCGGGTCCGGGTTCAGAGAGTTTTCCGTGGGAATTGCGTTGCTGCAGGGCGTGGAGGACGGACATGGGCGTTGGAACCAGTTGGAAATGCCGGCCTAGGATAGCAGTGGCAGCACCGTGGGCGACAGATCAGGGCTTCCAACCATCGGGCAGGTCGCTATGCAGTCCGATGCGCCGATCACCCAGCACGATCTCCTCCCCGTTCAGCTGGACATCGGCGTTGGCCATGACCCCGTCGTCGAAACGGTACTGGGGCGCCCACTCTGAGGTCAGGCGCTGAGCCTCTATATCAGCCCGGGACTGCTGAACCCGGTCGTGGCTGTGCTGCCAGGCCGACACCGCGGAGTCACCATGATGCCGGGCCAGAAGATTGTGAGTCGCATCGGGCCCCAGCACAGCGGCCGTCGCGTTGTTGCCCCCGAAGCCTTTGCTGTTGACCAAGGCATAGGCGGGCTTGTCCGCCGAGCCGGTTTTGAGTGGGTAGGAGAGGCGTTCGGTGGCGACGTCACTGGCCAGGGCATCGATGGTGGTAATACCCGGCATGATGCCGGTGTCCCAAATCCCGAGCACTGCCGAGAGCTGGTCACCCGCAGCCGCACCCAGCGAGTGGCCGATAAAACTTTTGATCGCGCCAACCGTCCAGTTGTGGACGCCCATGGCACCCGCCACCCGGCTCATAATCTCCGATTCAGTGACACGATTCTGGGGCGTGCTGGTGCCATGGGCCTGCACCATGCCCCGGTTGGCAAAGCACGGCCCGTCGAGCATATCCCGCAGCAGCGCCGCCGCCTTGGCAAAGGTTACGAAATTACCAACCCCGGGGCCGCTGATGGATTTTTTCGGGCCATCGGCGCTGACAAACACGTCCGGAACCGACCCCAGTACAGGCGCCCCCAACTCCAGCGCCAGGGCATCGTCAAACAGCACCACCAGTTGGGCCGATTCCGCCATGGTAAAGCCGCAGTTTTCGGCAAAGGGGCGGCAGGCTCGCCGCAGATCAGGGCGGGCATCCTCGGCCAGGCCATCCAGTGCCCGAAGGGCCTTGTCAGAGGCCAGTGCGCCCATGGCCGCGTAGCCTTGCATGACCTCGGCCACCACAGGCGCCTCAGCGGCACCGACAATCGCCACCCGCGCCCGGCCGCTGCGAATGTCCTGCACGGCCAGACGCAGGTTATACAGGAAGGTGGCGCAGGCACCGAGGGCAGGACCGGTGTTGCCGGGCGATTGCAGTATGTAGGCATTGATGAAGTCCCCGGGCATCTCGGCAAAGCCCAGTGGGCACTGTTTGGAGGTGACCCGCTTGCCCATGGCGCGTCCCCTGAGCATGCCGCCGGTGCCATCCTCGTCAAGCTGGCCCATGGAACTGCTGACATACACA
Organism: Luminiphilus sp.; assembly: GCA_012270045.1. Lineage (GTDB taxonomy): Bacteria > Pseudomonadota > Gammaproteobacteria > Pseudomonadales > Halieaceae > Luminiphilus. The sequence continues at coordinate 8,329 of JAAXJC010000134.1, forward strand.
CTGATGCCGTCGGCTGGGACACGCTCCTCCACGATCGACCAATCGATACCGAGGTCGGCGAGCAGGTCAGAAGCGGCAAACACCGTCATCTGCAGGCCGCGGGGGTGGTTGCGTGACGGGTAAAGTGTCCCGGGGTCGAACCCGGTGGGCAGCAACCCGGCCGCGCTGACCTCAAATTCCCGGGTGCCCGGGACCAGTAACTCGCTGCCCGCCTCCAGGGATATGGCCGTGCGCTTGCCTGAACCCGGGCGTGGCGACCAGGCCTGGGGTAGGCCCTCGGTCATCTGGGTGGGTGGCATCTCGGCGTCGACAGCGGTATCCGCAACGATCCTGCGAGCCCAGGGCACAGCCGCAGGGTCAAAGCGACTGTTCTCAATCCCCCGCACCAACGTGCCCGCGTCCTGCTGCTCCGCATCTTCGGTGCCCATCAGAGCCGCCAGGGCGGCACGGGTCTCTGCCGCGGCCCCAGCGTCGAGTGCATCGATAACCATGCGCCTGAATGCCCGCCGGTTGGAGGTACGCCCGGCACTGTTGATGCCACCGGCGGCCACAAGGATAGGAAGACGCAGCATGGGGGAGATGTCTCCTTGATCGGGCACAGGCCCGGGGTTATCACCGTTACGCAGCCACACTCCATTCGGAGCAAAGGCACGGTCGGGACGCTAGTTTAGAGACTGAAACCCTTTTATTTTGACTTTTATAGCCATTTTATATATCAATTTAGCCATTAATGGGGGATGGAGGTCACCAGTACATGGCAGCGGGACAACCTATCAGGCTGTTGGCCCTGGCCCACAGGCGCATGCTGGCGACCTCTGTCACCCTGCCCCTGGAAATCCTGAGGGCAGCGGCGGATGCCAGTACCCAGCGCCCTCGCCGCTCCGTGGAACTGGCAATGGTCTCTCGACAGGGCGGCATGATCGAACTGGCCGATGGCCTGTCCATCAGCACGCAACAGGATGACGCTGCCATGGTGCCCGACATTTTGCTGGTGCCGGCCATATGGCGACATCCGCGCTGGGTGCTGCATCACCACGACTGGCAGCTGGGTGTTATCCAGCGCTGCGTTCATGCCGGCGCCTGGGTATGCGGCGTCGGAACGGGCAGCTTTTTGTTGGCCGAAGCCGGGGTGCTGAATGGCATATCCGCCACCACCCACTGGCACTGGTTTGACGAATTCGAGGCCGCTTATCCCGGGGTCAATCTGCGCAGGGATCAACTGATCACCCAGTCCCAGCGGGTTTTCTGTGTCGGGTCGGTGAATTCGATTGCCGATCTGATGGTTTACCTGTCCGCCCAGCTGTTCTCAAAGCCCACGGCCACGCTCATAGAGAATCAGTTTTCGCCGGAGATTCGGCGCCGGTTCTCGCCCCATGAACTGGGAGGGCCCGGGGAGGTCCATCAGGACGAGAAAGTCCTGGACTGCCAGTGGCTGATTCGCAGCAAACTCAGGGAGCCTCTTGATGTGATTATCCTGTGCATGTCTTGTGGCATGCACGACAGTACTCTGAGCGGGCTCTGTCGTACGGCA
>JAAXJC010000093.1:0-6168 GCA_012270045.1 Luminiphilus sp.
GGCAGCCAGAATTCCTTTAGTAACCTGTTCCCGGAGGATTACATGCTCAAAATAACCCTTAGGGTTATCCTTATTGCCGGGGAAGGTGGTGCCGGTCCAAACCCCCAGAGCGGCGAAGATTCCGGCCGTCATGGAGGTGCCTGACCGGGGTAAGCCAGTAATGAATAGGGGGCGCTCCTCAAGAGGCACGCGTCTTTTGGAGCCTATGGTTTCTTCAGCTGTCATGGTTGGAGATGATAGACTCGCGCTTCACAGCATACCAGTCCTTGCCCCTACCCATTGAGCGGGTAGCAGCGACCATCTGCAGAGATGCCGAAGCAGGCCAGCCAATGATCCTTATGCTCGACAACTACGACTCCTTCACCTGGAACATTGTCCAGTACCTGTGGGAACTCGGTGCCGAGGTGGTTGTAAAACGCAATGACGAAGTCGATGTCGAGGACATTGAGCGACTTGACCCTGATGGCCTGTGTATTTCGCCCGGGCCGTGTTCACCGAAAGAGGCGGGCATTTCCATGCAGGTCATCGAGCATTTTGCCGGTGGCCTGCCCATTTTCGGAGTCTGTCTGGGGCAGCAGGCCCTTGGCGCGGTTTTTGGCGGTGATATTGTCCGGGCGCCTACGGTCATGCACGGCAAGACCAGTCCGGTCCACCACCGGGGCCATGGGGTTTTTGCCGGGCTGCCAAGCCCCTTCACCGCCACCCGTTACCACAGCTTGGTGGTAAATCCGGAGACACTGCCCGACTGTCTTGAGGTTACGGCCTGGACCCCGGGTCCGGAAGGGGCGCCGGATGTGATCATGGGGTTGCGCCACCGTGAGTTGGATGTGGAAGGTGTGCAGTTTCACCCCGAGTCCATCCTGTCCGAGCACGGACATGCCCTGTTAAAAAACTTTCTGGAGCGGCTCCCGGAACGGGCCGCCATGCGCTCAGCAGGCTAACTATGAATATCAAGCAGGCACTTCAAACCCTCGTCGATGGGCAATCCCTGACCCGGGATGAAATGCGCAGTGTTATGACCGAGGTTATGACCGGTGCCGCCACTCCGACCCAGATTGGCGCGCTGCTCGTGGCCCTGAGGATACGCGGGGAAACCATCGAGGAAATTGTCGGAGCCGCTGAGGTCATGCGCAGTCTGGTGACCCGAGTGCATGTGGATCAGGAGCGCCTCATTGACCTGGTGGGCACTGGCGGAGATGGCGCCAACCTGTTCAATGTCTCTACTGCGGCAACCTTTGTGGTGGCCGCAGCCGGCGCCCGGGTCGCAAAGCACGGTAATCGCTCGGTTTCCAGTTCCAGTGGCTCCTCGGATGTTCTCCAGTCCCTGGGCGTCGCCCTGGATTTGTCTCCCGAGGGCATCGCCTCGTCTATCGAGCAGGTTGGAATGGGTTTTATGTTCGCGCCCGCCCACCACGGCGCCATGAAGCATGCGGTAGGTCCGCGCAAGGATCTGGGGATGCGTACCCTGTTCAATATCCTGGGTCCCTTGACCAACCCGGCCTTCGTGGAGCGCCAGGTCCTTGGGGTTTTTACTCCCGATCTGTGCCAGCCCTTGGCCGAGGCTCTCAGCAAACTCGGTAGCAAGCACGCCCTGGTTTTGCACAGTGCCGATGGTCTGGACGAAATTTCCATTGCCGCACCCACTTCGGTGTGGGAGATGCGTGATGGCGTGGTCGAACGCTTCCAGATAGATCCGGCTGACTATGGCCATGGTCACCCCTCCCTGGACGGCCTCGGGGTGGCCTCGGCACAGGAATCGGCGGACCTGATCCGGCGGGCGCTGACCGGTGACGGTGACCCCGATGCCAACCGCGCGCGCTCAATCATTGCTCTCAACGCCGGGGCGGGAATCTATGTGTCGGGGGTCGCCGGTTCCCTGAAAGAGGGAATCGTCGCTGCGGAGGAGTCCCGCGCCTCCGGCGCTGCCCTGGACAAACTGGACGCCTTCGCCGATTTCACCCAGCAGACAGTGGCGGCATCCTCATGACCGGCAAGCTGTCGACGCCGACGGTCCTGAAAACCATCATCGACAGAAAGGTCGAGGAGGTTCGGGAGCGACAGGGAATGGCGTCACTGTCGGAGGTGATGGCTCTCGCCAATGGGGCAGCCGAGACACGGGGCTTTACCGAATCATTAGCTCGGTGTGCAGCATCGGGCCGGCCGGCGGTCATTGCTGAGGTCAAGAAGGCCAGTCCCAGCAAAGGTGTAATCCGTGAGGACTTTCGACCCGCCGAAATAGCCCGTAGCTACCAGGCCGGGGGCGCAGCCTGTCTTTCTGTGCTCACCGACAGGGATTTTTTCCAGGGCGCCGACGCTTATCTGCAGGACGCACGAGAGGCTTGCGAGCTGCCTGTCATTCGCAAGGATTTCACCATCGACCCCTACCAGATCTGGGAGGCCAGGGCCCTGGGTGCCGACGCGATCCTGCTGATTGTTGCCTGTCTGGAACGACCCCTGCTGGGCGAGCTTTACGCTGTCGCCATGGAAGCGGGTCTGGACGTGCTGGTGGAGGTGCACGATCGTCAGGAACTGGATGAAGCCCTGGAACTCCAGCCTGCGTTGCTAGGCATTAACAACCGCAACCTGCATACCTTTGATACCAGCCTGCAGACTACCTTCGATCTGTTACCCCACATTCCTGAGGGGACGCAGGTGGTGACTGAGAGCGGTATTCACAGCCGGGAGGACGTCGAATTAATGCTGTCCCACAGCGTTCACACGTTCCTCGTTGGAGAGGCGTTTATGCGCGCCGAGGACCCCGGTCAAGAACTGCGGCGCCTCTTCGGCTAGCAGCTACAGGCTTAAGAAACCTTCCGAAGAGCCTCCCATTTCTGGCGGCCACCAGAAACAGGTGACACCGATTGCTGACCCGAAGCGAAGTTTTGCGGAGTTATTAGCTTGGGATTGCCGTTGGATCAGTGCTGACGGCTGACGGCTGACAACCGCAGCGGAGACAGCTGCAATCTGGCTCCTTGGGTTATCAGCGTTGTGCGCTCGCCTGTCAGGATCTCGTATGAGCCATGGGCCGCTGTATTGGCCGGCGGGACTAAGGGCGACCCGTGCCTTTCTCCGGGCGAGATATGGGTTGGTGGTGGCGGGGCCAGCAGTGACCGTTTTCAGTATTCCTGAACGATCTGACCTTCGTCATCCAGCGCGGCGGTTTTTGGCTCCCTGAGAACCACGATGGTCTTGCCCGACACTTCAATAAGGCCATCCTGCTTCAGGGCTTTCAGTACCCTGCCCGCCATCTCCCTGGAGCAACCGACGATCTTGCCCAACTCCTGGCGTGTGATGCGAATCTGCATGCCATCCGGGTGGGTCATGGCATCGGGCTCCATGGTCAGATCGTTGAGGGTCTGGGCGATGCGGCCGGCGACGTCAACAAAGGCAAGGTCGGTCAGCTTGCGCGTGGTGGTCCTGAGGCGATTTCCAATTTGGGTCGCCAATTCGAACATCAGATCGGCATAGTTACCGCGCACCTGGTGAAACCGTTCGTAGCTGATACGCGCCACTTCCGAGGGCACCCGGGCCACCAGATTCGCAGAGCGAACTTCTTCTCCAAACAGCCCCATTTCACCAAAGAAATCACCCGGGTTCAGGTAGCTGACTACCATTTCCTGGTCCGAGTCCTGATCATCGTCGATGATGACGGAGACCGAGCCCTCAAGCACAAGGTAAAGCGAGTCACTGGCTTCGCCCTGCTTGAAGATGGTTTGCCGCTGCTTGAAGGTCAGTCGTTCACAGTGGCGGAGAAAGCTCTCGGCTTCTGGGATTCGTCGCAAAACTTCAGTCTTCATGACCGCTTCCTCAATGGGCTGACGCGCTGCCGCCTCGTTTCCCCGACGGCGCAGTCCCGATAGCTTAACGTAATTTGTGCTCTGGCTCACGGTTCAGGAGACAAGCCGGCCCTGTGCTAGGCTGGGAGAGAAGGACAACACCGGCACGGGGAGATTCTGGGGTGAAAGGCGCGGTCAAATGGGTAGACGGAGCTCTCTTTGTTGGTGAGTCGGGCAGCGGCCACGCTGTTGTCATGGATGGCCCTGAGGATCTGGGTGGACGCAACCAGTCCCTGCGCCCCATGGAAATGCTGTTGCTGGGAACCGGTGGCTGCGCCATTTACGACGTGATTTCGATTCTCAAGAAAGCCCGCCAGTCAGTAACCGCCTGTCGCGTGGAACTGCACGCCCAGCGAGTGGATGATGTGCCGGCGGTCTTTGAATCAATGCAACTGCACTTTGTTGTCAGCGGCAACAACCTGAAGGAAAGCCAGGTGCGTCGTGCGGTCGAGCTGTCCGCTGAGAAGTACTGCTCTGCTTCAATCATGCTGTCCAGGGCCGGTGTTGCGGTGTCCCACAGCTATGCGATCGAGCCGGAGACGGCTGCCTAGCACTCCCCGCCCCAGCGGCCTGCCTTGCATACCTTTGCATGTCCCAGCCTGAAATGGCCTGTCCAATTTAATGGCCGCAGTCATGGGCCAACTTTGGTTAGGGTCAAAGGAAAAAGGGTGGCAGCGCTTCCGGGAGGGGGTGGTCGATTCCGGGCTTGGCGCCCTGCAATCCTCGTTGATGCAGGGTTTAGATCCAGTAGGTACTGCCAGTCATCAGCTTGGCGACCTGGCTCATGACCGTCTTGACCTGTTCCGGTAGCTCCATGCCGCCGGCGTTCAGGGCATTTTCCCCGTGCCGCTCCTCGTCCTCCAGCATTTGCTGCAGGATCAGTTGGGACTTCCGGTCGGTATCGGGCAGGGCTTTCAAATGGCTGCGCAGATGGCTGGCTACCCGCTCTTCTGTTGCGTGCACGAAGCCCAGGCTCACCCGATCACCGACCAGTCCTGCCGCCGCTCCCATGGCCAGGGAAGCGCCGTAGAAAATGGGGTTGAGGGCGCTGGGCCGCGCGCCGAGCTCGTCGAGTCGCTCCTCGCACCACACCAGGTGGTCGATCTCTTCCTGCGCGGCCTCCTGCATTTCCGTGCGGGTACCGGCGGTTTTCGCGGTAAGTGCCTGGCCCTGGTAAAGGGCCTGGGCGCAGACTTCACCGGTATGGTTTACGCGCATCAGGCCGGCGATGTGCTTGCGTTCCCGCTCCGAGAGATTGGCTTCCGAATGACCTTCAGCCGGCGAGGGTCGAGCGGCGGTGGCGCCACGGCGCGACAAGGTCCGCAACATGCCGTCAATCTCCACCAACATCTGGTCTACGGGAGTGAGTTCTCGGTCGCCCATGGTCTGCTCCGACTTTTCCATATGGAAACTCTAACGGTCCAGGGCGCGCCAGCCAATATCCCGCCGCAGGGTTTTGCCGGGCCAGTCAATGTGCGCCGCCGCTTCATAGGCTGCCGTGCGGGCCGCGGCGATATCTTCACCCAGGGCGGTGACGCAGAGCACCCGACCGCCACTGGTGCACAGCTGCCCCTCTTTCTCGGTGGTGCCGGCGTGGAATACCTTGATCTGAGGGCTGTCGTCCGGGGTCGGCGGCGATTCGAGTCCGGTGATGGGGATACCCTTGGCATAGCTGCCGGGGTAGCCCTCGGCTGCCAGCACCACCCCAAGGGCGGGGTTGCTGTCCCACTGGGCCGTGGTCGTGGCCAGTTCCCCTGCCAATGCGCTGCTGCAAAGGCGGTCCAGGTCGCTGGCCAGACGCATCATGATGGGCTGGGTTTCCGGGTCGCCAAAGCGGCAGTTGAATTCTATGACCTTCGGATTGCCCTCCGAATCGATCATCAGCCCCGCATACAGAAAACCGGTGTAGGGCATACCGTCCGCGGCCATGCCCGCCAGGGTAGGCTTGATCACTTGCTCCATGATGCGCTCGTGCACCTCTGGTGTGACCACGGGCGCCGGTGAGTAGGCACCCATGCCACCGGTGGTGGGTCCGATATCCCCCTCGCCGATGCGTTTGTGATCCTGGCTGCTGGCCATCGGCAGGGCGTGCTCGCCGTCGGCGATGACAATAAAGCTCGCTTCCTCTCCGTCCAGAAACTCTTCAATGACCACGCGACAGCCGGCATCGCCGAAGGCATTGCCTGACAACATGTCAGTGACGGCGGCTTCGGCCTGTGCCAGATCCTCAGCGACAATCACGCCTTTCCCTGCCGCCAACCCGTCGGCCTTGATCACAATGGGCGCCCCCTGTGCCCGCAGGTAGGCCAGCGCCGGCTCGAGTTCGGTGAAA
>JAAXJC010000093.1:6178-9739 GCA_012270045.1 Luminiphilus sp.
AGAAAATCCTTGGTGAACGCCTTGGATCCCTCCAACTGGGCTGCCGCCTGGGTCGGCCCAAAGCACGGTAGCCCCCGGGCGGCGAAGTAATCCACGATGCCGGCGACCAGCGGGGCTTCCGGGCCCACGACGGTGAGTGCCACCTGGTTTTGCTCGGCGAAGTCAGCCAATGCCTCGAACCCCATAACGTCCAGGGCGACATTGCTGATACCCGGCTCCCCGGCGGTTCCCGCATTGCCCGGAGCAACAAATACCTGCTCGACATGGGCGGGTTGCGCGAGCTTCCAGGCCAGGGCGTGCTCGCGTCCACCGCTGCCGATTACGAGGATTTTCATGCCCGTTACTCCCTGCTCTGTCAGTGCCGGAAGTGTCGCATCCCGGTAAATACCATGGCCATGCCCGCTTCGTTGGCCGCCGCGATCACCTCATCGTCCCGGATTGATCCGCCCGGTTGGATAACGGCCGCGATACCACGCTCGGCCGCATTATCGATGCCGTCCCGGAACGGGAAGAAGGCGTCCGACGCCATGACCGCGCCCTTCACCTCAAGGTTGGCGTGTTCCGCCTTGATCGCCGCGATACGGGCTGAATTGACCCGGGACATCTGGCCTGCACCGATGCCGATGGTGCGGTTGTTGGCGGCGTATATGATGGCGTTGGATTTCACGAACTTGGCCACTTTCCAGGCAAACAGCAGGTCCAGCCATTCCTGATCATCGGGCTGTCGCTCAGTGACCACCGTCAGGTCCGGGCGGGTGACGACGCCGTCATCCCGGTCCTGCACCAGCAGTCCGCCATTGACGCGCTTGAAGTCCAGCGCGCCTGTGGCCGCGGACCACTGCCCGGTTTCCAGCAGCCGGACGTTCTTCTTTTCCGCCACCGCTTCCAGTGCCTCTTCGCTGACACCGGGAGCGATGATGACCTCAACAAACTGGCGCTCGACAATAGTGGCCGCCGTGGCTCCGTCCAGTTCCCGATTGAAGGCAATGATGCCGCCAAAAGCTGACTCCGGGTCGGTGCTGAACGCCAGGTCATAGGCTGCGCCCAGGCTGTCCGCAACGGCTACACCGCAGGGGTTGGCGTGCTTCACGATGACACAGGCGGGCTCATCAAAATTCTTGACGCACTCCAGGGCCGCATCGGTATCCGCCACATTGTTATAGGACAGGGCTTTACCCTGCCGCTGTACCGCAGAGGCAATGCCAACTTCGGCCGGATCACGCTCCTTGTAAAAAGCCGCCTGCTGGTGCGGATTCTCGCCGTAGCGCATGGTCTCGGACTTGTTGAGTTGCAGGTTCAGGGTGCGCGGGAATCCGGCGCTGCCGTTGCCTAATTGCTGGCCAAAATAATTGGCAATGGCACCGTCATAGCGAGCGGTGTGTTCAAAGGCCTTGATGGCGAGGTCAAAACGGGTGGCCGAACCGATGGCATTGTTGTTGGCATCGAGTTCCTCCAGCAGGCAGGGATAGTCCCCGGCATCCACCACGATGGTGACGTCCCGGTGGTTTTTCGCCGCCGCCCGCACCATGGTCGGCCCGCCGATATCTATGTTCTCAATGGCTTCTTCGTTGCTGCAATCCGGGCGCGCCACGGTCGCCTCAAAGGGATACAGGTTCACCACGACCATGTCGATGGCAGCAATACCGTGGTCTGCCATCACCTGGTCATCGGTGCCCCGGCGCCCCAATATGCCCCCGTGGATGGTGGGATGCAGGGTTTTGACCCGGCCCGCCATCATCTCCGGAAAGCCCGTGTGATCCGATACCTCGGTCACTTCAAGGCCCGCCTCCCGCAGCAACCTGCAGGTGCCTCCGGTGGACAGTAACGCCACACCCCGGTCCGCCAGGGCCTGGGCAAATTCTGTAATACCGGTTTTGTCGGAAACACTGATCAGGGCGCGGCGCACGGGGGCGAGGTGAGGGTCGGTCATGGGTGACTAGGTCCTGGGGTTTGTGGCGTTGGTTGTGTTCACAATAACTTGTAGTGGCGAAGCTTGGTGCGCAGGGTGCCGCGATTGAGCCCCAACATGGCTGCGGCCTTGCTCTGGTTGCCGCAGGTCGCCTTCATGACCGCCCGCAGCAAGGGTTCCTCCACCTGGGCCATTACCATGCTGTGCAGGTCACTGCAGTCAGCGCCATCAAGTTGCTCCAGAAAGGTGCTGATGCTCTCCTCGGCACTTTCACGCAGTGGCCTGGGTGCTTTGGGGGACTTTGAGGCGCTCACGCGGCCAGTCCGCCGGGGTAAACACCCTTGTCCTGTGCTGAAAGCGCGCTTTCTATGAGAGCCAGCAACTCAAGCTGACCATCGGGCTCTGACACAGCGTTGAATTGTTGTTTCCAGACTGCGTTGGGGCTGGGGATGTCCTCAGCCAGGGCATCCAGAAACCATCCTGTGTGCTTGCGGGCAATCCGGGTGCCCATGAATTCCCCGTAGAAATTGTGCAGCGCGACGATGTGCTCGCCCATCATGCTGAAGCGGTCGGCCAGTGTTGGCAGCACCGGGATGTTACCGGCGAGGCCGTTGGCGATGTACCCGGGCAGCCAGGGTTTACCCTGGGCGGCCCGGCCGATCATGATGCCCGCGGCCCCGGTGGTTTGCAGCACTTGCCGGGCTTTGTCCAGGCCGTCGATGTCGCCGTTTGCCAGCACCGGAATCGATACCGCATCGACAATATCGGCAATCGTCTGGTATTCGGCAGTCCCCCGGAACCGGTCGGTCCGGGTCCGGCCGTGCACGGCCAACATCTGGATGCCAGCCTGCTCGGCAATCTTCGCGATGGTCACGCCATTGCGCCGGTCGGGGGAGACACCCGTGCGGATTTTCAGGGTGACAGGCACGGGCACGGCGGCGACCACTGCATCGAGGATGGCCGCTACCTGCTGCTCGTCGGCCAGCAGGGCTGAGCCCGCAGCCTTCCTGCACACCTTTTTGGCGGGGCATCCCATGTTGATGTCGATGATGTCGGCGCCGTCATCCACGTTGCGGCGCGCGGCCTCTGCCAACTGCTGGGGTTCGCTTCCCACAATCTGGACTGAGCGAATGCCTTCCCGGGCGCTTTGGCGCCGGCGCAGCGTTGACTTCCTGGAGGCGTCCAGCTTCGGGTCTGAGCTCAGCATTTCTGATACTGCCATGCCCGCGCCCAGCCCCAGCACCATCTCCCGCAGGGGCAGGTCCGTGACCCCGGCCATGGGTGCCAGCACCACCGGGTTGGCCAGTTTGAGCGGGCCAATACTCAGCGACGGCGGACAGTCCGTTGCAGCCGGGGGCGTCAACGCTGATGTGTGCCGGGCAGGCAGCTGTGAGGACAGTTCGGTCACGAAAATCGTACGGGAACGGCAAGGGCGGATGATGATACCTCTGGATCGCCCAGGGATGAAGCCGTTGTGCCGAATTTTTGTGCAACGCCAGCTAAGGCAGGGCTAATTGCCGCGAATTTCCCCAAAAGAGCGAGAAATTGGACGGTTTTGGCAATCTGTTAGACAAGTCGACACGTATGTTGCAGAATCCGGCGAAAATCCGGTTAAATTCTAAGAAATGGCAGCGAACTGTCGAGATGTCTGA
>JAAXJC010000105.1:0-34701 GCA_012270045.1 Luminiphilus sp.
TCCGTGGCCCGGGGCTCAAGCACCGGATCCAGAGCGTTTAGCTGGGCCATGTCCTCCCGAAACTTCTGGGTGAACTCCGTGGTGACTGCGTCGATCGGCTCGCCCCGCTCCCGGGCGGCGGCAATGATCTTGTCGTCTATGTCGGTGATATTCCTGGCGTAAACCACCGACGGGTAGAGACTGCGCAGTACCCGATAGAGCACATCGAAAACCACCACCGGGCGGGCGTTACCAATGTGCACCAGGTTGTAAACCGTTGGGCCACAGACATAGAGGGTAATGCGCTCGGGATCCCTGGGTTCGAATCGCTCCTTGCCGCCCGTCTGGGTATTGGTTAGCAGCAGTTCAGGCATTGGCTGCGCTCCAGGTATCGCGCAAACCAATGGTCATGTTGAACACCGGTCGCTCGGCGCTGTGATCAAAGCGGTCAGCGACGAAATAGCCCTCCCGCTCAAACTGATACACCTGCTCTGGTGCAGCCTCAACTAGTGAGGGCTCCAGTACCGCATCGCCAATAACCCTGAGGGAATCGGGATTCAGCGCGGACATGACATCGTCATTCTTGCCCGGGTTGGGATCGTTGAACAGACGGTCGTAGCACCGGACCTCAGCACGTACTCCCGCCTCGGCTGACACCCAATGGATCACTCCCCGGGCCTTGATCCCGTCCTCCGGATCCGCCCCCAGGGTGCCCTCTATGATCCGGGCATAGACCCGGGTGACGGCACCCGAGGCGTCGTGATCGCAGCGGTCGGCTTCAATGACATAGGCCCCGCGCAGGCGCACCCGTTTGCCGGGGACAAGGCGCTTGTACTTCTTGTTAGCCTCCTCACGGAAATCTGCCGCATCGATGAACAACTCGGAGGTGAACGGCACCGGCCGGCTGCCCATGGCCTCATTGTTGGGGTGGTTGGCGACTGACAGCTGCTCCGCTTCCGGGACATTGGTCAGGGTCAGGCGCAGGGGGTTGAGAACCGCCATGGCCCGGGGCGCCGAATCATTGAGTTCGTTGCGAACCGCGCTCTCCAGCATGGCCACATCCACCGTACTGTCCGAGCGCGAGGTGCCCACCTCCTCACAAAAGTGCCTGATTGCAGCGGGCGGATAACCTCGCCGCCGCAGGCCGGCGAGGGTCGGCATCCTGGGATCATCCCAGCCGGCCACTGCGCCGCTATCCACCAGTGCTTTCAGCTTGCGCTTGCTGGTCACCGTGTAGCTGGTGTTAAGACGGGCAAACTCGAACTGTCGCGGCCGGTGGGGCACGGGCAGGTGTTCGATGAACCAGTCGTAGAGGGGGCGATGATCCTCGAATTCCAGGGTGCAGATGGAATGGGTCACGCCTTCGATCGCATCCTCCTGGCCGTGGGCAAAGTCATAGGTGGGATAGATCGGCCATTGCCCGCCGGTCTGGTGGTGATGGGCCATGCGGATTCGGTACAAAATCGGGTCCCGCAGGTTGATGTTCGGAGATGCCATGTCAATTTTGGCCCGCAGCACCCGGCTGCCCTCGGAAAATTGCCCAGCCCGCATACCCTCAAACAGTTCGCGATTCTCGGCTACCGAGCGGCTGCGAAAGGGACTGTCCTTCCCGGGCTGGGTCAGGCTGCCCCGATACTCCCGTGCCTCTTCAGCGGTTAGATCGCACACATAGGCGAGGCCCTGGTCAATGAGACAGAGCGCCCAGTCGTACAGCTGCTGGAAATAGCTTGAGGCATAGCGAACCTCACCATCCCATTGGTAACCCAGCCATCGAACATCTTCCTGGATGGCCTCGATGAACACCTGGCTTTCCTTTTCCGGGTTGGTGTCATCAAACCGCAGGTGACATCGCCCACCAAACCGTCGCGCCAGCTCAAAGTTGACCGTGATGGACTTGGCGTGGCCCAGATGCAGAAAACCATTGGGCTCGGGAGGAAACCGGGTCACCAGTTGCTCCACCTGACCGCCATCGAGGTCCGACTGAATCTGGGTTTTCAGGAAATTACTGCGTGCTTCGGTACTCATGAACAGCCTCTAAAATGAGGGCGCATCATAACAAGGCCGACGCCCTGCCGCAGGGTAATAAGGCCGGTTGCCCGCCAATTTCGACAAACCCGTGGCAGTTGCTCCCATCCTTTGGTTTTTCTGATCGCGCCCAAGGGGTAAAAGGTGTAGCATGCGCCCCCTCGCAAACCCCCCGGCTGGAGGCCACATGAGCGCTACTGTTGTAGAAATGAAAACCACCTACGGTGCCATCAAGATCGAACTGGACAATGAGAAGGCGCCCAAGACCGTGGAAAATTTCCTTAGCTATGCCAATGCGGGCTTTTACGACGGCACCATTTTCCACCGCGTGATCGACAATTTTATGATCCAGGGCGGCGGCTTTGATGGTGATATGCAGCAGAAAGAAACGGCAGCTGCGATTGAGAATGAGGCCGATAACGGCCTGAAAAACGACCGCGGCACCATCGCCATGGCCAGAACCATGGATCCCCATTCCGCCACCGCCCAGTTCTTCATCAATGTGAAGGACAACGATTTCCTCAACCACAGCGGCAAGAACATGCAGGGATGGGGCTACGCGGTGTTCGGTAGGGTCATCGACGGGGACGACGTGCTGGACAAAATCCGGGGCGTGGAGACCGGCAACCGGGCCGGACACCAGGATGTCCCGAAGGAGAGTATCGTCATCGAAGCGGTTTCGGTTGTCGGCGACTGATCAATGGCCAGTACGCTGTTCATCAGCGACCTGCACCTGAGCGACAACACACCGGAAATAGAGGCGGGCCTGTACCAGTTTCTTGAGCGGGAGCAGGACATGGCACGCCTGTTCATCCTGGGTGATTTTTTCGAATACTGGATCGGTGATGACGACGATACGCCACTGGCACGCCGGGGCATCAGCGCACTTCGGCAGGTGAGCGCCAGAGGCACCGAGCTGTACCTGGTGCGTGGAAACCGGGACCTGGCGCTGGGTTCGGTATTCGCCGACCAGGTCGGCGCTACCCTGCTCGGGGACACTACCGTGGTGGATCTCGAGGGCGTTGCTACCCTGATACTCCACGGCGACACGCTCTGTACCGATGACGTGGAATATCAAAAAATGCGCGCCATCCTCCATGACCCTGCCTGGCAGGCCGACATGCTGCAGCGGCCTTTGGAGGAGCGACGCCAGTTTGCCCAGGGCCTGCGCAACGCCAGCCAGGAAAAAGCGGACAAGGACCCGGACAACATCATCGACGTCAATGATGATGCGGTCGCCGCGGCCTTCGCTGATCACGGCGTGGATCGCATGATCCATGGCCACACCCACCGCCCACATGCACACCAAACGCCTGCTGGCGAACGTCTGGTGCTGGGGGACTGGTCGGCATCACAGGGCTGGTGCGTGCGCGCTTACCAGGGCGCCTGTTCACTGGAGAGCTTCAGTTACTGATCCGGTTCAGGCCGCCGCAGGCACGCCGCTGTGAAAGCGCATTTCGCTGTCGCTGCCCTCGATAAGCTCCCGCTCCACCGTTTTGAAGTCCAGAAGTCGGGCCGCCACTTCACTGGCTGAAGCCACAGATTCAGCCAACGCCAGATAATCCCTGAAATGCCGGGCCTCGCTCTTCAGCAGTGAGTAGTAAAATTCCGACAATTCACTGTCCAGGTGCGGCGCCAGAGCCGCAAAGCGCTCACAGGAACGCGCCTCTATCAGCGCCCCCAGGATAAGTGTGTCCAGCAATCGGCCCGGGTCACGCTTTCTAACCAGGCCATGGAGTCCGGCGGCATAGCGGGATGCGGTCACGGTGACATACTCAATACCGCGCTTATCCATCAGTTTCAGCACCTGCTCGAAGTGCCGTAATTCCTCCCGGGCCAGGCGCGACATTTTGTGCATCAGTCTCGGATTGTCGGTATGGCGATGCAACAGGGACATGGCGGTGGCGGCTGCTTTCTTCTCGCAGTTGGCATGATCGATGAGCAGGGTCACCTGGTCGGCAAGGGCGGCCCGTATCCAGGCCTCGGGGGTCGGACAGGGCAAAAAAGACAGGAGTTCGCTGATGTCTGGGGGTGCTGTCATGGGATCAGGACTCGCTAAACAGGTCGGCGGTGGCCAGGTAACGTTCATGGTGGGCGTCGGACAGGGACCAGAACTCATAATCCACCATTTCAAACAATTCCCGCAGCGAATGGGCCCGCCAGGGGGGATGCACGGAAAAACCAAAGGCATCGGTATCGTTAATCTGGCTGGCACCGGCCTTTAACAAGGCGAACAGGCCACAGTACTGGTCGTGCATGGGATTGAAACGCACCTGCTGGGTCTCCAACTGCCAGCGCAGCAGACCCGAATCGGTCACCGTGAATTTGTTTTGCATACAGGTGCTCAGGAAATTGGCGAGGCGCTGGTCGACGATGGCTTTTTCCGCCTCGGTGTAGGCATTCCAGTCAATGACCTCATGGCTGAAACGCTTACAGCCCCGGCACACGGCGTCGCCGATGCCAGTGGAACAGACACCAATACAGGGGGTTCTCACCCGCCCGGCGGTGACCCCGGAGGGCTTGGTCCCAGAAACTTTATCCATCCGGCAAGTCTAGGGTATGGATTGTCTGAATGCACAGAATCATCCACTGCCGATGTTATGAATTCCGGTCACAAGCTATACTGCGCCCCGAAAATTACCACTCGTTGCAAGGAGTGCAGCTGTGCTTGAAGCTTACCGTGCCCACGTCCAAGAGCGTGCCGAACTCAACATCCCCGCAAAACCACTGACAGCCGGCCAGGTTGCAGAGTTGGTGGAGCTACTGAAGAACCCGCCTGAGGGTGAGGCAGAGTTTTTGCTGGAACTGCTGTCCACCCGGGTTCCGCCGGGGGTTGATGAAGCAGCTTACGTCAAGGCCGGCTTCCTGTCGGCCGTAGCCAAGGGCGAATCAAAGTGCGACCTGATCAGTCCTGCCGATGCGGTGGCACTGCTGGGCAATATGCACGGCGGTTACAACATCGAGACCCTGGTCACCCTGCTGACCGACCCGGAACTGGCGTCGGCGGCGGCAGAGCAGCTCAAGCACACACTGCTGATGTTCGAAGCCTTCCACGACGTGGCGGAATTGGCCAAGCAGGGTAATAGCCACGCCGAAGCGGTGATGACCAGTTGGGCCGAGGGCGAGTGGTTCACCAGGCGGGAAGCGGTGGCTGAATCCATCCAAATGGTCGTGTTCAAGGTGCCGGGGGAGACCAATACCGATGACCTGTCCCCCGCCCCCGATGCCTGGTCGCGCCCGGACATTCCCCTGCACGCCAATGCCATGTACAAGATGACCCGGGACGGTCTGGAACCCGACGAGCACGGTACCACCGGACCAATGAAGCAGATTGACGCTATCAGGTCCAAGGGGCTGCCGGTCGCCTTCGTCGGTGATGTCGTCGGCACCGGCTCATCACGCAAATCAGCCACCAACTCGGTGCTGTGGTTTTTCGGTGACGATATCCCCGGCGTTCCGAACAAGCGCGGTGGCGGCGTCTGCATCGGCGGCAAGGTCGCGCCCATCTTCTACAACACCATGGAAGACGCGGGAGCGC
Organism: Luminiphilus sp.; assembly: GCA_012270045.1. Classification (GTDB taxonomy): domain Bacteria; phylum Pseudomonadota; class Gammaproteobacteria; order Pseudomonadales; family Halieaceae; genus Luminiphilus. The sequence continues at coordinate 5,543 of JAAXJC010000105.1, forward strand.
TGGTTTTCGAGGCGCCCGTGGATGACCTGGGCATGGGTGATGTCATCGAAATCCGACCCTATGACGGCAAGATACTGTCGGAGGACGGAACGGTCTTGTCAGAGTTTGCGTTGAAATCCGAGGTGCTGCTGGACGAGGTTCGAGCCGGTGGTCGCATCAACCTGATCATTGGTCGGGGCCTGACCACCCGGGCGCGGGAAGCCCTGGGGCTGGGTCAGAGCGACCTGTTCAGGACACCCGAGCAACCCGAGGACACCGGCGCCGGCTATACCCTCGCCCAGAAAATGGTCGGTCGCGCCTGCGGCGTGCCCGGCGTACGCCCCGGCACCTATTGCGAGCCCAGGATGACCACCGTCGGCTCCCAGGACACCACCGGTCCCATGACCCGGGACGAACTGAAGGACCTCGCCTGCCTGGGATTCTCGGCAGACCTGACCATGCAGTCGTTCTGCCACACTGCGGCCTATCCCAAGCCGGTGGACATCGATACCCAACACACACTCCCCGACTTCATCATGACCCGGGGCGGCGTGTCCCTGCGTCCCGGGGACGGGATCATCCACAGCTGGCTCAACCGCATGCTGCTGCCAGACACCGTCGGCACCGGCGGCGACTCCCACACCCGCTTCCCCATTGGGATTTCCTTCCCCGCCGGGTCGGGCCTGGTGGCCTTCGCCGCAGCAACCGGTGTCATGCCACTGGATATGCCCGAGTCGGTGCTGGTGCGCTTCAAGGGCGAAATGCAGCCGGGTATCACCCTGCGTGACCTGGTCCATGCCATTCCCTACTACGCCATCCAGCAGGGCCTGCTGACGGTAGAGAAAAAGGGCAAGAAGAATATTTTCTCCGGCAGAATCCTGGAGATCGAAGGTCTTGAAGACCTGACTGTCGAGCAGGCCTTTGAACTGTCCGATGCCTCTGCCGAGCGCTCCGCTGCCGGCTGCACCATCAAGCTTAGCGAAGACACCATTGCGGAATACCTGCGCTCCAACATCGTCCTGCTGCGCTCCATGATTGCCGAGGGTTACGGCGATGCCCGCACCCTGGAACGGCGGGCCCGCAAGATGGAAGAGTGGCTCGCCAACCCCGAACTGCTGGTGGCCGATAAGGATGCCCAGTACCGTGAAATCATTGAAATAGACTTGGCGGAGGTCAACGAACCCATCGTATGCGCACCCAATGACCCCGATGACGCCCGCCGGCTCTCGGACGTGGCCGGGGATAGTGTGCAGGAAGTGTTTATCGGCAGCTGCATGACCAACATCGGACATTTCCGGGCGGCCGGGAAGCTGCTGGAAGCCCACGGCAAGCCCGTCAGCACCCGCATGTGGATCTGTCCACCCACGCGTATGGACGAGCACCAACTGATGGAGGAAGGCTATTTCTCCATCTTTGGCAAAGCCGGGGCCAGAACCGAGATGCCAGGCTGCTCATTGTGCATGGGTAACCAGGCCAGGGTGGAACCCGGCAGTACCGTACTGTCGCCCTCAACCCGTAACTTCCCCAATCGACTGGGGGAAGGCGCCAACGTCTACCTGACCTCAGCGGAACTGGCCGCGGTGGGGGCCCTGCTGGGCAAGCTGCCGTCACCCGCCGAGTACCTGGAATTTGCGGGCAAGATCGACTCGATGTCAGAGGAGATTTACCGCTACCTGAATTTCGACCGGGTGATCGAATTCCAGCAGCGAGCCGAGGAAGGCCAGCGCATCGCCGCGGTCCAAATCGACCAGGTGGCCTGATCCGCATAACCGGGGGACTACCCCCCCTTGGATCAATGTAGTGGACCGAGCTGGCCCGAGTCTACTTCTGCTCCCCCGTCAGACTGCCGAAGGGTGGCGGGGGCTGGTCCAGGGACTCGCTCAGGTCGTTGAGCAACTGGTACAGCTGCTCCAGCTTTTCGCGACCATAGCGGGCCTCAATGTACTGGTAACGGGCCTCTGACTCGGGTGCCAATTGGGCAATCAGGTCACGACCCAGCTCGGTTATCGACACCAGCGAGCGCCGGCTGTCCCGATCACAGGGCTGTCGCAGGACGATCCCACGGCTCTCGAGATTCTGCAGGATACGACTGACGCTGGGACGCAGCAGCGAGCAGGCCCGGGCCAGCTCGCTGATATCTCGGGCGTCCTTCTCGGACAGCGCACGCATCACCCGCCACTGCTGGGTGGACAGATCGTGGGCCCGGAGATGGGGCACAAAGGTGCGCAACACCGCCTCGTGGGCCTTGAGCAGACTCATGGGCAGGGAACGCCCGAAGCCACGCATACTTTGGGTGTTGGCCGTAGCCGAGGCCCCCACTGCCGATGGCTCGTCAGTACGGTCTTTGTTCCCGGCAGCAGAAGTTGATTTAGGCATGGCGCAAGCATATCAGCATGGGGCCCGCTGAGTCCCTCCATTCGACCCGCATGACAGCGGTTGAGCCCCTGTCGAACGGTTGTTCAGCCTGTTTCCCCGTCCGGAGGGGGCAGGCGGAATGTCAATCTTATGGCCGTTTCTGCCAAGGCAATGCCGGGGCCATATTCTAGGATGACCTGTGATCGCAAGGCCCTACCCTCCATGCCAGCACCCTCCCGATCCCAACCGATGGCCACCCCGGGTCCGCTACCCCGCGCTATCGATCTGCTTGCCGATCTCGAAGGAGGCGCAATTTCTGCCGTTGCCTTGCTGGAGCAGACCTACCAGCGCATCGCCGAACAAAACCCAGGGGTCAATGCCATCTGCACCCTCAAACCCATGGAGCAGGTGCTACCCAAGGCCGAGGCCGTGGATGCGGCCCGGGCCCAGGGGCAACCACTGCCGCCCCTGGCCGGGCTGCCCATGGCCATCAAGGACCTCGCCAACGTCCAAGGGCTACCCACCACCATGGGGTCACCGATCCTGGCGCAGCACATGCCTGAGGAAGATGCCCTTTTTGTATCGCGCCTGAAAGCCGCAGGGGCTCTTATCATTGGCAAAACCAATACGCCGGAATTCGGCGCCGGCTCGAACACCTTCAACCCCCTGTTTGGCAGCACCAAAAACCCCTGGGACCTGTCCAAAGTCGCCGGCGGCAGTTCCGGCGGTGCGGCGGCGGCGCTGGCTGCCGGCATGGTGGCCCTTGCGGACGGCTCGGACATGGGGGGCTCCCTGCGTAACCCGGCTGCCTACTGCAATGTGGTCGGACTGCGACCCACCCTGGGCCGGGTTCCCTCCCCGCCCCTGCACGCCGAGACCTTCACCCGCATGTCGGTGGAGGGTCCCATGGCGCGTACCGTTGAAGATTGCGCCCTGCTGCTGCAAGTCATGGCCGGACCGGATAAGCGGGATGCCCTGTCCTTGTCAGTGACGCCGCTGGCAGCAGGCGAGCCTTTGGTACGGGACATACGGGATCTACGACTGGCCTGGGCGCCACGTCCCGCGGGTCTGCCCGTCGAGCGCCCCGTCGCCTCGGTGCTGGGTGGCGCGGTGCAGCGGCTATGGCAGTTGTGCCCGAACATTGAGGAGATAACCCTGAACGAACTGACGGGTGCCATGGCCGTGTTCGGAACCCTGCGCGCTGCCGCCTTCGCCCAGTTGCTGGGCGAACTTTACGCCAGCGACGCCGACGCAATGAAGGCGACCTTGAGGGGCAACATCGAACTGGGCCTGGCACTGTCCCGGCTCGACATCGATGTCGCCGAGGAGCAGCGCGCCAGGATGCTGGCAGCCCTGGCGTCCCTGTTTGAACGCTTTGATTACCTGCTGCTGCCGGTCACCCAGGTAATGCCTTTCGAAGCCAACATCGAGTATCCGCGCCATGTCGATGGCCAGGCCATGTCGAGTTATATTGAGTGGATGGCCAGTTGTTGCATCATGAGTCCCTTCGGCGTGCCCTGCCTGTCGGTGCCCGCCGGTTTCAGCCCTGAGGGACTGCCGGTGGGTCTGCAGATTGTTGGACGACCCGGTGATGACTGGGGCGTACTCCAACTCGCCTATGCGTTTCAGGAGCACACCGGGCACTGGCGGCGGTCACCGCCCACCGTGAAGGCTACGTCTTGACCTGGGTTGAACGCTTCCAGAGCGCCATCGAAGAGCGGCTGCCCGACCCACTGACCTTTGCGGTTGCGCTCACGGCACTGATGGCCGTACTCGCCCTGGGGCTAACGCCGACCCCTCCGGCCAGCCTGTTGCTGAAATGGGGCGATTCCCTGAGTTCACTGCTGGCGTTCACCATGCAGATCGGGCTGACCATTATCCTTGCCTACGTGCTGTCCCAAACATCCCTGATGCAGCGTGGTCTGGTCAAACTCGCGCGCCTGGCGAGGACCGCCAACCAGGCTTACATACTGGTGATTGTCACCGCCGCGGCTTTTTACCTCATTTCCTGGCCCCTGGGGCCCATCGCGGGCGCCCTGGTGGCCCGAGAGATTGCCCGGGGAGCCCAGGCGCGCAACATTGCCGTGCACTACCCGCTGCTGGCATCAGGCGCCCTGGCCGGCTATGCGGTGTGGGAGATGGGCTACTCCTCGTCGGTAGCCCTGGCGGTCGCCACCGCCGGCAACCCGACGGAAGCGGTTATCGGTCGACTCATACCCATACAGGAAACCCTGCTTACCTCATGGAATCTGCTGACCATCCCCGCCGTACTGGCCGTCATTGTCGGCACCGTGTTGTTGCTGCATCGGCAATTTGCCCTGACCGGCCCCCACATCCCTGATGATCTGGTGACGCCGCTGGGTAATCAAACCCAATCAAATAGGGAAACCGGTGACAAGCGGTGGGTCATGGCCGACACCGAGGGACCCAGAGCCCTGTCAGTGATCACGGGGCTCCTGATCGGTGCCTATGTAATCGTCTGGTTCCTGGAGCGCGGCATGAGCCTTGAACTGAACGTGGTCAACTGGTCCTTTCTCGCCCTGGGACTGTTGCTGGTGCGCTCGTTACCCCATTACAGCGCGCTGTTTGCCGAGGGCGCGCGTATCGCAGCGCCGACCCTGCTCCAGTACCCGCTGTATGCAGGCATGATGGGCATGGCCATACAGAGCGGTTTGGCGCAGCAGTTCACGGACTTTCTGGTGGGGGTGGCGAGTCAGGTCACCCTGCCCGTCATCGCTTTTCTGTCCGCAGGGCTGATCAATATCTTCATCCCCTCGGGCGGCGCCCAATGGGCGCTGCAGGGCCCCGCCTTCATAGAGGCAGCGAAAGCCCTGGACGTGGACCTGGGCCTGATCGCCATGTCCGTGGCCTACGGCGATCAGTGGACCAACCTGATCCAACCCTTCGTCGCCATTCCCCTGCTCGCACTGACAGGGTTGAGGCTGAAACATATTTTCGGTTTTGCCCTGGTGCTGTGTGCAACCACCAGCCTGCCACTGATGCTGGGGTTGATACTGGGTAACTCAATGAGCTGAAAAAACAGCGCGCCACGGCTTCAAACACCAAGACCCGCGAGGGCGGCTTTCGCTGCGTCAATGGCGGCCTGTTGGTGGGGTTGCAGGTCCTGCCCGCCCAGACCGGCATGCAGGGGCAGGAACGGATCCTCGGTGCCGGTGCTGTGGCCCGACAGCGCCTCCATGACCGCCAACCCGAAGAAAGGCACGGTCCAACTGTTATAGCCGCCTTCATGGGTCATCAGCAAGCGACCACCGCAATGACGATCCGCCGCGGCCAACAATTTCCCGGTCAGGCTGCGGTAGCCATCGCTGTGCATCTGCATGCGTCCCAGAGGATCGTAGGCTCCGGCATCGAAACCGCTGGGCACGATGATCAACTCGGGGGCAAAGGCATCCAATGCCGGTATCACAACCTGGTCGAAGGCCGCCTCATAGGCACCAACACCTGAGCCGGGGGGCAGCGGTACGTTGACATTAAAGCCCTCACCCGGCCCCTCGCCCATTTCGTGCACGTGTCCCGAATCCGGAGGGAAGCAATTGTCCTGATGCACCGAGATGGTGAGCGCCCGGGGGTCATCGTAAAAGGCGCTCTGGGTACCGTTGCCGTGGTGCACGTCCCAGTCAACGTAGGCAATACGTTCCATGCCCATGGTCTCAAAAGCGTGGAACCCGGCCAGTGCCGCGTTGCCAAAAATACAGAAACCCATGCCCTCGCCGGCGATCGCATGATGCCCCGGCGGACGTACCAGGGCGTAGGCGTTGTCGATGTCACCCGCCACAATGGCCTCCAGGGCAGCGAGCACACCGCCCGCTGACAGCATGGCGATCTCATAGCTGCCCCGGCCCGCCGGCGTAAAGAATCCCGCATCGCCGCCGGTGCCGGCGCTGATTTCCTGCACATTCTTGAGATGCTCCGGGGTATGGAAGCGCAGAATTTCTGCCTCCGTGGCGGCCCGGGGTTTGATGTGCTGCACCACTTCGGCCATGCCAGTGACTTCCATCAGGTTACGGAATCGGCGCTTGGTCTCCGGGTTCTCGGCATGAATATCCGGTTGTACCGGATTGCCATAGGGCATGGGGCCCGCGTAATTGCCAGTGTCGTGCCACATGTACAGTTCATGGCATACAAAGCCGGTTCGTCGTTGTGCCGTCATGGAGTGTCTCCGTTGCTTGTCCTATTGACCCGACCAAACCCGGGGCCGACGCTGGCGCCAGGGGTTGGCCCGCTCCATCTGCGCCGCCAGTGCCAGCAGCAGGCTATCGTTGCCACTGGCAGCTGACAACATCACGCCAATGGGCAGACCACCCTCGCTGAGTGCGAAGGGCACCGCCATGGAGGGTTGCCCGGTCATGTTGTAAAGATGGGTGAAGGCTGAAACCGCCTTGAATCGAGCCGTATAAGACGCCAGGTCATCCCCAGCCCGATAGGTGATGGCATCCAGCGCTGGCGCCGGCGTCGCAGCGACGGGTTGCAGTATAAGGTCGTAGCGCCGGTGGAAGCGCGCCAGGTCGAAACCAAACTGATGCATCAGCTGCAGCGCGCCGGCTACATCCGCCCCAGTGTATTTCGCCCCCTCGCGCCGGATCATATGGGTCATGGGCTCCAGTTCCTTCGGGGCTATTTCCCGACCCCGGCTCAGTGCCACGTAATCCAGCCAGGCGGTCATATCGCTGGCGATAAGGGTGTTCTGCACCTGATTGAGCAGCGCGTAGTCGGTTCCCGGAGCCGCCTCCTCCACCGTGTGTCCCAGGGATTGCAGCAGCTCGCCTGCCGCCACCACTGCTCCTCTCACCTCAGGATCCAGGGCTACAGCGGGTTCTGTCAGGTTTAGCGCCACCCGCAGCGGTTTCGGGTCGACCAGGGTGGCGGCAAAAAAACCGGTGTTCGCCAGGCCCTGCCCATAGGGCGCTCCCGGCTGGTAACCGGCGATCGACTCCAGCATCAGGGCACTGTCCCGCACTGTTCGGGTCACCACATGTCCTACCGACATACCCGTGCCCCTGCCCCCCGGGGTTAAGCCGCGGGTGGGTTTGAGGCCAAACAGGCCGCAAAAGGTGGCGGGCACCCTTATGGAGCCGCCGCCGTCGGTGGCGTGGGCCATGGGAATCACGCCGCTGGCAACAGCCGCCGCTGAGCCGCCGCTGGAGCCACCGGTGCTATGGGCGGTGTTCCAGGGATTCAGGCAGTCCCCGAGGAAATCCCCCTCGGTGGTCAGGGCCAGGCCAAACTCCGGGGTATTGGTCTTACCGAAGATCACCAGTCCGGCGTCCTTGAAGCGACGCACGATGGTTGAATCGGCCGTGGCCAGGGCGTTGGCATTCAAGGCCGAGCCCGCGCTGGTTACCGTACCCGCCAGTTCTACACCCAGATCCTTGAGGAGGAAAGGCACACCCGAAAAAGCACCCTGGGGCAGCGGATTGCCCACTGTGGCCAGGGCCTGCTCGATATGGTCCTGGGCAAGCAGGTTCAACTGGGGGTTGACCCGCCGCAGCCGTGTGACGGCCTCTGTCAGCAATTCACCGGGGGTCGCCCTACCGGTGGCGATCCAATGGGCCATGGTGGTCCCATCCGCACCGTCCCAGCTGGCAGCGGCATCCCCTACCGCGGCCAGCAGCCGGGGACTGAGGGTTAATGCCAGGCTCCCGGCAAGGAAGTCACGGCGGCCCAGGGCGGCTTTCATGGGTTTGCCGTCACGGGCTGGCCGCAAACACCTGGCGGCCCCGGAACCAGGTCTGCCTTGGCGCCGTCTCCGAGACGTCTTCGATGGCGACTTGGTGCAGGTCCTGGTTAAGCACTACAAAGTCCGCGGACTTACCCACCGCGATTGCGCCGGCCCGGTCCTCCAGCCCCATGATCAGCGCCGGCTGGGTGGTCCAGAGCAGAATCGCCTCGTCCAGGGTAACTGCCTGCTCCGCCCAGAAGGTCGCGTCAGAGCCATTGGTGGGGTGGCGGCGAGTCACCAGCGACTCTATGGCCGGCCAGGGGTTCATATCCGCTGCCGCTGCTGGCCAGTCAGAGCCGCCATTCACCAGCGCCCCGGAGTCCAGCAGTGCCCGGGTTGGCCAGTACTCGGCGCCCCGGGGCATGCCCACTGCCTGCACCACGGATTCTATGATGGGGCGCGGGTACCACAGGTAGGGCGTAAAATCGGCAACCGCATTCAGGGCCTGGAAACGATCCAGATCGGCCGGATCAATATAACCCGCGTGGGCCAGGGAAATCGGCGTACCGGGGCCACCATTGGCCTGCCGGGCACCGGCGATGGCATCCAGGGCAACCCGAACAGCGCCGTCCCCGGCGGTGTGAATTTTGATCAGATAGCCCGCCGCATCAAACCGGCTCACCGCGGCATTGAGTTCTTCAGTCTCTATCATCTGCATACCCAGGGTCGGCTCGGGATGCATGTCGTCGGTGGTGTACGGGGCCACCATCAGGGCCGAGCGGGACGCTGTCGGCACGCCATCAAGGAAAAACTTGATGGCCTTGGCGTGGACGTTGGCGGTTCCGTATCGGGATACCCGGGCATCGTAGGCCGTCACGGGTTCCAGGGGTTGTGGCTCACCGCCATGGCCATAACTCTGCTGATACAGCACCGCATGCACCGACAACTGGCCCGCATCATCGGCGCTCTTGTAGGCCTGCATTGCCGCTTCAGGCACCCGCGCATCGCCCCAGGCGGTCACGCCAAAGCCGTTGGCAATAGTCGACGCGGTGGCCACCGCCGCCGCTTTCTGGGCGGGGCTGTAGGGGGGAATAATCGAGTACACGACACCGGCAGCCGCCTCCAGCAGGACGCCATTGGGTATGCCCTGCTCGTCCCGGACAAACACGCCCCCCGTGGGGTCAGCGGTGTCAGGACTGAGGGCCACGCCGGCAAGCTCCAGGGCCCGCGTATTAGCCCAGCCGTGGTGGGCGGAATCATCGTCCAGGAACACCGGATGGTCGCCGCTGACCGCATCGAGGAAAGCCCTGGGGGATTCGATGTCGTTGTCGACAAAGAAATTGCTGTTCCACTGGCCACCTACAATCCACTCGGGGGCACCGTCGGCTTCGGCGCAGGACTTGATGGTCGCCGCCAGTTGCTCAGGGGTTGTGTCAAAGGAGAAATTACAGCTGTACAACACCTTTTCCCCGCCCTGGAAGGGATGCACATGGGCGTCAATCAGTCCTGGCAGCACCGCGGCACCACCCGCATCGATGATGGCCGTGCCCGCACCTGTAACCGCGTCCATATCGGTGTTGGAGCCCACTTTCAGAAACGCGCCGTCCTTAACCGCGAACGCCTGCACCCGACTGCTGGAGGAACCATCGGTGTAGACACTGCCATTGATCAGCACCGTATCGGCAACCGGATCATTGACTGCTGTTTGCTGGGAGGGGGCCTCACGTTCACCGCAGCCGGACAAGACGAAAAGCCCGGTCAGGCAGCAGAGCCATTTATTTGCTGATGTCATAGGACGCCTCGCAACCCTTTTATTATTGATAAAAAAGGGGCCGGATAGGGCCCCTGGGTTTGTTCAGCTGCCGGTCACTGGCCTATCGCGTAACTGAAGGTGACGCCGTAGGTTCGGGGCATGCCCCAGGTACGCACGTAGGGACCGTTGCCGCCGGTGTAGGCCGAGGGATAGTAGTCTTCATCCGTCAGGTTCCGCACCCACGCCATCACTCGCCAGTTGCCGTCGCTGGAACCCAGACCGACCCGGGCATTGGCGACACCGTAGTCATCGGTGGCATCCTCGGGGCGCGGTCCACCGGTGGTCTTTCCGGTCTGGTTGTAATCCGCCGATACATCCATCATCAGACTATTGGTGATGGGCATTTCATAGCGGGCATACAGGGTGTAGGAAAAGTCCGGCGTCATGGCCAGTTCCTGGCCCGAAGCGTCGTAGTACACAACACCACCGCCATCGGGTTGCCAGGCACTGGCAGCCCGGTCAACGGCCTGCCACTTCTTCACCTCAGACTCGAGCCAGGCGCCATTCGCAGCCAGGGTTAAACCCTCGGTGGGCTGCCAGGTCAGCTCAAACTCGGCGCCGTAGATTTCCGACTCATCCACGTTGGTCAGACCCGAGATATTGCCCACCAGGGTGACGGCGGCATCCTGCTCCTGCTTGTCCTGGTAGTCGTAGTAGAACAGGGCACCGTTGAGCTGCATGCTGCCACCGGCGAGGGTCGCCTTGGTGCCGATCTCGTAGGCGGTGAGCACCTCTTCCCGGTAGGGAATCAACTGAGTAGTGGTATTGGAGTTGGCGCCATTGAAGCCGCCGGACTTGAAGCCGTTGGAGATCGAGCCATACACGAGGACGTCTTCCGAAGGCTGCCAATCCAGACCAATTTTCCCTGTAGGACGGCTAGTATCGATACTGTCCGAGTAGGGCGGGAAGGCCGGGTCGATACCGCCGATATCAGCAACAGTCCCGCAATCACCGACGCCCTTCTCGAACGGTGTGCCCCAGAAACCGAACACGTTATTGAGGAAGACGCCCAGGGAGCCGTCGTCGGCAACATAGGTGCAGCCGGTCCAGTCCCGGCTTTCATTGGTGTAGCGGGCACCCACGATCAGGGTCAGGGAGTCGGTCAGATCGTATTCCGCATGGCCAAATATCGCCGCCGAGGTGGTCTCCTGGTCGTACTTGGTATCCAGTTCCAGAATCGGGTTGGGCGCAAACAGGCCGACGCCGAAGGGAATACTGCCGTAGCCGAAGACCGAATCAGACATGAAGTAGTGGTAGTACTCATCCATCTCATCCTGGGAGTAATACAGGCCGACCACCCAATTCAGGCGATCGGTCTCCCCCGCCAGGCGCAACTCCTGGCTGAACACCTGCAGGTCGGTGGTATTGATGTTGCTGGAGTCGTTGTAGAAACCGCCGTCCCAGTCGTTAGCCTCCTCCCGCTGGAAGTCGCTGTAGCCGGTAATGGAGGTCAGGGTCGCATCACCGATCTGCCAATCCAGGCGCAGGGCAACATTCAGGGTCTGGTTGTCGCGCTGGGGGCGTAAATCAAAGGTTCTACCGGTGATCGCACTGGTGTAGCTGTTGGTCCACCCCGCCTGACCGTTGTCGCCTACCGAATACCACGGGGGTGTTTCGCCGAAGGTCGGACTACCAGGAATGATGTACTCGTTCAGGGGCTGGTAGGGGGAGGAAAAGGGACCGAGCCCGATCAGGGTGCCGTCGTAGGCGGTATTGGCGGTGTTGTCAGACTGGTCATCAACATAGCTGACCGTGAGTTTACTGCTGAAGGTATCACTCCAGTCCGTTACCAGGGTTCCCCTGAGGGCCATGACATCATCTTCGCCCAGTTCGTCATCGCCCACGGTGCTCTTCTGCCAGCCCTCCCCGGACTGCACAATACGGGCGGCCAGACGGCCCCGGCTGTTGGCGCCCAGACTGCCGCTAACATAGCCCTCCACATCGATCGCTTCGAAGCGGCCGTAGCTGGCGGTGATGCCGGCTGAGAAATCCTCGGTGGGTGCCCGGCTGACAAAGTTGATCTGCCCGGCGGTGGTGTTACGCCCGTACAGGTCGCCCTGGGGGCCCTTCAGGATCTCTACCCGGTCCGTGTCGAACAACAGGCCTCGGGTCATGACCGTGTAGGGCATGGCAATTTCATCGAAGTAAATACCCACGGTGGAGGACGCTGCGGTTGAATAGTCCTGAAAGCCGACGCCGCGGATGGTGTACAGGGGCACGCCCGTGGCCGCGGTCTCATTGACCGTGACCCCCGGGGTGTACATGGCGATATCCTCAGCGCTGAGAATGCCCAGTTCACGGATTTGCTCGCCGGTGAAGGTTGTTATGGCGATGCCAATATCGTTGGCGCTCTGCTCCCGTTTCTGGGCGGTAACAACCACTTCTTCAAGCTGCAGGGCGGCTGCAGGCAGAGTCAGGCTGGCGGCGGCTACGGCGGCGGCAAGTGACGACGGCCGCAGGTGATGGCGCTTAGGACGGTTTCCCATGGTGAGTTCCCCAGATTGGCTTGTTTTGTTATCCACCAGAGCCCGGCACAGCCGAGCCCTCGCACGTTTTCTATAGACTATACCGCCCATTGGAATTGGGAGATTGACAAAAGCGGCCAGCCACTTGACCCATCTCCGAGGCTAAAAGCAGGGTTTTTCATGCCCGTGAACCCGGGCAACGAGGGTCAATCGAGCAGTGCGCGAATGTTGTCCCGGTAGGCCTGGGGCGTTTCGCCCACCCAGCCCCGGAACGCGCGACTGAAGGCGCTCAGCTCTGAATACCCCAACTCAAAGGCAATCTCGGTCAGGGACGCACGGCTGTTGGCCAGCAGGTATTTGGCCCGTCGCTCCCGGGCCAGGTTCTTCGCCGCGTTAAAGGTGAAACCCTCATCCGCCAAACGGCGGCGCAGTGTTCGGGTGGAAATACCCATCTCCCTCGCGATGCGTTTGGAATCAGGGCTGACCATGGGATCCTCCAGCATGATCTGCCGACAGACCGTGGCGACAAAACCACTGGTCTTGTCCCCCATGGAAAAGTAGGTCTCCATGGCGTTGGCGAGGATCCGGTACAGCAACTTGTTGCTGGTCAGGAACGGCTGCTCGAGAAACGTTGCCGGCAACTGAATGCTGTTGTGTTCCCTGCCGAACTCCAGCGGACAGGAGAAGAACTGTTTCAGTGCCCCGGTTTGATCGGGCTCCTCGTGCTTGAAGGTCACCTTCAGTAACGGCACCGTCGTGCGTGTGGCGGTCAGCAGGGTTTGCACCAGAAAGCCGATGAGATACTCGTTGAGCTGGGCCATTTCAATGTCGCCCAAATGAATCAGGTCGGCGGTAAACACCACCGGCTGACCGTTGGGCTGGTAGCTGGTCTCGATACCCGAATCGATGTAACGGTCGTATTGGTTGAGAAAGGCCAGACCCCCTGCAACCGATGGCGCCGCCAACATGGCAACGATCAACAGACTGCTGGATTCGTAATGAAAATCACGTCCCATGGACAAACCCATGGTTTTGTTATCCGTGACCGCGGCCGCCTGCTCAAACAGCGCACCGACCCGCTCTACCGGCAGGGGCGTGTCGTATTCTTCATTGTTGGTGTAATCGAGGCCGCTGGCGCTGAATACCGGGGCCGGATCGACGCCCCGATCCATGAGGTAGTCCCGCACATAGGCGGCGAATCTTGGCGACAGGCTGGGTGTATACCCTCCGGCTGTCGTCACTGTAGCCTCAGTCTGCTTTGGTAACCTGGGTGTAGTAGGCCGCCAGCGCCTTCATTGCCGCCGGGTCGAGGTTCTTCACCACATTGGCCATCAGCGGATGGTAACGGGCGCCATTCTTGAAGCCCATCAGTTGGTTCTCAACATAGAGCGCGCTCTGGCCGGCAATAATGGGCCATTCCTGGGCCACGGGGTGTCCCTGCATGCCATGGCAGGCATGGCAATAACCGGCCCGGTTGCGCCCCTCCTCCACCAGGCTGGCATCACCGTTGTTCTGGGTCACCCACTGCTGTCCTGAGTACCATGCCGCCAATGCCTCAATATCGGCGTCACTGAGCCCGGCCGCCATACCATTCATGACCGCGTTCTTCCTGTCACCACTGCGAAACGCATACAACTGATTCACCAGATAGGCCTTATTTTGTCCTCCCAGGTTGGCGTAGTCGGCGTTGATTCCAACGCCGTCCTTGCCGTGACAGCTCACGCAAATTTGCAGGGCGTCCGGTTCAGCCGCCAGGGGCAGGGCCATCAGCGCCGCGACCAGAATTACCCATCGTCGCGCGCATTGCTCAAAAAATTTCATGACTCTGCTCCTTGCTGTTCCATCACAGCGATTTCCGCCAATACTGACGCTCTGTGGTTCTCAATTTCCTGCAGTGGCCGGGTTCGCAACTCGCCCACCTCAGCCGCCGTGTAGGGCTCATAGCCGTCAGCTGACAGGCTGGAGCCCGCAAAATTTTCAATACTCCAGTTCAGGACCTCGGCCAACTGCGCGTCGTCCAGTTTGGATGTGGCTGAGCCTGGAACCCGTACCATGAATTCCCGCCCACGCTGGCTGCGCAAAAAATAGCCCATGAAATCCTTAAGCGGCGGAACGGCATTGGCCCCCGCCCCGTCCGGGGTATGACAGCCCTGGCAGAACATCTGGTAGTGGTATTTGGCCCGGGCCTCGTTAATACCGGGGTCGGCTGCCCGGGCCTCACCGGCCGATGCCACCACACCCGTCAGGGCCATCAACATTGCGCGTAGGACCACCTCACTACTCCTCGAAGGCGACTCCAACGACCACCGCCGTGGAGCAGTGGTAGGACGCACTTGAGGTGCCCAGGCACCAGTTAATATCGTTGGTTTTGTCCGGCCGGTAGGGGGGACGGTCACCCTCATCACGCTGGCACAGACAGGCACCGCAGCTGGGTTTGCCACAGCAGTCATTGTAGGAAATGACGTAATTTCGGTTGTCGGCCGGGTTGTGGCAGGTACCGATCCAGGTCACCGGCGACATCTCGGTTCCCGGCGGACAGGTGTTGGCACTGCCACCGCAACAGCTGCAGAGAAAACCATCAATGGCGCAGTAGCGCCAGTAATCGCAGTCGGTGTCACTGCCCTGCTCCTGGGGATGGGCCGGACCGCCGTGCCCGTCGGCTCGCGCCACCGGCAGCAGGGGCACGGCGCTGGCTCCCACCAACGCCCCACCCAGGGTTTTCAGCAGACCTCGACGGGACGCATGCTGCGCCGCACTGCGAGCTCGTTTCTCCAGCAGCCTATCAATCAAAGCCATCATGATTTGACCTCCACAAAAGGCGTCTCCACGCGTTTGTTCATATAGTCCTGAATCGATGCCACGCCCCGCTCCTTGGCCTCGAACAGGCTGTCGATATGCTCCCTGGAATTGACGATCCCCAGGGAGGCGACACGCTGTTGTTCATCAATGAGCACCGCATAGGGCAGCTTGGACACACCGTAGCTTTTCCCCACCAGCTCACTGACAACATAGGGTAGTTCTATTGATTTTTTTGCCACGTAGCCCGCGTGGTCCTGCTGGTCACCGTCACTGACCAGCACCACATCCAGCCAATCCGCCTCAAGCCGGGCGCTGGAGAGCAGCGCAGGGAGCAGTTCGCCACAAACCGGGCAGTCCGGGGACAGGAAAAACAGCAGTTGGGATTTACCCTGGCTGGATCCGATACTGACGCGGGTGTCGTCCAGGGTCAGTGCTTCCAGCGCCGGGGCATGGGCCCCGACCTCCAGGGTGCGATTGACCATCAATGCCCCCGCCGGGGCCACCCGTTCATAGAGCACGCCGATCTGGCGCAGCAGTGCGTAATTGATCACCCCCAGGGCAATCACCGCCAGCCACAGCAGGATATTGGAAACCACCAGCCAACTCATGAGATCCACCCCGCCATGCGCTGGCGATTGGCAATAATCTGGTCCGTGGCCACATAGAGCAACAACAACACCAGCCCCCATGCCATACCCATCAGGGCCAGCGCCCAGGACGCCTGCAGGGGGGCCGCCAAAGCCAGTGACAGCACAGGCACCGCCACCACAACGTTGCGCACCACCAACTCAGAGCTGACCCGGGTTTCAGCGGCTGGTCCACTGCAGCCGCAACGCAGGTCACGGCGCCCCAAACGGGTCTGGCGCCACATGACCAGGGCGTAGGCCAACAGCAGTGACCCACAGCCGAGGGCGGCCCAGATACGGACAGCGGGCATCAGCACCATCAGACCCAGGACCAGTTCGATGGCGCCCACCCATAGCACCATCCAGGGCGCTATGGGACGATTGAGGTAAGTCGCCATGATGTCCCGATAATCCCCGGGATTGCGGAGTTTTGAGTAGCCGGCGTGGGCAAATATCACGGCGGTAAACACCGTTATGCCCGCAATGAACACAGCCTTGAACACTTACTGGGCACTCATAATCATCAAGGGTGTTTCCTGACCAAAGCCCGTTATCTTGCGAATAAAATCGCCGGTCAAACCGTCGTAGAGCTCAACACTCATGTCCACAGGATTGGTCACCAACACCTTGGGCTCTTCACCGCGCCCGACCGCGAAGCTCAGTCCCCATTCCTGCAGCGGGATACGCAGCACCCTGCGACGGGCCTCGGGGTCATACACCCAGATCTCCGCGCCGCCGGCATTGTGCATGCCGTCTACACCATTGGCCTCGGGGTTCATCAGGAAGTAAATGCGGCCCAGGTCGTCCTCCCCATCGAGGCCTATACCTGACGGCGCCCAACTCTCCTCACCCTCTCCAATCAGTGACCAGGACGCCATGGGCATGGCTGCCGAGGCGCCCATGGCCACCGGCTGCACCCGGCCATCAAAAGCGGGGAAGTACGCCATGTCACCCACCTGGGCAGGTCGCTCAAAGATAGGGGTGTCGTCGGAGTCAAAAAACACATCGCTGAAACCGCGTGATTGTTCGGCGCCATTCTCGTCCAGCACCACGGTCAGCATGCGGCCATCGGCGCACACGGAGCTGAAGGTCATATCGCCGTTGCCATAAACAAAGCTACAGCCCGGTGTCGGTATCTCGTTGACGATAGATCGGGTTTCCAGATCCACCAGGGTCACCGACGTCGACGGACTCAGGTTGAAAATAGCCAGCCAGCGGTCGTTATTCATGGTGCGCAGGGCCACCCTCTGGGGCATGCCCATAAAGCGCTTGCTGCCCGGCAGTTGCACCTCGGCGACCACAGCCAGGTTGGCGTTATCCCAGATGGTCAGGACATCGAATCGGTCGCCCCGGGTGCCCCGGGTGTGAAAGGTCTCCACCGACATGATTTCACCACGGGATGGCACCTGTAGGTAACTGCCCATCAGGTTGACGGGAAACATGCCCTGGACCTGCTCGCCCACCGTATCCTTGCTGGTATCGATGACGTACACCTTTCCGTCGGACATATGGAAAAAAGCAGCGTCGTGGACCAGGAACCATTCCGCGGGGTAGCGATCGGGCAGGGTCTCAATGACACCCGTGGGCTCCACCGGCAGGGGTGGTGGCGGCTCAGCGGCAGCCACCTGGCCACAGATTCCGACCAGGACCGCCAACAGCAGGCTTTTTCTCAACATAACGCTATCCCCCGGGGGCCAGTTCAGCCCTTCGCTATCTGCATCGTTTGTATATTAGTGTATTCCACCAGCCCGTAGCGGCCGAACTCGACACCCACCCCGGACTGTTTGACGCCACCGAAGGGCGCGTCGGGTTGGATCATGGCGTGATTGTTGACCCAGGCGGTACCGCACTCCAGTCGGGAAGCCAGTGCCTGGGCTGCCGCCACGTCACTGGACCACACTGACCCACCCAGGCCCACCGAGACGGCGTTGGCCCTGGCCAGGGCATCCTCGACATCACTGAAGCTGACCACCGGCAAAATAGGGCCAAAGGGCTCCTCCTGCACCAAGCGGCTGTGCTCGGGTATGTCCTTGACGATGGTGACGGGGAAGAAATAGCCGGGGCCCGGCATGGGTTCGCCACCGGTCAGGAAAGTCGCACCGTCTGCACGGGCGGCCTCCGCCAGCTCGCAAACGCGGTCGTACTGCATCTTGTTCTGGATCGGCCCGAAATCCGGTCCCTCGCCCGCGGGACCGGTTGTCACGCTGGCGGCAATTCCAGCCAGGGCTTCACACATCTCATCGTAAATGTCCTCATGGACGTACAGCCGCTTCAGCGCCGCGCAGGTCTGGCCGTTATTGATCATTGCGGTGGCGAAAATCTTGCCCGCCGCCTCGGCCACATTGGTATCGGGCAGCACGATAGCGGCATCGTTACCACCCAACTCCAGGGTCAGGCGCTTCAGATTGTCGGCAGCGGACTCCATGATGCGCTTGCCGGTTCGGGTTGAACCGGTGAAAACAATCTTGTCGATATCGGGATGGGAGGAAATGGCGGCGCCGATCTCCCCGCCCCCCGTGACAATATTGATGACCCCCGGCGGCAGGATATCGGCCACCAAATGCATGGCCTTCAACACCGTCAGCGGTGTGTACTCCGAGGGCTTGGCGACCACCGTACAGCCCGCCAGCAGGCCGGGAATAATATGCCAACAGGTAATCAGTAAGGGGTAGTTCCAGGGCGTGATAGAGCCGACGACGCCCACGGGCTTGCGGTGCACCTCAATCCGCGCCTCGTCATTGTCCTGTATCACCTCAACAGGCAGGTCCAGGCTGGCCGTGTAACGAATCCAGGCCAGGCAACCGCCCAGCTCGAACATCGCGCCCAGGCCGGCAAAGCCTTCCATGGGCTTGCCCTGCTCCTGGCTCAACAGCTGGGCCAGTTCACCCATATTCTGCTCAATACGGTCGGCCATTTTCAGAATCAATTCCCGCCGCTCATCCATGGAACGTGCGCTCCATGCGGGCAACGCCGCCCGGGCCGCGGCCACCGCCGTATCCAACTGCTCCGGACTGGCCGCAGGCACCGAGGCAATAGGCTGCTCGGTTGCGGGGTTAATGACATCGATGGCGCTGTCGGCGGACACCGCTTCGCCATTGATCAACATAGAATAATCAGACATACCTTTCCCCTGGCTTATTTTTTTATGAGGTCCTGATCCCTGACCCACCCGCCGCCGGCATTTGACCGGACGCTTGGGCACTTGGACAAACCGGGAACACCGGGGATCAGTAACACGTTATCTATTTCTTGAGTATAGCCCTCCGGCCTGTGGCAACCAAATAGCCCAACCCGGCGGCCGACCGAACCCGGGGCCACTCCGCTCATGCCCTGGCCACCTCCGGCCCGGCCTCACCAAACTCGGATTCAACCAGCAATTCAGCGTAGTTGTTGCGATCCGTAACCCCCCGGGCACTGCGATCGGCTTTGGACATCCAGATCATTACCAGTACCGACGCCGGCATGGTGAACAGGGCCGGGTAGTCATAGGGGAACAGGGCCTCTGCGTGCCCCAACACCGATACCCATACCTGGGGCCCCAGCACAATCAACACCACTGACGACACCAACCCGACGACCGCACCGGCTATGGCGCCACGGGTGGTGAAACCGCTCCAGAACAGGGACAAAAACAGGATGGGGAAAGTCACCGACGCGGACACCACCATAGGAATAGTGGCAATAAAGGCAATATTCTCTTCCTCAAACGCAATACCCAGCAGCACCGCCGTAAGACCAATAAGCAGCACGCTGGCGCGGGTCAGGCGCAACTCGGTCTTAGGTTCCGGCTTGCCTTTCTTCAGGACCTCGGCATAGACATCATGTGATATCGCCGCCGCGCCGGACAGGGTCAGGCCCGCCACTACAGCGAGGATGGTGGCAAAGCAGACCGCCGACATGAAACCGGTGAGGATGTCGCCCCCCACCGCTGTCGCCACGTGGATGGCGGCCATATTACTGCCCCCGATCAGGCGTCCCCCGGCGTCGAAGAATTCTGGCGCACCCGCGACGTAGGCGATGGAGCCGAAGCCCAGCACCAACAGGGCGATATAGAAATAACCGATAAAGAGCGATGCATAGTAGGCGGAGAGCTTGGCCTGGCGCATATCCGGCACGGTGAACAGGCGCATGAGGATGTGGGGCAACCCGACTGT
Organism: Luminiphilus sp.; assembly: GCA_012270045.1. Taxonomy (GTDB): domain Bacteria; phylum Pseudomonadota; class Gammaproteobacteria; order Pseudomonadales; family Halieaceae; genus Luminiphilus. The sequence goes on from JAAXJC010000105.1 coordinate 25,414, forward strand.
GCCGAACAACATGGATACCTGAATCGTGAGTATCTGAACCGGATCATCGAAGATAACCCCGGCGCCCAGTATGGCCTCACCCTTGGGATGGGCATCAACCGCCTTGCCCAGCAAACTGGAGAAGCTGAAGCCCGAATCGGCCAGCAGCAGTATGGCGATCAGGGTCACGCCGAACAGCAGTAATCCGGCCTTTATAATCTGCACCCAGGTGGTCGCCAACATGCCACCGAAGGCAACGTAGGCCAACACCAATCCACTGACCAGCAAGAGCGCCACCACATAGGGCAGGCCAAACAGCAACTGGATGAGTTTGCCCGCCCCTACCATCTGGGCAATCAGGTACATGATCACGATGACGATGGTGCTGAAGGCGGTAACCAGGCGAATGGGCTCCCGGTCCAGCCTCCGGGATATGACATCGATAAAGGTAAAACTGCCCAGGTTCCGAACCCGCCGGGCGAACAGGAACATGAGCACCGGCCAGGCGCCAAAGGCACCCAGGGACAGGATCAGGCCATCAAAGCCACCGGCATACATCAGTCCGGTTATACCCAGGAATGATGCGGCGGACATAAAGTCCCCGGCAATCGCCATGCCGTTCTGGGCGCCGGAAATTTGGCCGCCGGCATTGTAGAAAGTGGAACTGGAGGTGGTGGCCTTGGAGGCCCACCAGGTCACATACAGCGTAAACGCGACAAACAACAGGAACATGCCGATAGCGGTTGGATTCAGGGCCTGCTCGCCACCGACATCGTCAAGGGCACCTGCGGCAAAGCCCAGCCCAGGAAACAGCAATACCATAGCCGCCGACAACTGCCGGCCCAGCGTCGACAAGTTCATGACCTGCCCCACCGGCTGAGCACCATAAACAGGGTTTCCAGGCTGATGAAAATCAATACCAGCAGCACGAACATCAGCAGTGACCCGGTGATTTCAGAGCTTCCGAGGCGAGACGACAGACCGCTACCCCACCCGGTCCAGTTCAGGGTGAAGGAAAAATAAAGCACCAGGTGAACCGCCGTAAAAAGGAGCCGGAGTCGGGTTTTTTTGTGCACCGCTGCAACGCTGCTGTCCGTCATTGATCCCCAACTTTCTATTGTTTTATCTCTTTGCCCAACTGCAATCCCACGGAACCCTGCAGCAGGCCGGCGCCTAGTCTCCCGCCCAGCGCTGATCGAAGTCAACGTGGACCTGATCACTGATGGGGTGGGCCTGGCAGGTGAGAATCATGCCCCGGGCAATCTCCTCCTCGGTCAGTCCCCGCTGGATATCCATTTCAACCTCACCGGCCAGCAACAGGGCCTTGCAGGTGGAGCACACGCCACCCTTGCAGGCAAAGGGTAAATCCATCCCCAGATTGAGCCCCGCATCCAGCAGATTTTCACCGTCGGCCGCAATTTGGACGCGACTTTCCCGACCATCGTGGACCAGGGTCACCTCGCAGACTTTGCCACCGAAGGCCTCGGAACGGGCATGATGCCGGGCCACGCGTTCGGCGGCATCCGAAGCCGAACTGCCAAACAGTTCATAGTTAATGCGGTCCTCGGCAATCCCCATGCCACGCAGGCCACGGGAGACCTCGGAAATCATGGACTCGGGCCCACAGAGAAAGAAATTGTCGTAGCCGGCCAGATCGATGAGATGCCTATTGAGCTCGGCCCCTTTGCGGTTGTCGATCCGGCCGTTGAGCACCGGCGCGCCCTGGCTTTCCCGGCTGAGTATGTTCAGCCACTGGAAACGCTCCAGGTAACGGTTTTTAAGAAACGCCAATCGCTGCCGGAACATGATGCTGGAGGTTCGCTGGTTGCCGTACAACAGGGTGGCGCTATTGGCCGAATCCTGTTCCAGCATCGAGGCCAGCATGGACATAATCGGCGTGATGCCGGAGCCCGCTGCGATGAACAGATAGTTGACCCCGGACGACGGTGCTGGCATGGCAAACGCCCCCTGGGGCGGCATGACCTCAAGCTCCATGCCCGGGCGCAAATGATCGTTGGCGAAATTTGAAAACACACCATTGGCGACCCGCTTGATCCCAACCTCAAGACGTCCCTCGGAGGGAGGCACCGAAATGGAGTAGGAGCGACTGACCGGCGCGCCGTCGATGTCGGCGCGCAGGGTCAGGTACTGCCCCGGTCGGAAGCTGAAGGTTTCCGCAAGCCCGTCGGGCACATCAAAACTGACGCACACCGCCTGTTCGGTCTCGGGGACCACATCAACGACCTGCAGTTTGTGGAAGCCCGCCGTCATGTCACAGCGCCTTGAACACGTCGAAGGGCTCAAGGCAATCATCACAGCGAAACAGCGCCTTGCAGGCTGTGGAGCCGAACTCACTGATGGTTTGGGTACTGTGACTACCGCACTGGGGGCAGGTGATAACCCGGCCTTCGGGGGCGGCGACACCGTATTCGGTCATCTTGCGTCTGGCCTCGGGTGTCAGCCAGGCTGTGGTCCAGGCGGGTGCCAGCCGGGTCTCCACCTTGACCTCGTGATGGCCCGCGGCCGCCAGTGCCGCCCGGGCGTCTTCCTCCATGATCCCCAGCGCCGGGCAGCCGATATAAGTCGGTGTAAAGACCAGGGTCACCGCTTCGCCGTGTCGCTGCACATCCTGCAGAACGCCCAACTCATAGAGTGAAATGACCGGAATCTCCGGGTCCATAACCTCATCCAACAGATCCCACAACTCGGGGCTTGGGGAGCGCCGACGACGCTCCCGTCGGGCCCACTCCTCCGCCGGCAGCAGCGGAATCAGTTGCGCCTCAGCCATTGTGGGCAACCCTCACCATTGCAGGCCCGGGTACGCGCGCTGCATGAACTGCAGTTCAGCCAGCAAAAATCCCAGGTCATCGGTGTGGATACCGTCGCGGCCACCAACCACTTCAACGTCCGTGTCGGGCACCGACAATGTCGCCGTCGCCAGGGTCTCGCTGACGGTAGCCAGCCAGGCTTCGTGTAATGCGGGTGTGTCCACCGCGATGCCCCTGGCAATCAAATCATCCAGCAGCGGATCGCTCTGGAACATTTCCGCGGTGTAAAGCCACAGGTCGTCCAGCGCCCGCTGGCAGCGCTGATGGCTTTCCTCTGTGCCGTCCCCCAGGCGCAGCATCCAGTCCTTGCTGCGCCGCAAATGGTAGCGACTTTCCTTGACCGCCTTGCTTCCGATGGCAGCCAACTGCGGATCGCTGCTGCCGGAAAGGGCCTCAGTGAAAGGCAGGGCAAAGGCGTCGTAAAGAAACTGGCGACAAATAGTGAAGGCGAAATCACCCCGGGGCAGTTCACACAACAACAGGTTAGTGAAATCCCTGACGTCGCGGCTGTAGGCAAAGGTGTCTTCAGTGGTGTCACCGCCGACCCGCTGGGCCGCATACTGGTAAAACAGGCGTGCCCTGCCGATGAAGTCGAGGGCTACGTTGCTGAGGGCAATGTCCTCCTCCAGGAACGGCGCCCGGCTCATCCACTCCGAGAGGCGATGCCCCATGATGAGGGCGTCGTCACCCAAGCGCAGGGCATAGCGGGCGATGGGATCATCCGGCGTCACAGGCTATCCACTCCTTCGGGGAGTTCGTACATGGCGGCGTGCCGGTAGGGTTTGTCGTCCAGGGGGTCATAGAAACTCTCACAGTCCGATTCCTGGGATGCCGTAATATCTCTGGAGGCCACCACCCAGATACTGACGCCCTCGCCCCGTCGGGTGTAAACATCCCGGGCGTACTCCAGGGCCTGGGCCGAGTCATCGGCATGCAGGCTGCCCACATGCTTGTGGTCCAGCCCCCGCCGTGAGCGCACGAACACCTCATACAGTTGCATTTGATCGGCCATGGCAACCTCCTCAGGCGACATCCCTGGCTTTCGAGCGCTGTTTGGCTTCATGGGCAGCCATGGCTTCCCGAACCCAGGCTCCCTCGTCATGGGCGTTCTTGTGATGGGCCAGTCGTTGACGATTGCAGGGGCCGTTACCCGAGATAACCCGCTCAAATTCCTGCCAGTCAATGGCACCGAAGTCGTAATGTCCTCGCGCGTCGTTCCATTTCAGGTCGGGATCAGGCACCACCAAACCGATCGCCTCGGCCTGCTGCACCGCCTGATCCACAAACTGCTGGCGCAGGTCATCATTGCTGCGGCGCTTGATCTTCCATTTCATGGACTGGGCGGAATGGGCCGATTCACCATCGTGGGGTCCGAACATCATCAGTGATGGCCACCACCAGCGATCAAGTGCGTCCTGGGCCATCTCCCGCTGCAGCTTAGCGCCCTTCATCAGCGTCATCATGATGTTGTAGCCCTGGCGCTGATGGAAGCTCTCCTCCTTGCAGATGCGGACCATGGCCCTGGCGTAGGGGCCGTAGGAGGTATTCTGCAGGGAAACCTGGTTGACGATGGCTGCACTGTCGACCAGCCAGCCGATGGCGCCGATATCGGCCCAGGTCAGGGAAGGGTAATTGAAGATTGAAGCGTATTTGCTGGCCCCGGTATGCAAGCGGTCGATCAACTCTTCCCGGGTTACGCCCAGGGTCTCCGCCGCCGCGTACAGGTACAAGCCGTGGCCCGCTTCGTCCTGGACCTTGGCCATCAGGATTGCCTTGCGCTCCAAAGAGGGAGCCCGGGTAATCCAGTTGCCCTCGGGCTGCTCGCCAATCACTTCCGAGTGGGCGTGCTGGGATATCTGGCGAATCAGGTTGCGCCGGTATTTTTCAGGCATCCAGTCCTTGGGTTCAATTTTTTCCTCGGCGTCGATCCGGGCCTGGAATGTCCGCTCCTCGGTCTCGCTGACGTTAGCTTTATCCATAGTCACATCTACACTCACAATTCAAATACGCTCAATAACCAATGCAATGCCCTGCCCCACGCCAATGCACATGGTGCACAGGGCGTAGCGGCCGCCGCGGCGCTGCAACTCAAACATGGCGGTGGTTACCAGCCGGGCACCACTCATGCCCAACGGGTGTCCCAAGGCAATCGCACCGCCGTTGGGGTTCACATGTTCGGCGTCATCCGGAAAACCCAGTGACCGGGTCACCGACAGCGCCTGGGCGGCGAAGGCTTCATTCAGTTCGATCACCGCCATATCCGCCAGGGTCAGTCCGGTCAAGGCCAGCACCTTGCGACTGGCCTCAACGGGGCCGTAGCCCATGATCCTGGGCTCGAGGCCCGAGGTGGCCATCCCGAGTACCTTTGCCAGTGGCTTAAGGTTGTGGTCGGTGACACCCTGTTCCGATGCCAACAGTAATGCACACGCACCGTCGTTCACACTGGAGGCGTTACCGGCGGTGATACTGCCACCGTCCCTGAACGGCGCCGGCAACTTGGCGAGCCGCTCCAGGGAAGTTTCCCCCCGCGGCCCCTCATCCACTGTCACCACCACCGGCTCGCCGCGGCGCTGGGGAATGACAACCTCGGTAATCTCCTGGGCCAGACGACCACCGTCCCGGGCAGCGACCGCCCGCTGGTGGGAACGCAGGGCAAAAGCATCCTGGTCCTCGCGACTGATGGCGAACTGCTCGGCCAAATTCTCCGCCGTCTCGGGCATGGAGTCGGTACCCCAGCGCTTCTTGAAGGCCGGATTCACGAAGCGCCAGCCTATGGTGGTGTCATAACTCTGGACACTGCGGTCAAACGCCGAGTTGCCCTTGCCCATCACAAAGGGCGCACGACTCATGGACTCGACACCACCGGCGAAGGCGAGGTGAATCTCGCCGCTCTTTATGGCCCTGGCTGCGGAACCTATGGCATCCATTCCCGAGCCGCACAGGCGATTGAGCGTTACCGCAGGCACATCTTCGGGTAAGCCGGCCAGCAAGGCACTCATCCTTGCCACATTGCGATTATCTTCGCCGGCTTGATTGGCACAGCCAAACCAGACGTCATCCACCGCCGACCAGTCCATGTCGGGGTGACGCGCCATCAGCGCCGTTAATGGCACGGCACCCAGGTCATCCGGGCGCACCGGTGACAGCGCCCCGGCGTAGCGGCCAATGGGTGTTCGCACCCCATCGCAAATAAACGCTTCAGGCATCAGCTTTCTCCCCCACCAGCGGCCCGCCCACCGTTACAGAATTACCGCGAAAGCGGGCGACGGTGTTGCCCGCGTCATCATCCACAGCGACGTCATAAACACCCGCTCGCCCACCCTGGTGCACCACCTTGGCGCAGGCGATCAGCCGGTCGTGCAGCTTCGCTGGCCGCAAAAAATCGATCCGGGCACCGGCGGCAACCGTGACCAGGTTGCGGCTGTTGCAGGCATAGGCGAAGGCACTGTCCGCCAGGGTAAAGATGTAACCGCCGTGGCAGATGCCATGGCCATTGACCATATCCTCCTGCACCGTCATGGCCATTTCAGAGCTGCCCAAATCCACCGACAACAACTCCATGCCCAGGGCCTGGCAGGCCCTGTCGTCGCGCCACATGGCCGCCGCCGCAGCCCGGGCCACCTCTGTCGCGCTAACCTCCGTCATTGCCCCGTATACTCAGGCTTGCGTTTTTCCAGGAACGCCTTGACACCTTCGGCGTAATCATCGGTGAAGCCCGCGCTGCGCATCAGGCGCTGCTCCAGGGCCAGTTGCTCGGGCAGACTGTTGGTCATCGACGCCGCGAACGCCTGTTTGGTGTAGGCGAAGCCCCGGGTGGGCTGGGTCGCCAAATGCTCAGCGAGGCTCATAACCGTGGTCATCAGGTCAGCATCCTCAACCACTTCCCAGATCAACCCCCACTCCTTGGCCTGATCCGCCGTTATCTTGGGCATCAGCATGGCCATGCCCTTGGCCCTGGCCATTCCCACCAGCCTGGGCAGATGCCAGGTGCCCCCGGAATCGGGTATCAATCCAAGCATGGCGAAGGATTCGACGAATTTTGCGGATCGGGCGGCAAAGACCAGATCACAGGCCAGGGCAATGTTGGCGCCTGCCCCCGCCGCCACACCATTGACGGCGCAAAGCACCGGTTTTTCCATTTCCGTAATTCTGCGTATCAGGGGGTTGTAAAACCGACCCACCGATTCACCCAGGTCCACGCGCTCCCCGGGGGCCACGTTGCGGTCGTTGAGATCCTGGCCGGCACAAAAACCCCGGCCCGCACCGGTGATGACAACAGCGCGAACCGTTGCATCATCGGCGGCCTGGCCCAGCACCTCAGCCACCTCACCGTGCATGGCGGCAGTAAAGCTGTTCAGGCTGTCCGGTCGGTTCAATGTCAGGCAGGCCACCCCATTGGCTTCTGAATAGAGGATGGATTCGTAGGCCATGGCTTAATCCTCCCGCCGCTCGACCAGGGTCAGGATGTCGTACACCGCCACCAGGCCACCGTCCTGGTTGCTCACCTCCACCGCCCAGACCACCACGCCGTTGGGCTTCTCGTCGCCCCTTGGCGCCTTCTTGATCTTGCGCTTCACCGTGAGCTTGCACTGGATAGTGGTACCGGCTGGCACCGGCTCCACGAAACGCAGGTTCTCAAGACCGTAGTTGGCGATAACAGGTCCCGGAGCCGGATGCACAAACATGCCCGCAGCGGCGGAGATGACAAAGTAGCCGTGGGCCACCCGCTGTCCGAAAAACGAATCCTTGGCGGCGATTTCATCGAAGTGGGCATAGAAATGATCGCCGCTGACACAGCCAAAATTGACGATATCTGCCTCGGTCACCGTGCGCCGGTGGGTGACCAGGGTTTCGCCGATGCGCAGGTCCTCAAAGTGCTTCATGAACGGGTGTACTGCATCGTGTGTTTCCGCAGCCCCGGCATGGTATTCGTTGGTAATGGCCATCAACGTGGTCGGCGACCCCTGCAGTGCCGTCCGCTGCATGTAGTGCTTGATGGCCCGGGCGCCACCCAGTTCCTCACCGCCGCCAGCACGCCCGGGACCACCGTGGATAAGATTGGCCAGGGGTGAACCGTGACCCGTCGACTCCCCGGCACAGTCCCGATTGATCACCAGCATGCGACCGTGCCAGGGCGCGCAACCGAGGATGAAGGCTTTCGCCTCCTCGTCATCCCCGGTAAAAACCGAACCCACCAGGGAACCTTTGCCCCGGCGTGCCAGGGTCACGGCGTCCTCGATGGTGGCGTAAGGCATGACCGTGGCCACCGGCCCGAAGGCCTCCACCGAGTGGACTTTCTCGGCGACGAGAGGCTCATCGCAGCGCAACAGGGTCGCGGGATAAAAAGCGCCGGCATTGCTATCCAACCCTTCCAGCGCCATGTTTTCGTCACCGCCAGCGACAATCCGTGCCTCGCTGGCCAGCTCCGCCACCCGGGCACGCACGTCCTCTGCCTGCTCGGCACTCACCAGCGCACCCAGTCGGACCTGCTCCAGAGAAGGGTCACCAGGGGTGGCCTTGTCCAGGCGGGCAGCCAGTGCCGCCTCGACTGCGTCGATGGTGGCTTCGGGGACAATGACCCGGCGAATGGCGGTGCATTTCTGGCCCGCCTTGACCGTCATTTCCCTGGCGACCTCCTTGACGAACAGGTCGAATTCCTCGTCACCGGGCTGTACCGACGGCCCGAGGATGGCACAGTTCAGGGAATCCGCTTCCATGGTGAATGGAATACTGTTGGCAAGCAGGTTCGGGTGGTTGCGCAGACTCTGGCCTGTTGCTGCCGAGCCGGTGAAGGTCACCACGTCCTGCTCGTGCAAATGCTCCAGCAGGTCCCCGGTGCTGCCACAGATCAGTTGAATAGCCCCTTCGGGCAAGGCGCCCAGGTCAATCATGGCCGTTACCACCGCCTGGGTCAGGTAGGCGGTTGCCGTTGCCGGCTTGATAATGACAGGCATGCCCGCCGCGATACTGGGTGCCAGTTTCTCCAGCATCCCCCAGACCGGGAAGTTGTAGGCATTGATGTGGACGGCCACGCCGTGCTTGGGCGTCAGGACATGACGACCCACGAAACTACCTTCACGGGACAGGCGCTCCATGTCCCCTTCCACCATAATCACATCGTTGGGAAATTCCCGGGTGACCAGACTGGCGTAGCTGAACACCGTACCGATGCCGCCTTCGATGTCAGGCCAGGCATCGGCCCGCGTGGTACCGGTCCTGAACGACAGATCGTAGAAGTTCTCCTTCAGCCCCATCAGGTGCTTAGCCGTTGCCTTCAGCGCGGCGGCGCGCTCGTGAAAGGTCATGGCCCTGAGCGCCTTGCCGCCGACATCCCGGGCGTGGGCCACCGCAGCCGCCATATCGACGCCACCGCTGCTGACCTCACAGACGGGCTCACCCGTCACCGCATCCAGAACCACTTTGCCCGGGGCATTGCCCTCGACCCACTGTCCGGCGATGTAGCTGGTGAGTTTCACAGGCA
>JAAXJC010000105.1:34801-40461 GCA_012270045.1 Luminiphilus sp.
AATAAGAGGCGACACCGTGCAGAGCAAAACACCCCTGACACTTTCTGGCACAGCATTGGGCTCACGGGGCCTGCTACTGGCGACGCTGGTGACGCTGCTCACCGCCTGTGGACCGGAACCCACAACCGATCCCGCGGTCTCCGCGGCTCCGGAGGTTGAGCCTTCACCCCCTGCTCGCCTGCACCAGACCCCCGGACGGGATAACAGCTCCACCCACGGGGCATTCATAACAGAAATGCGACTGGAGCCCACGGGGGCCGGGCCCCTTGATGGCCTCGCCCTGGGTATCAAGGACAACATTCACGTGAGCGGTATGCCCAATACCGCTGGCACGGCGGCACTGGACAGCTTCGTGCCCACAGACGATGCCAGCCTGGTGCAACGTCTACGGGCGGCGGGAGCCGTGATCAGCGGCAAAAATAATCTCCATGAGCTGGCCTATGGCATCACCAGTGCCAACGCCGCATATGGCACGGTCCTGAATGCCGCAGACCCCACTCTGATCGCCGGTGGCAGCAGCGGCGGTACCGCGGTCGCCGTCGCCCTGGGGTTGGTCGATGCCGGCATCGGCACCGACACCGGGGGCTCGGTGCGCATACCTGCGGCCCTCAATGGCATCGTCGGCTTCCGGCCCTCCACCGGTCGCTATCCCAATGACGGCATGACCCTGATCTCATCGACCCGGGATACCGCGGGACCGATCACCGGCAGCGTCTCCGACGCCGCTTTGCTCGACAGCGTGCTGGCTGGGGAAGCGGTGGCGCCGCTGCCGGAGGTACCCCTTGCAGGCCTGCGACTCGGTGTGCCCCGGGACTACTTCTACGCCGGCTTGAGCAGCCATGTGGCCGAGACCATGGCGGCTACCCTGGCAGCGCTTGAGGGCGCAGGGGTGGTGCTTATTGAGGCGGACATTCCCGATGTGGCGTCCCTGAATGGCGCTACCGGTTTTCCCATTGTGCTCTATGAGACCCAGCAACTGCTGCCCCAGTACCTTGCCCGCCATCGCCCGGGCCTGGAAATAGACGACTTTGTCGAATCCATCATGAGTGCGGATGTACGGGCTGTGGTCGGGGATGCCCTGTCAGGCGCCATCGACGAGCCCACCTACAGGGCTGCAGTAGACGACCACCGACCCAAGCTGCAGAGCGCCTACGCAGATTACTTCGAGCAGCACAACGTTGCGGCCGTCATCTTTCCCACCACACCGCTGGAGGCGAGACCCATTGCCACCAGCCTGGAAAGTCTGACACTGGGGGGCCAGGAGGTTCCCACCTTTCTCACCTATATCCGCAATACCGATCCGGGATCGAACGCCGGCATACCAGGGATCAGCCTGCCGGCCCCGGTTGCACCCGCTGCACTGCCCGTTGGCATGGAACTGGATGGGCCCGTGGGCAGTGACCGGCAGCTCTTGGCCATTGCCCTGGCCATCGAAACCTACCTCGCCGGGGTGACGCCTGTCAGCCAGTGAGTATGGATTACCACATCGATGGCTTTCGCCCGGGTGACCCCAGGGATTGCGCTCCCGCCTCCCCTGCCCCGGGACCACAGGAACCCCCGGCAGAGACCGACATACTGATCGTCGGCTGCGGTCCGGCCGGACTGATGCTGGGGGCACAGCTGGCCCAGTTTCCGGACCTGCACACGACCATCATCGATGCCAAAGCCGGCCCCATCGCGGTGGGCCAGGCTGACGGGGTTTCCGGTCGCTCATTGGAGATTTTTGAGGGCTTCGGATTCAGCAACCGGGTGCTGGAAGAAGCCTATGAGTTGCGTGCCATCAGTTTTTGGGGTCACAAAGATGGTCAGTCCGGGCCGATACAGCGCAAGGACAAACGGGCGGACGGGCGGGGTCAGTTTTCCCACTTCCCCCACGTGGTCCTCAATCAGGCCCGAGTCCACGACTTCCTACTGGACACCATGGCAAAGGCCCCCGTGGGCCTTCGTCCCTGTTACAACACTGGCTTTGACGGCCTGCTGCCGCAAACGGACCACAACCAGCCCATCCGGGTCCGATTAAGCCACGGGCCCGAGCAGGAAGACCGGGAGCGGATCATCGAGACCCGCTACCTGGTGGGCTGCGACGGTGCCCACAGTGCCGTGCGCCGGGCCATGGGTCTGGAGTTGGAGGGGGATTCCGACAACAAGGCCTGGGGGGTGATGGACCTGCTGCTGGTCACCGATTTCCCGGATATCCGGGTCAAATCCCTGGTGGAATCAGCGGCGGACGGCACACTGATGATCATCCCCCGGGAGGGGGGACACCTGGTGCGCTTTTACGTCGAACTGGAGCAACTGGCGCCCGACCAACGTATTCACCGCCGGGACGTCAGCCTCGATCAGCTGATCAGCGCCGCCCAGAGAATCCTGCAGCCGTTCACCCTGACCGTGAAAGAAGTGCCCTGGTGGTCGGTTTATGAAGTTGGCCAGCGCTTGTGTCCGGTGTTCGATAACCGCAACACGGCACCCGACAGCGGCCACCCCAATGTCTTCATTGTGGGTGACGCCTGCCATACCCACAGCCCGAAAGCGGGCCAGGGCATGAACGTGTCCATGCACGACAGTTTCAATCTGGGCTGGAAACTGGCTGCTGTCGCCCGGGGCTACAGTCAACCGGAGCTATTGCTCAGCTATTCCGACGAGCGCCAAACCATCGCCCAGGAACTCATTGACTTCGACCGACACCTGGCGCGCCTGTTCTCTGCTGCAGGCGACAGCGGTGCAAAAGCCGACAAAACCGCACTGCAGGACGCACTGCTCGCCGCCGACGGCTTTGTGTCAGGCACGACCAGCGAATACGGGCCATCAGCCACTGTGCAACGGGATACACAACAGCCACTGGCCGCTGGCCTAACCATTGGACGGCGATTGCCTCCGCTCAACCTGCTCAGGGCGGTCGATGCCCGTCCCCTGCGATTGAATGAAAAGCTCCTGGCGGACGGGCGCTGGCGCATGATTGTGTTTGACCGGGGATCAACAGACACACAACTCAGCAGCGAGTTTGCGGATTTGTTGGCAGCACTGTATAGCAGCCGCGAATCCCCCCTGGGGCGGTACACCCCCGAAGGGGCGGATATCGACAGCATCATCGAGCTGTTGGGGGTGCTGCCCCGGGATTATCGCGGAATCGAAGTGACCGACCTGCCCGACTTGCTGTGGCCCAGCAAGGGCAAACTGGCCTTGCGGGACTACGGCAAGGTGTTCTGCCCGCCCGACCGGCCGGAGGATTGGTACGCGTCACAGGGGATCGATCATGACCGGGGCTGTATCGTTTTGGCGCGACCCGACCAGCATGTCGCGGGGATTTACGGACTCACTGACTGGGCCGCCCTGGCGGATTTCTTCGCCGGATTCATGACCCCGGTTCATACTCCGCCGTCGCAATGACCGTCACAAAGGGTTCGCCGCTCAGCAGCCAGGCGGACTGCGTGCAATGAAGTAATAAGCCCCGCCTGATTTGGGAGATAGGGGTTGCACACTACTTCGACATCACATCACGCCACCAGAAGCCAGGGGGCACCTCATTTTGGCGACTGCCCGGTTACTTGCTGAGCCGCGGAATTATTGGCCGCCGGGGCCGGGCAGATTTGATACAAAAATGTGTGCCGGAGATTTTTGCTGTGTTATTTTTCGTGTGAAAAATAGCACTGTCAAAACTGCGCCAACTGTTGGCATCATCAGGCCATTATTTGGACAATAACAGAACAAAGAACAGAACAAAGTGCCGCCCCGGCGCCACCCAAAATCACAGCCCACCAATGGATACATGCCATGAATAAAAAACTCAGCACTGTTTTTTCCCGAACACCCCTCGCACTGGCACTCGCCACAACCTGCCTGGCCGTTCCCGGTTACGCCCAGGAGGGAGGGCAACTTGAGGAGGTCATCGTCACGGCAACCAAGCGCGCCGAGTCGCTACAGGAAGTGGGCATGTCCATTACTGTCCTGTCGGAGCGCGCCATCGAGGAGATGGGCATCGACACCTACCTGGATTTCGCCGTGCGCATCCCGAACCTGGGCACCGCGTTCCAGTCCGATGGCCGTTTTGACGCCAACTCCCCGTCGCTACGAGGCGTATTCGGCAGCGGTGACAAGTCGTCATCCGCCACCACCGGCATTTACATCGACGACGTGCCCGTTACCGCTGCCCTGCAACCCCGGGTGTTGGACCTTGAACGCATTGAGGTATTGCGGGGACCCCAGGGCTCACTGTACGGCGCCCGATCCATGGGCGGCACCATTCGCCTCATTACCCAGCAACCTGACCTGCAGGAGGCCTCAGGGGCCTTACATACCGCAATCTCGTCAGTCAGCGACGGGGGCACAAACTTTGCCGTCGACGGTAACTTCAACGTTCCCCTGGTACAGGACAAGCTCGGACTGCGCTTCGCCGCCTATTCCGGAACAATCTCCGGTATTTATGACCGGGTTTATGACCCGACCTGGTTCAACTACCAGACCGGCGAGGAGGTGCTGGGCACAACGCCGGCCTTTGAGCGCAACGAAGACGTGGATGACGAGGACTACTACGGCGGCCAGGTGGCGCTGAAGTGGATGGCTACAGAGAACCTGTCCATCACGCCCAAGTTCATGTACCAGAAAATCAAGGCCGACGGCCTGCCCTTCGCGGACATTGACGCAGAAAATATGGAGCAGAGCCGCTTCTTCGACTCAGAAGAGCCCGGTCAAGACGAGTGGTGGATAGCCAGCGTGGTGCTCAATTGGTCGATCAACGCCGGCGACATCACCTCCACCACCGCCTTCTACGAGCGTGAGACATCCGAGTTTGAGGAAGAGCATACCTTCCTCGACTTTATTTACGGGGCGGCCGTGGGCATACCCATCACGCCACTGGAGTCGACTTTGGAGACCACCTCGGAGTACGAGAACTTCACCCACGAAACGCGCTTCAGCAGCAATTTTGACGGCCGCTGGAACTACACAGTAGGCATTTTCTATGGTGACAGTGAGTTCATCCGGGGCTATCCACCGGCGCTGCAGCCCGGGGTCAACGATGCCCTGAATGATTTCATTGGCGCACCGGCAAACATCGTGCCCGGGGATCTGATTTACATTACCACCCAACCCGAGCAGGTCGAGGAACTGGCCATCTTTGGTGAGGTGACCTGGGATGTTACCGAGCGCATCGCCCTGACTGCGGGGGGACGCTGGTACGACACCGAAGTTTCCTTCAGTTCCGATGCCGACGGTTTTGCCAACGGTGGACCCAGTTCATTCGCAGGCGACCAAAGTGAAAGCGGCTTTAACCCCAAGGTTATGGCCTCCTTCGACGCCACCGATGACCTCAATTTCTACGCCAGCGCCGCCAAAGGCTTCCGGGTGGGCGGCGTAAACGGCAACATCTCCGAAACCCTGTGCGGCGATGAACTGGACCGGGTCGGTTTGGACCCTGCGTCATTGCGAACCTATGATTCCGATGACCTCTGGAGCTACGAGGTCGGCGTCAAGTCCAATCTGGCGAACAACCGCATGTCCCTGAACGCCGCCGTATTCTTCATAGATTGGCAGGATTCCCTGCAGGTACAGCGTCTCGCCTGTGGCTTCCAGGTCGACGCCAACATCGGCGATGTCGAGAGCACCGGCTTCGAGATCGAGTTGTCCGCTGCACCCATTGAAGGCCTGACCTTTGACCTCGGCGT
>JAAXJC010000025.1 GCA_012270045.1 Luminiphilus sp.
GTTGGGGGTGATCTGATCATCGAAAACAACGCCGCCCTCAGCAACCTGAATGGCTTGGCCAATCTGACCGGCGTTGGTTCTCTGTCCATCCAAAACAACGCCGTCCTCACCAACATTGATAGTCTCGCCAACATCACCAGCATTGGAGGTGATCTGGACATCTACGGCAACAACGTCCTCATCGACCTTGATGGTCTGGCCAACCTCATCAGCGTTGGCGGTATTCTACGCATCAGTCTCAACCTTGCCCTTACCAATCTCGATGGCCTGGCCAACCTCACCAGCGTTGGGGGTGTTCTAAGCATCTTCGACAATGATGTCCTCGCAAGGTGCGAAAGTGTGGCGCTGTTACTGGGCTGGCCGGATGGCCCGCCCAAAGATAATGTCGCTGGAGATATACTCATCAGTAACAATGGGACTGGCTGTAACTCGATTGCAGAGGTTCTCGCCTCCTATCTTCCATCCACTCAAGCCAGATTTAACGCACTTCTACAGAGCGTACAGGCGGCACGTGGCATTGATGGTAACCCGTAAGCTCAAGCAACCAGTGCGGAATCTGCCCAGGCTATTGAAGCTCGACAGCTGGCCAGATAAAAAACTGACATTCCAGCCAAAGCGGTAAGTGTGACCGGTCGCCAAGAGGCGATTCCAATCGCGTCGTATTACTTGACGCTAATGATGGGCTGGTCGGACCGCGACAGTCATGTTGCAGATGAGTTACTAGCCTAAGCATCCCAAGCCAGACAAGCCCCCCGGGGGGGCCTGTTGCCGTCTGCCGCTCGCGTGGGGTGCTGCCTCCCCTTGCGAAGAGGCTTTTTCGAACGCTACACCTTTGGCTGTGTTGGCCCGGCGTGGGGCCAGTCTGTAAGGTGTCCCTTGTGTAATCCCTCAACCCTCACACAAGGAGCGTGATATGAGCGCCACTCCCGAAGTACCACCTGTAGAAACGATCCCATTAGGCCTTGGTTTTGACGCTTACGGAATCACCCGTGGGGATATTCTTGCGCGGACATCAGAGCTTCAGGCAATGGTTATTCAGTGGAACGAGACAGCACTAGCTATAATTTTCGCCTACGTGGTCGCAATGTTTGTCGCTGCTCGCCTACTCTCGCGCTTGCAGTTCGCGCTGGCAACCGTCTTGTACCTTGGGGCGATCGCTGGCTGTTACATGCAGGCTAGAAGTTTAGGTTTCATTATCTGGATGTACGGAACGGTGTATGACGGTAACGTGCCTCCTTTAGAGCTGGAGTGGTGGGAGGAAAACATCCCAAGCTGGCACTATATCGTGGGACCTTATTTGGTAAGCGCTATTCAACTTGGCAGCGTATTGCTAAGTGTTTACCTCGCGTGGCGGTTTCGTCAGAACCCACCGCAGGACAGGCTGAATCTGCCAGAGGCGATGCAGTAAGCCCCGCCAGTAGCACCGTGGGGCGAGGCGGTAGTAGGCGGGCAACCCGCAGCGCCCCAGTAGCTTCCTACCCTTTGGGGGTATGGCCCACAGCATAAGCACCCAAATACTATCAGGGGGTAATCACGGAGGATTGCCCATGACAAACCAAATCAAATACCTACTTGCCCCACTTGCCCTGTCTGTGCTGGTTGGGTGCGGTAAACCTGAAGCCAACTCCGAGGAGAAAACTCTGGAAGAGCAGTGCGAAGCGTACTACTCAGGGCAGATGGCCAAGAACATGGAGTCTGCCGTGCGAGGGGGCAGCCTTTCTCAAGAAAATGCAGACAGCTTTTATAAATTGGCAGCGGAGCGTATGGAACGGGAGTGCAAAGATAAGTAAAGGCGGGGGTGCGACTGGCCCCTTTCTTCAGCACGCCGCTTCAGTCTGAGAGGCCGGAAATGAGCATTCCTCTTGGAATGCGGCTTCATGAATGAAATCGCCGACGGCGGCAAATATATGAACAACAGCGGTGCTCCCATTTGCGGTGTTGCTGTTCTCAAGGAGGAGATATGAAAGCGATAGCAGCATTAGCTTTGACTTTGTTGATGAGCAACACTGCTTCAGCGGCTTACCAGATGGTTTACGTTGGAACGATTGGAAGCAGGCCTGACCAAACACCTAACTTTGCCAATGTGATCGAAGGAGAGAGTTATCAGGTTACTTTGGTAGTGGACAACGGGGGTAATTCCCTAGCAAATCAAACCTGGGCAGCAGATGACCTTGTCAGCATTCGCTTCGAGTTTAATGACGCAAGAGACGTCACCTTTGAGCAAGATGTCGATCCAAGTTACGAGGAGTATTTTGTCGACGGGACAGCCACTACTGATGAATCCGGCAATTTGACGCAGTTCTTTTCGGCGGTTAGAGCGGGTGGGCCAAGTTATCAAACGGTAGGCCTTGACGATTTTGTCAATGACGCCCTGTGGTACCTAAATGGGCAGAACAATATTTTGTACGCTGATGCTAATGCTAATGGCGGCAGTTACAGGCCAACTGTCGGCGACGCTACAGGTGGGGTAAGTATCGCTGCTTCCGAATGGGCAGTAACCGTTTACCCTGGCAGTGCGACTCCAACCCCTGTCCCAACGCTACCTCTCTACGGGTTGGTTCTACTATTTGGTTTGTTGGGAATGCTCGGGCTGCGCAAGCTCGAGAAGTAACCAGAAGATCAGCCAAAGAACCTCAGCCGCTATCTGGCAAGGAGGGTGGATAGGGGAGCCACGTAGAGCCCCAGTAGTCTCCTGCGAAGTATTCCCATACCCCATACCATAGCCGCCCATTTACAATCGGCGCCCTCCGTACAGGGTCTGGCGAGTATTGCACAGACCATACGCGCAATGCGGTGCAGACTGGTTACATGGAGTAGCCGGTGATACTCAAGGAGAGACCAATCAAGAAGCTAATCACAGCACTAGCAATCCTGTTGCCCACCAGCGCAGTAGCCCAGCCTGATAAGGACTGGTGGGCGTGTCAACCCGTCGAGTCTGTTGGGTTGAAATGGGAGGATGGGAAGTGGAACGTGAAGGCGTTCGAGCCGGACCCGCTGTTTGTCTTGATGTCCGACGGTGAAGGGGTGCTCACGCAGGACTCGGTGGCAGAGGTGTTTGGCAAGGATCCTGGAAATGTGAAATGCAGCAAGATGTCGACCGGCCATGTAAGTTGTGCCAATGCAAGCGGCGACTCGCTTTACTTCGATCCAAACACAGCAAACGGCGGCTACAGCTACATGTTTGGAGCAAGCCAACAACAAACAGACAAGATTAAAGATGCAGTTTCTGTCAGCGCCTTCGAATGCATCAGGGACTAGCCCTTAACTCGCGTTAACCCACCGTGGGGCCAGGCGGAGGGAGACAGGGCGGGAACCACGCGGCGCCCGCCCAAAAAACGTTTATTTCAACGTGCGGAGTCCACTTCGGCCCAAGGAGGCGACCAGGCCAACGAGAACAAAAAGGCCAAACGCCGGTAGGGCTGGAACCGGGGTGGCGGTTGCGGGGTCTGGAGCTGGATCATCGGGCGTCGATGCAGTGACGACAAAAGCGGCGGGATCCCGAAAACTTTCCGAAGAGCCCTCCAACGTGCCACGAATCAGGATGGAGGCGCCCGAGTCGGTGCTGTAGCGGCCGCAGTACACGTTACCGTCAATCGCACCAGTGATATTTGAATTCGAGGTCGGGTTGGCGGCGCTCATGTCAGAGCAGTCACCCGTATAAGCTGCTCCCATATCCTCAACGACAGCATCGGCAAAATCCCATTCGCCAAACAAATCGGTGGCAACTGGACTGGGAGACAAGTCTGCCGATTCCACGATCAAGAGACCAACCGCAGGAACCGCGGGCCCGCCCTCAGAGGCATTCCAATAACGCAGGTATGGTCGATCTCGAGAAGCTGGGCTCCCCGGTACCGTCATCGCGCAGTCGCTGTAAACACCCTTATCGAAAGTCAGACGATCACCGGTTTGCACATTGCCACAGGCGGTAACGGTCTGAGCCGTGGCAGCTGCAGATAGATAACAACTGAAAAGGACCAATATAAAACGAGACAAATAGGTTGTGGGTTGCATCCGTTCCTCCCTAAACGATCACAGTTCGCCACGTACTGCTTGCTAATGACGAAATTGAAAAGAGCTTTGCCCGCTGGACTGTGGGCAGGCGCGCCATTTTAGGTTGGGTCGGAAAGCGGGGAACATACCCCTTTGGTGGTAGGGCAGGGATAAGCACCGAAGGTAACTATCATCGCCAAGGTCGCGTGCGCACTGGACTCCCATTGGGCTAAACAGGACGCTTGCAGTGGCTTTCGCTGGTGGTTAGAGAGGCTCCCTTGGGAGATTGCCGCCTGCAACAAAGTTCGCACCCCACGTTCAAAACCCAAGCTGCCCGGGGGCTTGCTGCCGCTTACTGCAGTCGCAGCTTATCCAGCCGCACGGCCAGGTGGGAGGGCAGCCCCGTTGGCGCACCGTGGGGCAAGGCGGTTGGAAGCGGAGGAAGGCGAGCCGCAGCGCACCGACAGTGTCGCTTCAAATCCGTTTCAGGCCTACATCACAACCGCCCATTTGTAATCGGCAGCCCGGTACCGCCGCATTGCTCAGTTTTCGCCCTCAGGGACTCGGGGCAATAGCGCTATGGCAACCACACCGATCGGCCCCAACAGGAATCCCGCACAGAGCCAGTAGCGCTGCGGGCGCCCTTTCGCCCTTGCCAGTGCTGCTGACAGTACCGCCGATGCGACCGACAGAACGCCCCAGAAAAGCAGTGGAATCATGGCAACCCCGTTCGTCTACCTTGTGTTGAGCGTACCAGAACTATTCCCGTGGTCCCCAACAGCGCCCCGCATTTATACTCACGCTCCCCGAGGCAGGGCCAGCGGTGTCCGCGTAGCTCTGTAGTGTCGTAGGCTTGCGCTGGGCCACAGGGAGTGGCCCGCCAAATTCAGGGAAGAAACGGTGGCGAAAATATTCTCAAACAGCATGCACTGGGCCTGGAAGGTAACCTTCGCGGCGGCCCTGGCACATTTCATACACTGGCTTTTAGCCGCTCTACATGATCTGGGCAGCGAGCGCTACGCCGGGCTGAATACAGACGTCATTGAGATGGGCCTCATCCCCCTCGGGGTCTGGTTTACGGTGCGCTGGGTAGCGCTGCCCTATCTGCGCCGGGAACAGGACTGACAGTGAAGGCTGTCGTGCGCCCAGTGCCCTGGTTAATCCTCGCTGCCTGTGTTGGCATTGGCAGCTACCAGTTCATCCATAGCGATGGGTCGTCATCCACCGAGGAGGGCGCGGCTGGCCTTGAGGCTGCCGTGCAAGCTCTCCCGAGGGCTGAGGGGGTAGTGTCCCGAAATCTGGCTGATGCGAAGCGCGCTCTCGAATCGGAACTGGGCAATGCCGAAAGGTTGATTGTTGCGCGCCTCTCGGCGGGTGAAACTGCCGTGGCTGAAGCCACCTCTGCAACGGTCACAGCCTCTGAACCCGGCCAGGCCATCCAGCAGGTGCAGGACAGCCAGAGTCCAGCCCAGGGGCGGGCTGGCTACCAAGGGGTATCTGTCGGTACCGAACCCTTAAGCCACAGGAATACCGAGGGCTAGCCGACACACGGCGGCGGTGATTGCCGCCTGAGTGAAACAGAAAGCCGGACGGCTCCTTTTGATCTGGGCAGGCGCTCAGGCTGTGTCCGAACCTGGCTTGCTGAACGCCACTGTACAACCCGGGCGGGTCCAGGCTGCTGTGACGCATCGTGCGGGCTGCCGACTGCAATGGCCCGCGACCTCTGAAGCTGGTTACTGGCCGGTGACCACGCTGTTGTCGGTGGCGGGCAACACGGCTTCGCACTGTCCACTGATTGTATCGGCGGAATTCCAGCCTTGCTCCGACAGCCGTTGCTCGCTTAACGTAAACGAGAGACTGGCGCGTTCAATACGAACAGTGCTCTCCCGCCATTTTTCACCGTTCCGGAAACCTGCTGTCTCCACAGTGATCTCGGATTCAGTCCACGCTACCGCACGACTGTGAGGCGCGGGATCCTCCAGATAAACGTAGGTAGGCGTGTCTTCCATGAGCTTGGTTATTGAGAAAGCCGTGCCTCCATCCGAGGTGCAGCGGAGGTCAAACGTCTGGGTCTGCGCTAATGCAGAAATGGCGACCGCTGTGACTGCCAGACCGGCAGTGATTCGCTTTGCTGGGCGGGTGAAAACTGGCATTAGTTGATCCTCATAGCAGTGCTGACTCCGGTTTCAGCCCCGGAGCCCATGGGGGTTTTCCCAAGACGGCTCAGCCAGCCCTATTTGGACCATGAAGCGTCATGGGAGGCTGGATTTAACGTTGGGCCCGGGATGATCCAGTCACAGGGGTGGGATGCCCAGGTTCGTGAGCCATCATGCTGCCCGTACCGCAGCAATGCAGCCACCCGTCCACTCGTGCCCGCGACCCGATGATGTCTGGGGCGGTCAGGCCGCCTGAATCAGCCGCTCGTGTTGGGCCTTCATGGTGCTGGAGATCACCCTGAATACTGCCACCCAGGCGGCTCGGGTTTCGGGGGTGAATTCGTCCCCCAGTCCTTCCGCCAGGGTCGACAGCAGGGCATTGCCGACGGTGGTGTAGTCCCCGGGCCGCACACCGTATCCCACGTGCCGCTCAGCGAGTTGTTCAAGCACCGGCACAAGGGCAGACAGGTCATCCAGACCTGCCACGGCCAGCTTGAGCGTTGTCATGAGCTTGCGACCCTGTTGCTTCATATCGCCTTTGAACAGGGGTTTGAGGTTGGGGTCGTACTGGAACAGGGTTTTGTAAAATATCGCCGCCGCAGTGTCTGCAATGGGCTCTACTTTGGCAAAACTGCTTTGAATAAGTTCGACTTCTCGGGCTGTCAGTGCCATTTGCAATACCTTCCTTGGTAAAGATCAGAACAGCCTATGTCATAAACCACTAATTTAATAGGGGAATTATGCCCACTGCCGGTCTACCTCTTGCCGCTTCCAGACTTGGCAGAGCCCATTTGCGGAGTAACCCGAGGCGCCAATAATGTGATCTGTATCACATTTGTCCCAGAACAGATTCTAGACACTCGGTCATCCCAACCATCGCGCACCCAAGGCGCCTCGTAGGGTTTTAGACGCCGTAATTTTTGCGACGCGACTCAAACCAATCATCACTTGAAAGGAATCTGGATTATGAAGATGACAGCTAATGTGGCTTCTGCCCTGGGATTATCGGCCTTGGTAGTGGCCTTGATGATGCCAAATGCGCAGGCGAAACCACCAAAATTCGCACAGAAGTCGGACCAGAGCATTGTCGAATTTGCTATCGGCGCGTCTGGGGGAGCCGCTGACCTGGACGATAACGGAGAGGACTTCGACGTACTCATTGCTGCCCTGTTGGCAACCGGGGTCGTCACGGCCTTCGACGGGACCGACTACACGGTCTTTGCCCCAAATGACCAGGCATTCTGGGATCTGACCGGGACGACTAACGACGCCGATGCCGTCAATGCGGCCATCAGTGCACTGGGCGTTGAGGGTATCGCTGGGGTGTTGCTCTACCACGTGACCGAGGGCGTGCGAAACTCCCGCAGCGTGACCCGGGCGCGTCAAGTGGAAATGCTGGATGGCAATACCATTTCCTACGACGACATGATCATTGCGAATAACTCCGACGCGATGATCCTGAACCTGGACAACCGACTCGCGGATGGGATGGTACACGTCATCGATACCGTCCTGTTGCCCTGAAGCAGCAGGCAGTACGAACCCCGTCAGGCCGGGCCACTGTGGCCCGGGCTGACAGCTACCGTGCTCCTGGCGCGGTAGCATGCAGTCAGAGCAACTCGTTTGTAGGTTTGTCAGCGATGGCCGAGATCGAAATCAGTGGCATTGGCCGCAGGCGGTGTCGCTGTCACTGGGCTGACCAATCAGGACCGCTTCAGTGCCCGGTCCATCATCATGATCGACATGACAGCGCAGACCGCCATCAGGGGCACCGATTTCTGGGGGTCATCGAGAATCGCCGTGACCAGCATGGCGGCCGCCCAGAGTAATGAGTTGGCAATAGTGTTTTTCATGGTTACCTCCCTGCAACCTTGAAGCCGGGTTGAACGTCAGACCCTAGCTATCCTCAAAGGAATTCTTCCTGATAAACGCCGCCACCTGCCGCAACTCGCCACCATCCAGCCATATGCCTTCACAGGCCAGACAGCGATTCAGGTAAATGTTGGAATCGTAGGCAAAGTTAAAGGACTCGGTCATCTGCTGGCAGCGGGGGCAGGGCTTCGTTCGATCGTCTGTATCAACTTCCTGCCGCGCAGCGTGTAACGTCGAGGCGCCCTCTGCAGGAATGTTTCCGGTCTTCAACAGGACATGGACCACCGGCTGCAGTTCGCCCCGGTCGCACCAGACGCCACCGCAGGTGCCGCACTGGTCCAGCTTTAAATCCGCATAAGAGCGAAGCGCCAGTTCTTCCTCACATACCGGACACTGCATTGCCTGCTCCTGTCGTCTGGTTCATCGCTCGCGCTAAGTCCATCCCTGACCATGGAAAACTCTACCCGAAACCGCGTGGCTTGTGCAGCGGCGCGGCGTTACACAGCGTTTTGGAAAATATAAGGTCACAACGTTCTGCTGGGCCATGCCTGATGGAAAAGATGAATCCCTTGCACGCCCAGCGAGGCCGGGGCTATGTCCCGGTTACCGGAACCTTTCACCGCAGCAAAGGGCCTGGGGCAGGTGGCCTTCGTTTCCTGCTGAGGATTGTTACCGCCGGGGTTATGACCAATACTAGCTTGTCAGATCAATTCTCTACCGCGGTTCAACTCCACCGTTAAAGAAGAGACCGACACCAGACCATAACAACAGAGGCACGCTAGATGGCGGTACAGGATTTCGCAGCACCCGTTTCACTGGATGAGGCCTTACCCGCGTTTGCCGGGGGAGATCAGCCGGCATGGTTGGCGGGGGGTACCGATTTGCTGGTCGGCATGCGCCTGGGGGCGAAGAACCCGGACCGCATCGTTGACTTGAAGCGCATACCGGAGTTGATGGCCATTGTTGAGGATGAAAGTGCTGTGCGTCTTGGGGCGGCCGTGGCCTCCTACGATCTGGTGCGCCATCCGTCGGTGGCTGGTTTGTATCCCGGTCTGGCCGAAGCGCTGGACCTGATCGGGTCCACCCAGATTCAGGGACGGTGCTCGGCGGGAGGCAACCTGTGCAACGCCTCTCCCGCTGCGGACAGCATCCCCGCATTGATTGCCAACAACGCCAGCTGCAGGATTATCGGTCCCGAGGGCGAACGACTGCTCCCGGTAGAGCAATTTGTTACCGGTCCAGGTAGCACTGCACTGACGTCCGGGGAATTGCTGGTGGAGTTGATTCTTCCGCGTCCGCCAGAGCGCGGCTCAGACGCCTATCTTCGGTTGACGCCCCGCACCGAGATGGATATCGCGGTCGCGGGTGCCGGTGTGGCCCTGGCACTGGATGAGGAAGGACGTTGCTACTCGGCCCGGATCGCGGTGGGTGCTGTGGCGGCCACCGCCTTATTGGTCGAGGAGGCGGGTGCGGCATTGCTGGGTTCCCGCCTGGAGCAGGACGCCATAGACGCAGCGGTGGCGGCGGTCCGTGCTGCCGCCTGCCCTATCAGCGATAAACGCGCCAGCGCCGATTATCGACGCCATGTCGTCGGCGTGCTGGTCGCGAGGGCAATCCGAATAGCCCATGAGCGGATAGTCCGTGGGGAGGCGTCATGAACACAGCACTGAATAAA
>JAAXJC010000126.1 GCA_012270045.1 Luminiphilus sp.
AGGTACCAGTATTGGCTCTCGTAGAAGGTATCGGCCTCCGCCGCCATCATGTAAACGCTGCCATCGTGGTCCTCAAACCGCTCAGGCCACAGGCCTACGTCGGAAGGCTGGCTGCGCAGGATTTCCACGGCTTCGGTAAGCGCCGTACCCCGTGTCCAACGATAGGTTACAAAGGGGTAGCCCGAGGCGGTGCTGTTGTCTTCATCGGTCGCCAAGCCCACCAGCACGGTGTCGTCGTCCACCCAGGCAATGGTGCCCTTGGCCTGGGGCGTAACGAAACCGTCGGCGACAAAGGCCCTCTCCGAGATGGAAAACTCCCTTCGCACCGCGGCATCGCTGCCTCCCGGGGACAGGGTGATGATGCAGCGTTCGTATTGGGGGGCCAGGCAGTTGGCGCCTCGCCAGACCCAATTGGTGTCCTCTTCGGCCGACAGGGCATCAAGGTCCAAAACCGTATCCCAATCGGGCTCCTCGGTGAGATAACTGTCCAGGGTGGTGCGCCGCCAAAGCCCGTGGCTGTGGTCAGCATCGCGCCATAAATTCCACACGTACCCACCGTACAGACTGCCGTAGGGAATGCGGTCCTCGCTTTCCAGTAGCGCCAGCGCTTCGTCGAACAGTCCCGGGTAGCGGTCGTCCTCCAGCAAGCGGCCATTGGTCCGGTCGTTCTGACCCCGCACCCAGTCGAGCGCTTCCTCACTTTCCACGGCTTCCAGCCATACCCGCGGGTCATTGTTGGGGTCAATGGCGACCGGTGCCGCGTTGGTGTTGTCATCGATGGTCTGGGTGGTTGGAGTGCCACCGTCCTGTCCGCAGGCGATCAGACTGGCGGTGATTGCGGTACCCAGTAGAGCGCGCCTCGCGCACCGAAATGAAAAGATCATGATGTTTTCTCCATCGTTTTGGTGTGGTCTGCCTGCGGATTGAGTATGCGTACAAATCTCGCGGGACCACGGAAGCCCACATCATAGCGTTGCAAGTGCCAGTGTGTGTGCGGTTGTGGGTCACAGCTGATGTGGAAGCAGCGGCGGTTATCCAAGCAAGACCCCCCGGTAATGCCTTGGCGCCAGGGAACGACAACAGGCCAGCAGGTGACCCCCCAGCAAACGCCCGTCGCGAGCCACGACGGGGGTAAACCGCATCCGGCAGTGTACCGCCAGCGTTTGCTACCAGGTGGTTACACCACGCATGTGCCGATGCCCCTCAGGCAAGTCGCAGTGGCAACTCCCTTAAACGCTGGCCGGTCGCACGGAACACCGCGTTGGCGACCGCCGGCGCCAGCGGCGGCACACCCGGTTCCCCGATGCCCGTGGGCGCCGTACCGCTGTCGATGATTTCGATCTCGATCGCAGGTGCCTCGTCCATGCGCAGGATCGGGTAGTCGTGGAAATTACTCTGGACCACAGCGCCCCTGTCGAGGTCAATTTCGCCATACAGCGTGGCGGTGAGGGCAAACATGACACCTCCCTCCAACTGGGCTCGGACCGTGTCAGGGTTGACCGCAGTGCCACAATCCACGACGCAGGTTACTTTGTGCACGCGAATCTTGCCGTCGGTGACCGATACCTCGGCAATTTCTGCCACATCAGTGAAGAATGAAGAGTGGGACGCAAAGCCCAGGTGATGCCCCTCCGGCACCTCCATGGCTGCCATCAGCTCGCCCGCTCGCTGGACCACACGACGCATCCTGGGCTTGTCCTCGAGATTCTTCAGGCGCAGGGCTACGGGATCAAGACCCGCCGATACCGCCAGTTCGTCCATCATGGACTCCACTGCGAAGCCCGAGTAGGAGTGACCGACAGAACGCCAAAAGGTCAGGGGCAGGCCATGGTCCACGGTGGTGTGTGTGATGGTGTGGGTGGGCATGCTGTAGGTTTCGTGCAGACCTTCCACACTGGGATGGTCCACCGCCCAGTTGCCGAAAATGAATTCCACGGCGCCATGCAGGCCGCCCAACAACCCCTCAGGCATGCTGGGCAGCAACGCAGGCAGGGCGTTTTCCAGTGTCTCCGGTGTCACATTGCCACCGGCGCGCTGGGCCTGCCAGGCCGTGACTTTACCGTCGGCATCAATGCCGGCTTCCAGGCGCATTAGCGACGCGGGGCGGTATACGCCATGGCGCAGGTCATCTTCACGGGACCAAAGCACCTGCACCGGCTTACCGGTCGCCATGGCGATTTCGGTGACCTCCACGACGTGGGTCAGCGTGGCCCGGCGACCAAAGCCGCCACCCAGGTACTGGTTGTGTACCCGAATATTTTCTCTGGGCAGCCCGGTGAGACGCTCCAGCAAGCCCTGCGCGGCGCCTACGACCTGAACGCCGGTCCACAAATCGGCCCGGTCCCCCTCAATCCGCAGCGTGGCATTGACCGGCTCCATGGGTGCATGGGCGAGGAAGGGCGCAAAATATTCGGCGCTCTGGGTGTTGGCGGCGGCCGCAAGCCCCGCCTCAAAATCCCCTTCACTGGCGGCTTCGACACCGTCGTCGGCATCCAGGGCGGCTGATAAATCGGCCCTCACCCGGGTTGAATCGACAGCCGTCAGGGCGACGTCCTCCCACTCGACAGTCAGCTTTTTGGCCGCCTGGTTGGCCTGCCAGTAGCTGTCGGCGACAACCGCAATGCCACTGGATATGGGGAGTATCGTTTGCACACCGGGTTGTCGGCGGGCTGCTTCGTCATCGAAGCGAACCGCTTTCGCGCCCGCCACCGGTGAGCGCAGGACCACGGCATAGACCATGTCGGGGAGGTCGATGTCGATGCCAAAACTGGCGGTGCCTGTGGCCTTCGCCTCGGCGTCTATCCTGGCGAAATGTGTACCGATGTATTTGAACGCGCTGGCATCTTTCACCGGCGTTTCCGTGGGCACATCAAGGGTGGCCGCGGTGGCGACAAAATCGCCGTAGGGGTAGCTTTTGTCGCCGGCGATGACGTGGCCGTTGTCAGTGCTGAGCCGCGCTGCTGGAATACCCAGGTCCCTGGCCGCCGCCGCCAGGATCAGCGCCCGGGTGTCGGCGCCGACCTGGCGCAGGGGTTCGTAAAATACCCGAACCGCGCTGGAGCCGCCGGTGAGTTGCAGGCCAAATTCCGGGTTGTTGTAGTCCTCGTGGGATCCAGCCGCTTCAACCGCCATATTGCTGGGATGACAGTCCAGTTCTTCGCCGATCACGGTGGCCAGGCCGGTGCGGATACCCTGGCCCATCTCATCCGCCGGACAGTAGAAAACGATCTTGTTATCGGGGGTAATCTGCAGGAAGGCGTTGGGCACCAGCGCGGTGTCCGCAGCATCGATGGGGAGTTCACCATCAAAGGAGCAGCCCGGCAGGGTCACGGCTACGACCACACCACCGCCGACCAAAGCGGAGGACTTCAGGAAATGCCTGCGGGAGAGGATTTGTGTGCTCATGATGCCACCTCCTCAGCCATGGCGTCGTAGCCCAGAGTATTGCTGGCCACCGATTGGATGGCCCCTTTGATGCGCGGGTAGCAACCGCAGCGGCAGATGTTGCCGGCCATGGCGGTGTCGATGTCGGCCTCGGCGGCGTCGGGGTTGGCAGCCAGCAAAGCCGCCGCCGTCATAATCTGGCCACTCTGGCAGTAGCCACATTGGGGCACATTGTGCTCCACCCAGGCCTGCTGCAAGGGGTGCATGCTGTCCGGGGTACCCAAACCCTCGATGGTGGTGACCGTCTTCCCCGCCACGGCGGCAATCGGCAGCACGCAGGTCTTCATGGCGGTGCCGTCGAGGTGCATGGTGCAGGCGCCGCACAATCCTGCGCCGCAGCCAAATTTGGAGCCTTTCAGTTTGAAGCTGTCACGGATCACCCAGAGCAGGGGTGTTTCCGGGTCACCGTTGAAGGTCACCTGTTCGCCATTCAGCATAAACTCGATCATGGTGAGTATCCTTTCTCCCTGTGTGCCTCGTTGTGGTGCTTGCTGTCGACGCTTGCGGGCGCCGTTTGTGCCCGCGAGTCGCCGCCCTGCGGCGTATTTCCCAGCAGTTGTCGATGGGACTTTCCTAGCATAACCCTTTGTCGCCGCCTGCGCCCTATGATCAATGTGATGCCCATGTTACGTTCAAGCTGTAGTACCGGGTTAATGGGGAGGAGCCATCGTGGAGTTGGGTATCGCGGGCAGGAGAGCGCTGGTGTGCGCGTCGTCCAAGGGTTTGGGCAGGGGCTGCGCAGAGGCCCTGGCCGCGGAGGGTGTGGAACTGATCCTGAATGCGAGGAGCGCCGACACCCTGGAAGTGACTGCGGAGGAGATTCGAGCGGTGCACGGCGTCCCGGTCACCACAGTTGCGGCGGACATCACTTCGCCCCAGGGCCGGGAGCAGGTGTTGGATCATGCCGGGACGGTCGACATCCTGGTGAACAACGCCGGGGGACCACCCCCTGGCAATTGGCGTGACTGGGACCGGGCGGACTTCATCGCCGCCTTCGACGCCAATGCCTACGCAGCGATTGCACTGATGCAGGCCTGTGTCCCCGGCATGTGTGATCGGGGATGGGGCAGGGTGGTCAATATCACCAGCGTTTCGGTGAAGCAGCCCATCGGGGTACTGGGCTTATCCAACACCGCCCGGGCCGCCCTGACCGGATTCGTGGCCGGTATCGCCCGGGATGTAGCCGCTCAGGGTGTGGTCATCAACAACCTGTTGCCCGGCCTGCACGCCACCGACCGCACCGTCGGCCTCGATGCCTATGAGGCAAGCCTCACCGGAGAGCCGGCAGCCGAGGTCACGGCCCGCAGGCATACCACCATCCCCGCGCGTCGTTACGGCACCACCGCCGAGTTCGGGGCGGCCTGCGCGTTCATGTGTTCAAGCCACGCGGGCTTTATGATTGGCCAGAACGTGCTGCTCGACGGCGGTGCCTTCAACAGCACCTTGTAAGCCGTTGGGCCCGGTCGACACGTATAGAGGCGGTAGCTGGTCCCGATCGGGCCGGTCAGGCCGTCCAATGCGGGGCCTGATTTTATTGTTTTTCGAAAAGGAGTATTCGCTATGTCATTGATTCGATACCTCGCAGTGGCGGGCCTGACCGTTGCCGTTGCGCTGCCCACGGGCGCCCACATTGAAAAAACCGAGCCCATGCAGTCCCTGCGACAATCCTATTTTGCCCTCTTGGGTATGACCTTCGGGCCCATGGCCGACATGGTGAAGGGTAAAATTGAATGGGACGACGCCACGTTCCAGCGTTGGGCCTCGGACCTCGCAGGTGTTTCCGGCTATCAGGTTGAACGCGGCTTTGCCCCGGGAACAGAAGAGGGCATGACGCGTGCCAAGCCGGAAATCTGGCTGAACACCGAGGACTTCAATGCCAAGCTGGCGGATTTCCGTCGCGAGGCCGGGAAACTGGCAAGTGTTGCCGCAGAGGGCGACCGTGCCGCGATCTCAGCACAGTTCGGCGCGACTGGAAAAACCTGCAAGGCCTGCCATGATGAATACAAGTCGAAAGACTATTTGTATTGATACCAACCGTCTGGAGCCCGGCGCGGCGTGATGCACTCCGGGCAATCACAGGCTGAATTGTCACGGGCCCGCCGTCGGGGCCCGGTTTTGTCGCCGATGTTGGCGGCGGTGTTTTCGTCCAGACCGCTGCAGCGACGGGGATGAGCCGCCACCGAACCATCCTGTCCATCGATGGCGGCGGCATACGCGGCATCATCCCGGCCATGATGCTCCACTACATCGAGACGGCGACCGGGCGACCGGCGGCTGACTTATTCGATTTGATGGTGGGTACCTCGACCGGTGGCATTCTTGCCCTGGGGCTGGCGCAACCGGATCCCGAGCGTCCCCAACGCAGCCGGTACCGGGCCCGGGACCTGGCGGATCTGTATGCCCAACGGGGCCCCGGCATTTTCTCAAGCAGTCCCTGGCGTCGCATCCGATCGATGGCGGGTTTGTTCGATGAGTCCTATCCGTCTGCACCCCTGGAAGCCACCTTGCAGGATTATTTTGGTGATAGCAGTCTCGCCAACTGTCGCTGCCCCACGATCGTAACGGCCTACGACATTGAGGCCAGCGAAACGGTCTTTCTCAAGAGCTTCAAGCCGGAACACCAGGCACTGGCCTGCACCGCGGCTGCCCGGGCGACGTCCGCCGCCCCAACATTTTTCGAACCCCTGGCCGTCAGCGTTGCCGGCGACACCCGAGCCCTGATAGACGGAGGCGTTTTCATCAACTCCCCCGTGGTATCCGCCTATGCTGAAGGATTGAAACTGTTTCCCGGGGATACCCTGACCGTGTTGTCCCTGGGTACCGGGGAACTGACCCGGTCGATACCGGCTCGGCGCGCGGCCCGCTGGGGCAAGCTGGGCTGGTTTATGCCCGTGCTCGACTGTGTTTTCGATGGTGTATCCCGGGCGGCCGATTACCAGATGAACCTGTTCCTGGGCCAACGCTACCAGCGCTTCCAACTGACTCTGGACCAGGCCAGCCCGGCCCTGGATGACACCTCCCCGGGCAATATCGCGGCGCTGTTCCAGGCGGCCGCAGATATGATCGAGCGGGAGCGGTCTCGTTTGGATAACCTGGTCGCCTACCTCAGGGCCCTGCACGGCCATCCACCCCTGCTGCAGGGCTTATTGGACGATTCCTGAGGTCAGGAACGGCGACGCAGTTGCGTGATTTCCGCCATGATCGCTACCGCAATTTCCCAGGGCGTTTTGCTGCCAATATCCATCCCAACCGGCGCGTGCAAACGGGCCAGCTGTGCGTCAGATACACCCAGGGACGCCAAACGCTCCAGTCGACTCTCCGTGGTTCGCAGTGATCCGAGTGCGCCGACGTACCAGGCCGGCGTCTCCAGGGCCTCGAGCAGGGCCATGTCGTCAATTCTTGGATCGTGGGTGAGCGTGATGATGACATTGCCGGCGTCCCTGCTGTGCTCGGCGATAACGTCATCGGGCAGGCCATGCAGCAGGGGTACCGCCGGACCCTGCCATTGGGCGAGAACGGCGTCCCGGGTGTCTGTCACCAGTACCTCGTAGTCCATGGCCAGTGCCAGTTGGGCCAATACCTGGGCCAGTTGACCTGCACCCACCAGCAGCATCTGCATCCTGGGTCCCAGCCCCTGGACCAGTCGCTCATTCTCAAGCCGCAAGGGTACGAATTGGTCGGTGATCGCAGTACTCGTAGCCCCAGAGACCAAATCGGTGGTCCGGGTCAGCGACTTGCGTTCCTTGAGCGCTGTCACTGCCTCATGTACCCATTGGGAGTGTCCGGGCCTGAGCTGCTGGACCAGAACTTCAAGGCGGCCACCACAGGGCAGGCCCAGTCGTTCGTTTTCTTCGGCTGAGACCCCGTACTCGATCAATTGGGGCGAGGAGGCGTCAATGGCGTTGTCGGCCAGCTTCTGCAGCAGGTCCTCCTCAACGCAGCCCCCGGACAGGGTGCCGATGACAAGGTCACCCCAGCAGGCGAGCATGGAGCCCACCGGGCGGGGTGAGGAGCCGGAGGTTTTTACGATGGTGCTCAGGTAGGGTTGATGGCCGGCATCCAGCCACTGGGCAAGCTGCTCAAGAACTTCCTGATCCTGACTCTGCATAAATCTCTATTCCAGTTCTGCGCCAGGGTCTGTGGTCAATTTGCGCTGCCCTTACGCTGAGGGTCCTGATCATCGGTCGGCCCACGCGATAATATGGTCTTCCAGGTCATCCGGATCAATTCCGGTTTCACAGATGACCCGGTGCCGGGTGGTGCAGGTGGCCCGGTGAACCTGCTCACTGTCGCCACTGACAAGGGGATGCCACTCGGGCAGATCCTCGCCTTCCGACAATAGCCGGTATGCACAGGTAGCTGGCAGCCAGTGGTAGTCGCGGGGCGGGGTTTTGCGCAGATCCAGGCAGTCGGGTACCCGCTGCAGGCGATTCTCATAGTCACTGCAGCGGCCGGTCGCCGGATTTAGCAGGTGGCAGGCGACCGCGGTGTAGTAAATGTCCCCGGTTTCCTCATCCTCCAACTTGTTCAGGCAACACTTACCACAGCCGTCACAGAGGGACTCCCATTCGTCATCTGACATCTGCTCAAGGGATTTGCTGCGCCAGAATGGGGAGCTGCTCATGCCTTGGAAAGATGGGCGAGGGCACCCGCGTTCTGCTCCCAGTTCTGTCCGTCAAAGGGTTCGTCCTCGATCCCGGCTACGGTTGCGGGATCGATACAGCGGGCATGCACGCTGACACCGTCGGGGTTGGACCGTGGCACATAGAAAGACTTGATGCCGCAGTTACCACAAAAATAATGCTGGGCGATGCCCGATCCAAAGGTATAGCGCTTGAGCTGTTCCTCTCCCTGCACCAACCTGAATCGCTCCTTGGGCACGATCAGGTGCTGGTAGTGGGTGAGATTGCAAATGGAACAGTTGCAGCTGTGGGTGTGCAGCACGGCCGGGGCGTCAATCTCCCAGCGCACCTGGCCGCAATGGCAACCCCCCTGATGTAGCACCAGGTCGGTAGCGGCAGAGGCGTCGGACATGGTCACTGCTCCGCCTTGTTACTGTCTTCCAGCGCGCCGAAGGTCCTGAACATGATTTCCTCCGCTACCACCATGCACACCACCGTGGCGATAAAGGCCACAGCGCCGTGCAGGGCGCCACTGAAGGAGATCGCGGAGCCCAATACCAGTCCGATGATCCACAACATAACGAACTTTGACAGGAACAGAATAAACCAGGCGACCAGGAAGCGGCCGGCCCTGGCGGCTCCCGAGGTTTTACCCGCGAAAGGCTGTGCCGCCTTGTGCTCAATCCAGAGGGTCAGTTGCAGCAGAACCTGTAGCAGCACCGCCGCGATCAGTCCGGTGGTGAAATTGCTGATGTACACGCGGTCCCAGAATTGGGACAACAGCCCGAGCACAATGAGATCGGCCGTGATGGCCACGTAATAGCGTACAAACAGCCGCTGCCGGGTGTTCGGAAGCTCGGCAGTTAAGGCCGCTGCGTGGTGATGGGCTTTCATGGTCAGGCTCTGCTCGCTGGGGTCCAGACGACGACGAGTGTACGCATCTGTTGCCGGCTTGTCTCCGTATGAGGTAGCAACCACAGCCTCCGGAAATGTCCATGAAACCTTCTGTCCTCTATTCAGTCGGACGCCTCGGCATCGCCCTGTTGCTGGCGATCAGTGGGGTGGCGCACGCCCAATCCGGTCGCTTTGACAACGTGGTGATTGAGACCGAATCCCTGGGAGATTCGGTGTTTATGCTGACCGGGGCCGGGGGCAATATGGTGGTCAGTGCAGGGCCGGATGGCCTGCTACTGGTAGACGACCAGTTCGCACCGCTGGCCCAGCGCATTGAGGCGGCGCTGGTTGCGCTCCCGGAGCCTGCACCCCTGTCCCAGCGGCCGCTCAAATACGTTATCAACACACACCACCACGGGGACCACACCGGGGGCAACCCGCACTTTGCCGGGCTGGGGGCGACTCTGGTGGCCAGTGAGCCCGCACGGGTTCGCCTGCTTGATGCGGCTTCCTCTCCCGATGCACCCCTGCCTGTGATCACCCACCACGCGGGTATCAACATTTACTTCAACGGTGACCGCCTGCGTTTGCTGGCCCTGACCGGGCATACCGATGGCGATACGGCGGTGTACTTCGAGCGCGCCAACGTACTGCACACCGGGG
>JAAXJC010000014.1:0-8231 GCA_012270045.1 Luminiphilus sp.
ACCAGAACGGCGTAGTCATCGGCGACGGTTTTCAGCGATTGCAGGGGTACGACGCGCTCCAGGTACATGCGGTTCAGCGCGTCAACCGAGCTGCCCATTCCGAGGATCGCAGCGATACCGAAGACCAGGAGCAGCGAGGCACTCGCGCCCATTAATGCATACAAACGATGTTTGACAGATAGGTTACCCATGGCAAATCCCTTTGGTGGTTTAGCACGCTTCCCAGCCGCTTTATTTTCCCAGAGACGGGCGCTCGCGAATGGTTTTGTTCAGGTTTTGTTTAATACGCGCTGGGGTACTTCTGAGGATTACTTCGGCGGCAAATTATTGATCGCTGCCGCCGTCTGAGAAGCCGGGTTTCCGGAGCTTTTGCTTGCGCTGCAGGGGAAGATAGGCTTAAAGTGAGGCTGCGGTACATATAGGGGTCAGTCGACCGGGTGAGCACAACATACGGTGGTAGCGTTGAGTAACCGACTTCTGCCTGGTGCAGAGTTCCTGCGGGCCTACCGAGAGCTCTTCGGGGGCAGCCCGACCGCCGCAGAAAGCTTGCTGGCCCTGGGGCGTCTGGATAACAGGGCCCTGAAGCAGGCCTACCGCCGCCGGGCCCAGGCAACCCATCCTGACCGGGCCCATTTGCGTTCCACTGAAACCCTGTGCGCCCACGCTGAATTCCAGGCTGTGGTCGGCGCCTATGAGTTGCTCAAGCTGGTACGTGATGGTGCCCTGCGTGTGGATGTGCCGCTGTCGACGCCCAAGCCATCGGCCAACAGGGCCCAGCCCCAGGCCAGAACGACTCCGGTTCGCCCAGCGCGGCCCAAGCCGGAACCGGATGCCGCAAGGCCGGGCCGTCAGTCACAACGCGCCCCCGGTGACTGCAACGCTGCAGGCGCACAAAGCCACCAGGGTCATTCGTCAGCGGGTTGGCGGGACAGTGGAGATGGCACAGCTACACGGCCCCGCCACCAGCACAACAAAGCCAATGCTGAAGGTGATAAGAAGCAATCATCCTTCGGCTCCCACGCCTCCAGATTTTGTCCCCAATCCGATCACTACTTTGAGCGCGCTATTCCAACCCGCCAGTTACCCTTTGGCCAGTTCCTGTACTACGCCGGCCAGATCTCCTGGAAGCAGCTCATTGACGCGCTGGTCTGGCAGCGGCAGCAGCGTCCGCCCATCGGTCAACTGGCACGCCGCTGGGGCATGCTGACCGAGTGGCAGGTGGAGGCAGTGCTGGAGAGTCGACACACCTCGGGCAGGTATGACGTTAGGTTCGCCGATTATGCCCACGAGATGGGGTACCTGTCGGCGTCGGATTTAACGGCGCTGATCGGCCGCATGAAAATGCTGCAAAAACCGATCGGACAATACTTTATCGAGGCCGGTGTATTTGATGCTACGGGCCTGGCGCAGTTGCTCACTGCCCACCGGCGGCACAACTGGCGGGCGGTGCAGCAGCGGGCTCGGGCAGGTTGAGGCCAGTCTGGTAAGAAGTCTCTTGCAACAGCCCATGGGGTCGGCAATGCTGGCACAGCAGCGCAGGACTCACAGGAAGCGTCGACGACATGGAAGAGAAACGGAAGTTCACCCGCTCTGAATTCGAAGCTGCAGCGACACTTGGCAACAGTGATGCGCTGTGGGAAGTCAAACTGATTGATATATCCCTTAATGGCGTTCTAATTCATCGCCCCGAAAACTGGCGGGGCGAAATCGATGAGGAGTACGACTTTGACCTGCCCATGGGCGGCGACGCCGATCCGGTGATCATGACCTGCCGGGTCGCCCGGGTGGACGATACCCGGGTGGGTCTGGAGCGACTGCATATCGGCCTGGAGAGCATCACCAGTCTGCGTCGCCTGATGGAGCTCAACACCGGCGATCCCGAGGGGATAAACCGGGAATTCAGCCAGCTATGGTTGGATTGATGATTACAGGGTAATCAGCGAACACTTGCCCGAGCCGTAATCCGGCACCGTGAATTCCATATCCAGGCGAGCGGCACAGCCCTCAATAACCGGCAGTTCGCTGGCAGCCAATTCACCCCGTGACACTCTGACCTCCGCAAACCTGAGGTGGGGGCTGCTGCCGTCCATGTAGACCCTGGACAGGATATTGAACACTTCCCGCACGTTGCCCATGACAATGTCCGAGAACTGACCTGACTCCGCTGCTGCCGCTGCGGTTTGGGGTGGCACCATGGTCAGTGCTGAACCCATGTTGGCTGCGAAAGCCCAGTCGACGGCACACAGGGAGACGGGAACGTCATCATCGTCAATGTAGGTGCCGAAAATGGCATTTTCGCCCTGTTCTACCGGCGTATCAGACTCGGTCACCTTGAGATCCGGGTACAGCATGACCAGCATCTGCTTGGTATCCATTGCTGTCATTAAGCGTTGTTTGGCCATTGCCTGCCCTCCGTGGTGGCTTTAGTCGGCTAAAAATCAGGTAAATTCAGCCAGGGCGTCGGCGAAGTCCTGGGCAGTAAAAGGCTTGGAAATCAGGAAATCCGCGCCCAGTTGATTGGCTTTGTCCCGCATCGCCGGTGTCGCCTCCGTGGTGACAAAACCGAAAACCGCTTCGCAGCCTTCGTTATTCAGCGCCTGCAAGAGTTCCGGCCCATTCATGTTCGGCATGTTCCAGTCGCACAGGATCAGGTCGGGCTCTTCTTCCATAACGCTTTCCAGGGCCACCGCGCCATCTTCGGCTTCGGTGATGTTGTGTCCCTCGAAGCCGGCCTCGCGCAGGGCGCGCTGGACGATGATTCGCATGGCGGCGCTGTCATCGACAATAAGGATATTCATCGGAAGTCACTCCTTGACGTTCGGGTGCTGAGTATATCTGATTTTGGCCATTTATCGGCTCTTGGAGGGGCCTGCGCGAAACCACTCCGTAATCGCTTCAGGCACGTCGCTCAGGGGCAACTGCCGCTGTGCTGCGCCCAATTTCACCGCGCTGCCGGGCATGCCCCAAACAACGCTGCTCGCCTTGTCTTGGGCGATGGTATCGCAACCCGCCTCCCGCAGTTCCAGCAAGCCCCGAGCTCCGTCGTCGCCCATACCCGTCAACAGAATACCCAGGGCATTGCGGCCCATGGTCTGCGTCACCGATCGGAACAGGACATCCACCGAGGGTTTGTGCCGGTTAACCGGGGGGCCATCGGAAAGTTTACAGCGTAACTGGCCACCATTTTCTGTCACCAGCAGGTGGCGGGAGCCCGGTGCAATGTAGGCGCAGCCCGGGCTGATTTCCTGGCCGTCCTGGGCCTGGTAGACGGTCAGCGCCGAGTGTTTGTCCGCGCGCATGGCAAAGGATTCACTGAATGTGGCGGGGATATGCTGGGTAATCACTATAGGCGGCAGATTCTGGGGTAGGGCGGACAGCACTTGCATCAGGGCCTCGACACCACCGGTGCTGGCGCCAATGGCGATCAGGGGTTCCTGCACCCGGCTGATTCTCGGCGCCGCCCGCACCGGCAGAATCTCATCCGCAGTCAGCTTGGGTTCGACTACCGGCAACTGGCGGGGCGCGCTCAGTGCTTCAACATTGACGTCGGCGGCCATCTTGACCTTCGCGATGATGTCTTCAGCCACGTTTTCCAGGGAGTGGGATATGCCTCCTGTTGGTTTGCCGACAAAATCCACAGCCCCCAGTTCCAGCGCCTGCATGGTGGCGTCGGCATTGCGTTGGGTCAGGCTTGAAAACATGATCACCGGCATGGGACGCAGGCGCATTAGATTGCCCAAAAATGTCAGGCCATCCATTTTGGGCATTTCAATATCCAGAGTGATGACGTCGGGGTTGAGCTTTTTAATCTTTTCCCTGGCGGCATAGGGGTCCATTGCGGAACCGACGACTTCAATATCGGGGTCGCTGCTGAAAATCTCCGTCAGCAGGCGCCGAATCAAAGCGGAGTCATCGACTATCAACACCCTGACCTTTTTTTTACTCACTGTGCTCACTCCTTGTGCACTGCCGCAGTTGCCTTGCAATAATCAGAACAGGTCGATCTCGCCGCCCACCGGTTTGCTCTCCAAGCTGTTGCGGTACTCAATTTCACGTCGGGTGATTTCTTCTTCATCCCGTCGACTCATGGCCACCCGTTGCATGAGGACCCTGCCGCTCTCGGGGAAATAGACCACCTTGCGCGGATAGGGGCCGCCCAGGTCCTCGGCGCTGATCTCGAACCCTTCTGTCACCAGATAGTCCCGGACAAAGTTGACGTTCTTGGTGCCGACGGCAGTCATTGACGGCAGGACATTGCCGCCACCGAATACCTTCACCTCAAGGTTTTCGCGCCGGCCACCGTTTTTCAGGATGTCGTTGATCATGTGTTCCATGGCAAAGTTGCCATACCGGGATGATGCGCTGGCATCCATGGCGGCATCACCCTGGCCCTTGAACGGCAGCATGAAGTGGTTCATGCCGCCGATTTTTGTGTCCGGATCCCTGATGCAGGCCGACACGCAGGAACCCAGCGTGGTAGCGATCAGCTCATCATTGCGGGTCACGTAGTATTCCCCGGGCATGATCCGCGCCCCGTACTTCTTGTAGGCGTAATGCCAGGTGCGGCGTATATCCTCGAAGCCACGCAGCGGCTTCGGGGGCGATGTCTGCGTCATCAGCGCAGTTTCCGGTACATGGTCTTGGCGACCAGGTCAAAGCGGGTGCAAATCTCCGCCATGGTCTCGGAGTGCCCTATGAACAGCACCCCGTCATCGCACAGCATATTGGCGTAACGATCAAACAGGGTGGCCTGGGTCGGCTTGTCGAAATAAATCACCACATTGCGACAAAAAATAATGTCAAAGGGGCCGCGCATGGGCCAATCACCCATCAGATTCAGGGGATTGAAGGTCACCATGCCGCGCAGCTCATCGGCTACCTTTACCATGCCCGCCGAGTCACCCGAACCCTTCTGGAACCAGGTGCGTTTGCGCTCGCCAGACAGGGCTTCGATACGATTTTCCGGGTAAATACCCGCTCTCCCCGTCGCCACCACGTTGGTATCGAGGTCCGTTGCGAGGATTTTCACGTCGCGGTTAAAGACGTCGGGAATGGTTTCGGCGAGGGTTATCGCCAGGGAGTAGGCCTCTTCACCCGTCGAGCAGCCCGCGGACCAGAAACGAAGGCGGCCGTTCTCCTGCAGGCGCCGCAACAGCCAGTCGTGCAGCGGCTCCCCGGCAATCATTTCGAAGTGGTGGTTCTCACGGAAGAACGACGTCAGGTTGGTGGTGATGGCGTTGGTGAAATGCTCCAACTCGTGGTCGAGGTTGGCTTCCAGAAAATCGCAGTAATCACGGAAATTGGCGATGCCCAGTGCACGCAGGCGCCGTGTCAGGCGTCCGTATACCAGTTCCCGTTTCTGATCAGACAGGCTGATGCCGGTGAGCTTGCGAACAAGATCCCGCAGTCGTGTAAAGTCCCGGTCCGTGAACTCAAAGGTGACCAGTGGTCCGCGTTCCCTGTTCATCGCCATTGGGGTCAGAACAGCTCTACGCTGTCTCCGGAGGCTGAATCGTCAGCATCGTTTTCTTCTTCTGCGCGGAATCCGGCCGCGCCGAGGATGCGTTGGACCTGGTTGCGGGCATACAGGGAGTGAACGGTGCTGGTGAGCACGGGCTCTGGTCGGTCTTCCAGCTGCAGTTCCGGGTCGCCGAAGTGCTGGCGCAATTCCCGGGCCGCCAGGCTGAGCCGCTGAGACAGCCGATCCTCGAACTGCAGGCTGACGACCGCAGCCCGGAGGCGCTCCCTAGCGGCCTTGAGGTTGGCAAGCAGTTCCGGGTCACTCACGTCCGGCGCTGTGCCAGCGGCAAGCTGGGCCTCGATGGACTCCAACTGCGCGGAGGTGGTTTCAAAGATGTTGAGAATCTCCGTGAGCGCCTCAGAAACGTCCTCGCTGGCGATATCCAACTGCTCCGCTGTCGCCAGTAATGCGGCCTTGTTTCGGACCTGGACTGTGCTGCTGTTATCTGACAAACGGATATCGCTCCAATCGAGTTAGCGAGGGGTATACCCCCTTAACGACTCACAGGTTTAATTCTTCAGCGAGGCCCAGTAGGCCTGCTGTCTTCTTCAACTTGGCAGAGGCGCCACGCCACTGCACCTGGGCACCTTCCGCCAGCATGTCACGGCGGAAGGCGACCAGCATCTGCAGGGTAGTGGAATCGAGACTGATGACCGCACTGCCGTCAATTTCCACGTCGCCGTGCTCCTCGGCGGCCGTGCGCAGGCGCAGTAAAAGTTCCTCTGCGGTGTCTATGCCCTCGACGCGGCCCAGTTCAACGACACCGGTTTCAGCCTCAGCCATTACCCTTTTCCTCCTGTCTCAGGAACCAGCGTTCCTAAAACTCTTCCCACTGGTCATCGGTGGCTACAGAAGCAGCAACGGTTGCTGCCCGCTCCGTGGCCGCCGGTCTGGCGGGCTGAATATCCGCCGGACGACTCACCGGTGCTGCCAACGCCGCCGGCTTGCTGCCCCCCGCCATGGACTTGGTGCGGAAGTAGCTGACCAACTCGGACAACGATCGGGCCTGGTCACCCATGGACATCGATGCCGCAGCGGCTTCCTCAACCAGGGCCGCATTTTGCTGGGTCATGGTGTCCATCTGGGAAACAGCGGTGTTGACCTGCTCGATACCATCGCTTTGTTCCTGACTCGCCGCGGAGATCTCGGCGATGATGTCAGAGACATGTTTTACGGATGTCATGATTTCAGAGAGGGTTTGGCCGGACTCGTCGACGAGTTTCGAACCCTCGTCTACCTTATCGACACTGTCCTCAATCAAGTCCTTGATTTCCTTGGCCGCGGTGGCGCTGCGGCCGGCCAGATTGCGAACTTCGGCTGCTACCACAGCGAAGCCGCGGCCCTGTTCTCCAGCCCGCGCCGCCTCAACAGCAGCATTCAATGCCAGCAGGTTGGTCTGGAAGGCGATTTCGTCGATGACCGAGATGATATCGGCAATCTTCTTACTGGACGCCGTGATGGCGTTCATAGCTTCCACCGCATTCTGAACCACGTGCCCGCCTTTTTGGGCATGCTCGGTCGCTTCAGCGGCCAGTCGATCCGCACGCTTGGCGTTTTCCGCATTCTGGCGCACCGTGGACGTCATCTGCTCCATGCTGGAAGCGGTCTCTTCAAGGTTGGCCGCCTGCTGCTCGGTGCGTTGGGAGAGGTTGGTGTTGCCCTCGGAAATTTCCTGGGCGCCGTGGAGTACCTGTGAGGACGATGCATTGATCTCGTCCATGACTTCGGTCAACTTCACCAGGGTAGCATTGGCATCTTCCTTGAGCTGCTCGTAAACCCCCTCGTATTGGGAATCAATGGTCTTGGTGAGGTCGCCCCGTGCCATGGCCGACAGCGCCTCGCCGGTTTCACTGATCACCGCATTGAGCCGATCGATGGTGCTGTTGACATCGTCCTTGAGCTGGGCGAACACGCCATCGAAGTCGCCTTCAATCTTGTGTTCCAGGTCCCCTTTGGACAGGGCACCCAATACGGTCACGGTCTTGTGGATCACCTCGTCGGAAACCGCAACCAGTTCATTGATGCCCTCGGACAGAATCTTGAAGAAGCCGTCCTTGTCGGCGACTTCCAGCCGCTGGGACAGGTCGCCGGCCATGGCGCTTTGCACCATTCCCGCCACTTCGTCCTCAATGGCAACTTCCTGGGTGCGATCAAGCCACTCGACCACGGTACCCAGGCGCTCGCCCGTACTTTCGTCATTGATCGGGCTGGCAATCACGCGCAGTGATCGACCGCCAATCTTCAGGTTGCCCACCGCGGGCTCTTTCATATGCTCGAGCATGGCGCGCTGGTGGCTCTTATCCTTGTGGAAGATATCCATGTTCTTGCCCATGAGTTCCTGGGCATTGAAGTGTGACAGCTCCTTGCGGATGTCCTGCTCGGCATTCTGCATCATCGAATGCACTGCGCTATTCATGTAGATGATGTTGTAGTCAGCGTCGCCGATCATGACGTTGCCGGTCACATTATCCAGGGCCTGACGGATTCTGGCGTTTTCGGCAGCCTGCTCGCGCTCCTGCTCCAGTCGCTCCTCGTCAGCGGCCTTGCGCGCCAGTTCCTCGGTGCGGTCCATCCACTCGACCGCCGTACCCAGACGGTTGTCATCAAGGTCATAGATCGGGGTGGCAACGAGGCCAAAGGTTCGGACACCGATTTTGATATTGGTTTTATGGACGTCTTTTAGGGCCGCCAGCATGGATTGCTGGTGCTC
>JAAXJC010000014.1:8331-9622 GCA_012270045.1 Luminiphilus sp.
GCCGCCAGCATGGATTGCTGGTGCTCGGGTTTCTTGTGGAATACATCGATATTGGCACCCTGCAGGTTGTCCACCCGGAAGTCTGACAACTCTTCCCGGATATCGTCCTCGGCCGCACGCAACATGGCGACAACAGAGTCATTCATGTAAATGATGTTGTTGTCGGCGGAGCCAATCATGACATTGGTCTGGACCGCATCCAGCGCCCTGCGCACCCGGGTGGTTTCCGCCAACTGCTTCTGCGCCTCGTCCACCCCATAGCAGAGACGAATCTGGGTGGAGGCCACGTTTTGCAACAGCGTACCGATTTCGTCGCTACGGTTGTTTTCCACCCAATCGCTGTAGTTGCCCTCGGCCATCTGGCCCAACTTTTCAATGGCCGTGGTCAGGGGGCGGTTAATCTGGTTGCTCAACCACAGTGCGTAGCCGCCCAGCACTGCCAGCATGACGACCAGGCCGATGCCCATGCCCAGTCCGGTACCCAGTGCTGCGGTGATGCCGCCCTGTGCGATGGTCATCAGCAGTGCCAGAGCGGTGAATACGAACAGGTGATTCCTGACGCCCAGGCCCTGCCACTTGTACTTCAGGCCGCCACTGTAGGACGCCTGCATGGACCCACGGTTGGCGTTCAGATCGTCATAAAGCGCCTCCGCGTCCC
This sequence comes from Luminiphilus sp., assembly GCA_012270045.1. GTDB lineage: Bacteria > Pseudomonadota > Gammaproteobacteria > Pseudomonadales > Halieaceae > Luminiphilus. The sequence goes on from JAAXJC010000014.1 coordinate 8,990, forward strand.
GCAGTTCCTGCTGGCTGGGGGAGGTCCGGACTGACATGTAGCCCACCGTTCGACCCCGGTCTCGAAGGGGGGTGACGTTGGCGCGCACCCAATAGTGATCGCCGTTTTTGCATCGATTCTTGACGATGCCGGTCCATGGCCGGTCGGACTTGAGGGTATCCCACATGTCTTTGAAGGCGGCCGAGGGCATATCCGGGTGGCGCACAATGTTGTGCTGACTACCCATGAGCTCGTCTTCGGTGTAACCGGAGATGTCAATAAAGGCCCGGTTGGCACTGGTAATAACGCCCTTGAGGTTGGTGGTCGAGACCAGGATTTCATCTCCAAACTCGACCGCTACGTTGGTCACGCTACCGCTGGTTTTCATATGCTGGTCCCCCAACTGGTTTTACGAACATCTTCTGGCCCGTTTTTGTGTTGTAGCGACATTCCCTGTCGTCTCCTTACCCCTTCAAGGGGTCGTTTTCATAAATAAGTTGATAATGCTCAGGCCTCGGCCACTCCCAGATCGATGGCGTCGAGGATGCCTTCGTGGATCAACCGGTCGACTTCCAACAGGATGATCATGTGTTCTTCTTTGGTGGCCAGGGCCATGATGAAGTCCGCTCGGCATGCGCCGCCAAATTCGGGTGC
>JAAXJC010000114.1 GCA_012270045.1 Luminiphilus sp.
TTGGTAGACGGCAAACCCTATTTTATTCAGGGCGCGGGCCTTGAATTCGGGCCGATGTCTGCGTTGGCGGCCTGCGGTGGCAACACCTTCCGCACCTGGCGGGTTGCCAACGGCCAACAGGCGCCGGAGCAGGTTCTTGATGAAGCCGAAGCCCTGGGGCTGAAAGTCTGTATGGGCCTCGAGCTTGCCCGGGAGCGGCACGGCTTCGACTATTCAGATGCGAAGGCGGTGGCCGCTCAGCACGCTGACATAATGCGAGACGTCCAGCGGCTCAAGGATCATCCTGCATTGATCATGTGGGGCCTGGGTAATGAACTGAACCTACGTGCAAGAAACCCCCGGGTCTGGGACGCTGTTGAGGCATTGAGTCAATCTATCAAGACAGTCGACCCCGACCACCTCGTGACCACCATGCTGGCTGGAGTTGATGCGCCAACCCTGGCTGCGATTTCAGCACGCGCTCCCTCCCTGGATCTGCTGTCTTTCCAGTTGTATGGAGAAATAGACCAGCTGCCCGAGCTGCTGGCAGCCCTGGATTATGCGGGCCCTTACCAAATCACCGAGTGGGGTCCCACCGGTCACTGGGAAAGCCCGCTGACTGATTGGGGCCGTCCCATTGAGGCGACCAGCCATGGCAAAGCGGAGGATATTGCCCGTCGGTATAGGGACGTGATCCTGCAGCAGCGTTCACAATGTCTGGGCTCCTATATTTTCCTGTGGGGGCAGAAACAGGAGCGCACACCGACCTGGTATGGGCTGTTCCTCGACAACGGTCGCCGTACCGAGGCGGTCGATGTTATGGAGCATGCCTGGACGGGTCATTGGCCTGAACAGCGCTGTCCACAAATTGAGGACTTGCTGCTGAACCGGAAAACCGCGGCTCAGGGCGTCACCCTGGAGGCGGGGTCAGAGGCAGCTGGCGAAGTGGTATTCACTGCGGCGCAGAACAGTTCTTGCTCATTGTTCTGGCAGGTTCGCGAAGAGGTGGACCACAAACTGGAAAGCGATGGCGGTGATTTCGAGCCGACACCACCCTGTTTGATTAAGTCGGGCGACTCGGGAGAGTCACGCTTTGTTTTTGAGGCGCCCCAGCCCGGTGAATACCGTCTTTATTGCCAGGTTGATGACAACGGAGAAGGCAGTGCTGTTGCCAACATTCCCTTTTTGGTCACGCCACCGGAAGCCGGTGCGGCGGCTGGACTGGGCGAGGTGAGTGTCATATGACAAGTCAGGCAGTGGACATGGGTGTTCAGGTGACACCTGAGGAGGTGAAGGCCAGGGGTATTCCCATGGGCCAAAAGATAGCTTTCGGTCTTGGCATGCTGGCCAACCAGATGTTCCCTGCGGCACTGGGCATTTTCATGGTCATACTGGTGCAGGGCCTGGGTATGAGTCCCATCCTGTGGGGCTTGATCTTCTTCCTGCCAAAACTGGTTGATGCGATCACCGATCCACTGATGGGGTATATCTCTGACCGCACCGAGTCCCGCTGGGGCAAGCGGCGACCCTATATATTTATCGGGGCGATCGTGGCCGGCATTTCCTATATGGCGATGTGGCAGCTGTCTGCAGAGAACAGCCAGATGTATAACTTCTGGTATTTTCTCGGCTGGTCGGTTGTGTTCTTCATCGGCATGACCATATTCAGCGTTCCCTACGTGGCCATGGGCTACGAAATGAGCAAGGACTACCACGAGCGCACTCGCCTGATGGCGGTCGCCCAGTGGATAGGTCAATGGGCCTGGGTCATCGCGCCCTGGTTTTGGGTCATTCTCTACGACCCCGACTGGTTTTCCTCCTCTGCCGAGGGCGCCCGCACCGTTTCGATATACGTGGGACTGGCCTGTATGGCACTGGCCATGGTGCCCGCCATCTTTTGCCGATCTGCGGCTAGTGACGAGGGTGCGGAGAAATCTGCGTTGCCCCAGGGGTCGATTGCCGAGGTCTTCAAGGACCTTTTTCAGGGTGTTGTCATTACCTTTAAAAACAAGCCGTTCCAGAAAATCTGTATTGCGACCTTTTGTATTTTCAATGCCTACAACTGTGTCGCCGGCTTCGCTTTTTTCATTATCGTTTACTACATGCACGGCGGTGATCCGGTGGCGGCGGGTAACTGGCCGGCACTGTTCGGCAGCATTTCCTCCCTGTGCACCTGCTTTTTGGTGATCCCTGTGATCAACTGGATGGCCCAGCGCTACGGTAAGCGTGAAACATTCCTGATCACCCAGTCCGTGTCACTGGCGGGTTACGCCATGTTTTGGTGGAGTTTTACCCCCGCCAATCCTTACCTCATGCTGGTGCCTGTGCCCCTGTTCGTATTCGGTATTGGCGGCCTGTTCACGCTGATGATGTCGATGACCGCCGACATCTGTGATCTTGATGAGTTGGAGACCCACGAGCGCCGAGAAGGATTGTTCGGTGCGATCTACTGGTGGATGGTCAAGTTCGGTGCTGCTTTCGCGGGACTGCTGAGCGGCCTGATTCTAAGCTTTGTTGGCTTTGACCAGACCCAGACCCTCCAGACTGAGGAGGCTTTAAACGGTTTGCGCGCGGCTTTCATCCTGGTGCCTGCAACGGGTACCGCGATCGGAATCTGGGTAATGCGGTCCTATGACCTGGGTGAAGCCCGGGTGCGCGAAATACGGCGCGAACTGGATGCCCGCATAGGCTAAAACCAGGGTCAGCGAAGCCGGGACCCGACTCCGGTAAGTGGTGAGCCTCAGTCCAGAACGTCCGTGACAGTCACGTCGATACGCTCAATATCGCCCGCTTTGCTGAATAGTGATGACGACATTCCCGCATCCAGGCTGTTGTCAGCAAAGTGCAGTGTTCGGCCATCGCGCAGTGTTACCGTTGCGCCCGAGGTCCCTTTCTGGTGGTAGACGATCGGGACCTGACAGTAGGTAAAGGCGAGTTGGGACGATTCCAGAGTTAGGGTTCTGGCTTCGCCTTCGACATCAAAATACTCCAGCGAAGCCGGCTTATGGAGAAACTCCTGCCCACGCAGCATAGTGGGTCGAAAGCTCACCCGACCCTGGGCAACCCGAATACCCAGTTCTGCTATTCGGGTCAGGACCTCCTCCTTGACCTGTCCCGTCATGCCGGGCTGGCGGGCACCCGCGAAGCCGGGGGTATGGGAGTAGGGGTCGGTGGGAAAAGCGCCGTAGACACTGGGTGCTTTGTTGAAGCCGATGCCCGCTCTAACGTCATAGTAGGCAGCGCGCAGTCCTGCCAGCGTGTCCGGGTTGCAGTCCGTTTGCTCCGCCTGTTGTACGGTCTCCATAACGGCTAGCAACAGTTTTGACACCATGTGCCAGTAGATGGATCCCAGTCCCTCGTAGGCGTACATGCCTCCGGAGCGGCCGGTAAAGTTTGCGCAATCAAATAAATCTGCGAACAGGTCCTCTATAGCGTGTCGCTCGGCCGCCACCTCCTCGTAGCCCTGTTCAGCCAGATTATCCAGGGCATCGCTGACCGCCGCGGTGTTGTTGAAAAAACCCCGGAAGTAGGCCTGCCCGGTGCCATCCCATTCGATCAACTGCCTGTCGTTGCTGGCGTGCAGTTTCGTCAACAGCTTCGAATCATCGAAAAATGAACCGGGGATGACATTCCGCTCAATGAAGTGGGGGAGTTTTCGGTCCGGATAGAGCAGATAGGAGTGCTGGCGCTGCGTATACAGTGCCGAATTTTTCAGCGTGCGTAGCACCTGGAGCGACTGATCCGGGGTCAGCGCCCCTGAGCTGAGTACCGCTACCTGGCCTTCAAGCATTTCGTACAAATGGCAAACGGCGACGCCTGAACTGCCCACGTCAATTCGATTGTAAGCGTGGTAGAGGCCATCACTGCGCTGGTTGCTGCGGATGCTCGAATGGGTAACCTCCAGTGACTTTGCCAGGCCGTCCAGTAATCGCGATCCACTGAGCGCGGCTTGTTCACCACTGAAACCCTGGTTGTAGATGGTGCTGCGGTAACGCTCCGCCGCGGCCCCCAGGCCATCCATCACGGTTTTCCGCAATTCATTGCTGACCGGGCCAGCGACCAGGGCCGAGTGGTGCTGATCGAGTAGGGTGAAAACGTCGTCGAACAGAACAACGACTTCACTGGACAGTTCAAGATCCTGATCTTCGAACTGTTGGAACAGGCTGATGGCCTGTTTCAGGAAGCGGTGCAGGTAGCACAGGGTGACGACGGAAACACCGGTGCCCACAAGGGCATTGTTGGCGTCGTTCCACTCGGGGCGCTGGGTATTCATCCAGATACCGGCGTCGGGGATGAAATTGGCCAGCTTGGCCAGCAGGGTAACCAGAATCTTTTCCGCCAGGGTGACCTGATAGACGGAGTCATCAGGTAGCGCCAGCAGACGACCGTCGGCTCCTATCCGACTCACCCGCTCTGTAATTTCGTTATCCAGTTCTTGATCGAAAACGATGGTGTCGTTCGGGTTTTCCAGCATGCTGGCATAGGGTTTGATGCGATAGGGCACATTGGCGTAACAGAAAATACGGCGATCCATCAGCGAGACCAGCGTGTCCGGTTCGTGGTCAAGCGACTGTTCAATCAGCTTCAGCAGGTAGATGAGTTGGTGATCGCCCCAGTAACCGATGTTCGCCCAGGGGTTTTCGGGTTCCGGACGTTCCCAGTCGATGCCGTCCCGGGTAATCCGATAGGGGTTATAGCCGTCCGCCGTGCTGGCGTTGACAAACTTGGCGATCATTCCAGAGCCGAAAAGGGGTAGGGATGTCCCCAATGCTTCCCAGTTTTGAAAAATATCCCGCCAGTTGCCTTCGTAATTCAGCAGCCTGTTGCCCGCCTCGTCCCTGACCCTGATCGCAAAACGGTTCCAGGGGCGTGAGGGGTCTCCGTGTCGGCGACTGAAACTGATGGGCAGATACTCACGGCACAGGCGCTCAAGTTGGGGGTCGTCACAGTGTTCCAGGCCGTCAAGCAACTGGTGGTAGGTTAAGTCCGCCGGCAGTGATGCGAAGAAGTCGGCGTTGGCGCTGACGACCGGCCTGTTCCAGGAGCGACAGAAAGCCAGCAGATCATCTTTATCCAGTCGGTAGTTATCCTCGAACAGCCCCCCGCGCATGATATTGAACAGAACATTTGCGGCGTGGTGGTTAGCGCTCAATGCATCCCCGGTGACCTGCAGGCCATCGGCGGTGGCGACTAGTTTGCGCAGATTTTTCGACCCCAGCAGTACGTCTGCGGTCACCCCTGCGTCAATATCTGTCTCTGACTCCAGCAACGCCAGGGTGTCGCGTACTGCTGCCGGGCCCTGGTTTACATCCGCGACAATGCTCCACTTTTTTGCTGTACCCGCTTCAACGTCGAGATGCTGGTGCAGCAAATAAGCGCCGCGGCGCCCGAGTATCTCGGCTTCAGCGGTTAACCCTTTGCCCTTGCGGAAGCTATCAAGTTGCAGGGAGCTCAAAAGCACCGTGGGCTGTTCAGCGCCATAGGACCATACCGTGGTGGCGGACAATGCCTCACTGGGCTCCGCCCGGTCCGACAGGATGGAACTCATGGCATAAATGGCGAGCACAGAATCCGCCACCCGCTCATTCTTTTTGTAAGCATCGACCAGACAGCTCAGCTCGTTTTGGGTGCCGGCGAGCACCCCGTAGGGCAGGATGTTCTCAATGCCATCAACGACGTCTGCCGACACGGGCTGTTGGCCAATATTCTCAAGACGGGCTGTTCTGACAAAGCCATACCGGTCGGAAGTTTCCCAGCTGTAACTGAAGCGGATGCCCAGGTCCTGATTGGTTTCTTCAAAGACCAGCTTGTCGCCCAACACGTTCTTGTACAGGTTGCGCTGGATGGCATAGATGCCGGGGTTTGATGTTGAGAACGGCTCCCAGAGCAGTCGCCGATTCTCCTGTTCCAACAGGATAATGGTTCGACTGCCGGTATGGTCTGAGTTGTCGCGAATCTTGTCTTCGGTGTAGTAGGGGAACAGGGCGCTGTCGCAATCTGTCCGTCCCGCGCTGAGGCCGCCGTGGGTTGATATGAATAACCAGTGGTTGGAATCACTGACGACGCTGATGAAGAAATCGTCCATGTCATCGAAGTTTTCGATGCGGTAGAACAGTTCTCCCTCGCGGGTCACGTAGCAGCCCCCGATCTCTTTTGGGCTTACATCGAGTCGGCTATCGCCGAGATAAACAGCTTTATCAGTCATATCACCGGATCGCGCTTTGGTGGTTTGTATTGTTTTACTGCCTGGCCGGCGACCTGTCGGGAGCGCTACGGCACAACTGCTTTCCTTGGGTCAGGTCCCTGCCAAGGAGCCGCAGAGCTCTTCAGCGAGTTTATTCTGCTGAATCTGGCAGCTGCCTATCCTAAGTGAGTGGTAACGGTGCCGATACGGCCATTATTCCGACTCATCTAGACTTTGGAACCTCTCATCGCATTGGGACTGGGCTTTGGCCGGACGCTGGGTAGGATTGACGCGTTTCAGGTACCGCTTCTCACAGCAGGCAGCAGGAAAACCATGTCAGGGCGAGCAGACAAACGACACTACCTACTGGACTCCAGCGATGAGGTCGCCCGGAGTCAGGACCTCGACCAACGCCTGGAGCGCTTGCTGGCAGACAAGATGCACGGCATCTCCTTCAGCGCCTACCTGGAAGGCCAACAGCCGGGTGATGAGCTGTCACCAGAGCAAATCGAGCATCGCATGGCTATTCTCGCGCCGCGTTTTAATTGGGTTCGCTCGTTTTCGACCATCGAGGGTAACCAGCTTATTCCGCGAATTGCCAAGGGCTATGGACTGAATACATTGGTGGGTGCCTGGCTGGGCAAGGATGAAGCCAAAAACAGGCTGGAAATCGATAACCTGGTGAGCCTGGCCCATGAGGGTTGCGTGGATGTGGCCGCGGTAGGGAATGAAGTGATGTACCGGGGCGACCTGACCGAGGACGAGCTGCTGGCATTCATGGCCGAAGTCCGGTCTCGTCTGCCCGACCATGTTCCCATGGGCTATGTCGACGCCTACTACGAGTTCGAGGATCGTCCGCAGATTACCGACGCCTGCGACGTATTGCTGACCAACTGTTACCCATTCTGGGAGGGCTGTGCCCACCCCTACGCCATTCTTTATATGCAGGATATGTATCGTCGGGCGCAGAGGGTGGCCGGGGACAAGCGGGTGATCATCTCCGAAACCGGTTGGCCCAGCTCCGGCGGAAATTTTTACGGGGCGGAATCGTCGCCCCAGAGCGCCTATCTCTATTTCCTCAGTGCCATGGAGTGGTCAAAGCGGGAGGGTGTAGAGATGTTTTATTTCTCCTCCTTTGATGAGTCCTGGAAGACTGGGGACGAAGACGGAGAAGGTGGCGAGGGGGACGTCGGCGCCCACTGGGGGCTCTGGGACAACCGTGGGCGATTCAAGTACTCTCGTGCGGTATGAGTGATTTTCTGCCCCTGGGCCATAAACGTGCCATCTGTTATTCGGGCTTTCGCGATGGTCAAAGTCCCGATGCCCGGGTGTTCCCCAGCAAGGACGAAATAGCCAGCGATTTTCGACTTCTCCAGGGTGATTGGGATGCCCTGCGCCTGTACGCCTGCGATACCCATTGCGAGCGCGTGCTTGAGGTCATCTCAGAGCAGGGCTTCGATTTTAAAGTCATGCTCGGCGCCTATCTGGCGGCGGAGTTGAGCAACCCCAATTGTCCCTGGGGTGGGCAGCACCCAGAGGACGTACTCGAGCAGAACCGGCAGGAGAACCTGAGGGAGGTAGAGCGCGCCGTTACTTTGGCGAATCGCTACCCCAATATCATAGACGTTGTTTCAGCCGGCAATGAGGCGACGGTGGATTGGACCGATCATCTGGTGGCACCAGAGAGTGTTGTTAACTATGTCGAGTACTTGCAGCGGCACATCGTCCAGCCCGTCACTTTTTGCGAAAACTACGTGCCCTGGTTGGGCAAACTGGACCGGCTGGCTGGGCAGGTGGATCTGATTTCAATCCATAGCTACCCGGTGTGGGAATACAAAACCATCGACGAAGCCATGGCTTACACCAGGGAAAATTACGCCGCCGTCTGTCGGCGCCACCCGGGCAAACAGGTCATTATTACTGAAGCAGGCTGGGCGACCGCCTCCAACGGCCGGGGCATTCCTCCCGAAAATGTCAGCGAATTCTGTCAGAAACGCTACCTTGATGAGCTTCGAAAGTGGTCCGCTGACGACGGGATTTTGATCTATCTCTTTGAGGCCTTTGACGAGAACTGGAAAGGCTCGGAGCATCCGCTGGAGCCCGAGAAACACTGGGGCCTGTATCGTGCCAACCGCCAGCCCAAGTTGGCCGTGTGCTGATGGTTGTCGATACGACCGGCCATCCCGGAGCTTGCTGAACTGACAAAACCAAAAAGGAGCAACCGTTGTGATTGATGCATCCGAGTCCATTGAACGCTGCGCGGCCTATTACGGCGACCAGGCCGATGCCATGCGCCAATATTTAAGAGACGGCGAACAGGCGGCACTGCAGTTGGATAACCGGGGACCCATCGTATTTGCCGAGGACGGTACTCTGGATGCGTCCATTAGAGCGGCCTACTCCCGCTACGGTTTCTATGTGTTTACCGGCGTCCTGGAGCAACGGGAACTGGCGGATCTCGAGGCGGATCTGTCGGCGATGCGCGGGCGCTTTCCCACCGGTCCGGACAGCGCTGTCAACGCCGAAGGCGAGCCGGCACTGGGGGCAGATTGCAAGGCCATGTCTCTTGTTTGGTCCAAGCCCCTGGGAGATCCCCTGGGGGGCACGGCGCTGGCCAACGGTCGGCACCAGGTGAAAATGTTCGAGCCAGAAGCTGAATCCAACGCGCCGGCGGCGGCGCCCTTCATCCTGCTGGGTTCCCTGCAATTTTCCGAGGCTTGCCTCAGGACCTACGCGCACCCGGAGTTGCTGAAAGTGGCCGAGGCCATTAACGGCGCCGATTTTGCCCCGTTCAATGAGGCCTTGTTCATCAAGGATCCGGGGATTGGTGCCGCCGTGTCCTGGCACCAAGATGGCGTTACCCACTGGGACAGCGACGATTTTGACGAGGATATCCACGGCTTTAACTTCATGGCCCAGTTGTATGGAAGCACCGCGGTCAACGGTGTCTGGGTGCTGCCCGGCACCCACAAACTCGGCAAGCTCGATATCAAGGCGTTGGTAGCGGATGCGGGCAGTGAGCGGTTGACCGGGGCCGTGCCCCTGATCTGTGACCCCGGTGACGTGGTGATTTGCAATCGGCAGCTTTTACACGGGTCTTTCCCCAACTCAGGACTTGAGCCGCGCATCACGGTGAACTTCGGTTTTCACCGACGCTCCTCCGTGTTGGGTGTTCGCGGCGGGGGCATACACAGTGATGCCCAGGTTTTTGATGAGGAGATTATTGCCCGCCGATCCAGGGTGTTGGGCTACGCCATCGATGCGCGAAGGCAGCGATTTCAAAACGAGCAGCCCTATCAATACCAACCTTTCGTTGAGGCAGGGCTGTCTTACAGCTGGGATGCGGCTTCGAAGCGGGATATACACGATTATAATTGTGACGATTTGAGCATTTAAGCGCTCAAGCGGTACCGCCCTGTAGAGCAAGGGGACTATCCCT
>JAAXJC010000081.1 GCA_012270045.1 Luminiphilus sp.
AGCGTGGTGTAAGGCGTCCCGGTCGGCGGCGGTCGATCACTGATCACGGGACTGCCGTTGGCATCCGTCCATCTGTACAGTGGGGCAGCCGCTCCCTGTTGGCTGACCGTAACAAGGGTGCTCGTCAGCATCACAGCCGCGGCCGTCTTTGCCCATTTGCCTGTCTTCGACATAGTCCATCCCTGAGCGTCGATTGAATTTCTACGCTACTCGCCTGGGCGGTTTTCGGCAATATCACACGCGCTTAATGTCCGGCATTTCTTGACTTTTTCACCATCGGTTTCCACTATTGCCCCCGTCACGCGAACGGCAACGGCTATTGGTGAGTACCCTCATCCGCTGGCCTACCCCCACGACGGGATAGTTGTGTGGGCTGTTTGCGGGTTCCGTCTGGTGCGCTTTGCGCACTTCGGGCTCGACACTGCGCTACCCCGCAGGCCGACCGATACACGGGTTTCGTGATCGTGCTTCCGGCGAGGTGGCTGGGATTCGATCCAACCGGTGGTTCGTGCGACAGACAGGGGCGGTGGTGCAGGCAGGAGCTTGCTCCCCGTCAGTGTATGACACCCAGTGAAATGGGGAGCGAACCATGGAACAGTTGTCCGGCGGCGAGATGATCGTCCGCGCCCTGCAGGATGAGGACGTCGAGTACGTCTTTGGCTACCCCGGTGGGGCGGCCCTGCATATCTACGATGCCCTCTTCAAGCTCAATACCGTGCCCCACATTTTGGTGCGCCACGAGCAGGCGGCGACCCATGCCGCCGACGGTTATGCCCGGGCCACCGGCAAACCCGGTGTGGTCCTGGTCACCTCGGGACCCGGTGCCACCAATGCCATTACCGGCATCGCCACCGCCTACATGGATTCAATCCCCATGATTGTCCTGTCCGGGCAGGTGCAGAGCCACCTGATTGGTGAGGATGCCTTTCAGGAGACCGATATGATCGGTGTGTCCCGGCCCATCGTGAAACACAGTTTCATGGTGCAGCGTACCGAGGACATTCCGTCCATCATCAAGAAGGCCTTTTTCATAGCCACCAGTGGCCGGCCGGGACCGGTCGTCATCGATATTCCCAAGGACCTGACCCACCCGGAACACAAGTACGATTACCACTACCCCGAGAGTGTCAGCCTGCGTTCCTACCAGCCCTCGAACAAGGGCCATACCGGGCAGATTCGGAAGGCGGCCCGCCTGCTGTTGTCCGCCAAGCGGCCGGTGATTTATGCCGGTGGCGGTGTCATCCAGGGGGAGGGCAGCGAACTGTTGACCGCCCTGGCGCGCAAGCTCAACTATCCGGTGACCAATACCCTGATGGGTCTGGGGGCCTATCCCGGCTCAGATCCCCAGTTTCTCGGCATGCTGGGCATGCACGGGTTCTACGAGGCCAATATGGCCATGCACCATTGCGACGTCATCCTCGCCGTGGGTGCCCGCTTTGACGACCGGGTGACCAACACGGTCAGCAAATTTTGTCCGGGTGCCAAGATTATCCATGTCGATGTCGACCCCGCCTCGATCGCCAAGATTGTGCCGGTGGACATTCCCATCGTCGGGCCGGTGCAGACGGTCTTGACGGATTTGATGGCACAGGTGGAGGCGCAGATCGAAGGCAGCGACCGGGAATTACCCGAGCCCGATGCCCTGGGCCAGTGGTGGCAGCAGATCGACAGCTGGCGTGAGGCCCACGGCCTCTGGCACGGGCGGCGCTATGGCGAGAGCGAATTTGCCATGCCCCAGGATGTCATCAAGTGCCTGTATGAGGTGACAGACGGTGAAGCCTACGTGACCTCCGATGTCGGCCAGCACCAGATGTTTGCGGCCCAGTATTACAAGTTCGACAAGCCCCGCCGTTGGATCAATTCCGGGGGCCTGGGCACCATGGGCTTCGGTTTGCCCGCGGCCATGGGCATCAAACTGGCGCTACCCAACGCCGAGGTGGCCTGTGTCACCGGCGAGGGCAGCATCCAGATGAATATCCAGGAGCTGTCGACCTGTGCCCAGTACGGGACCCCCATCAAGATCGTCAGCCTGCGTAATAACTACCTTGGCATGGTCAAGCAGTGGCAGGACATGCAGTACGAGGGTCGCTATTCAGAGAGCCACTATGCCGCCTCGCTGCCCGATTTCGTCAAGCTGGCCGAGTCCTTTGGCCATGTCGGCATCCGGGTAGAGAAGCGGGAGGAACTGGAGCCCGCCATGAAGGAGGCCTTCGCCATGAAGGACCGGCTGGTCTTCCTCGATGTTTTTGTGGAACCCCACGAACACGTGTATCCCATGCATGTCGCCCCCAGCGGCGCCATGAAGGATATGTGGCTCAGCAAAACAGAGAGGACCTGACATGCGACGTATTCTTTCTGTGCTGCTTGAAAACGAACCCGGTGCCCTGTCCCGGGTGGTCGGGCTGTTCTCCCAGCGTGGCTACAACATCGAATCCCTGAATGTGGCGCCCACGGATGACCACTCGCTGTCCCGACTGACCCTGACCACCAGTGGAGACGACCTGAAGATTGAGCAGATCACCAAGCAGCTCAACAAGCTTATCGATGTGGTTAAGGTCATTGATCTCACCGAGGGCGCCCACGTCGAGCGCGACCTGCTGCTGGTCAAGGTGCGGGCAGTCGGGCCCCAGCGGGACGAGGTAAAGCGCACAACGGACATTTTCAGGGGCCAGATTGTCGACGTGGGGCCCGCCACCTACGTTATCCAGTTAACCGGCCCTACCGAAAAACTGGATTCATTCGTCACCGCCCTGGGGGATGCCGAGATTATGGAGGTTGTTCGATCCGGCGTTGCGGGCATGGCGAGGGGCGAAAAAGTACTGGCACCCTGACTTCGTACCTTTGGCGGATTGCGGGGGCGGGTGCCCTCCGTATAGACTCCGCGCGGGAAACAATAAACACCTGGGGAATACATTATGGTTTTTGATCCGATCCTGGCGCCCGGTCTCGGGCTCGCCGGGCTGTTGGTGGCTTTTGTCATCTATCACGTCATGTCCAGGCACGATTTCGGTGCCGATAACGTCAAGCGCATTTCCGACCAGATTCATCTTGGTGCCATGGTATTCATGCACCGGGAGTACAAGATGCTGGCGGTTTTTGCCTCGGTGCTGGTGCTGGGCATCTTCCTGTCGCCCCTTGGACAGGATACAGCTATTGCCTTTGTTGTCGGCGCCCTGTCCTCCGCAACTGCCGGTTATCTGGGCATGTACGCGGCGACCCGGGCTAACGTTCGTACGGCGGTGGCTGCCAACAACCACGGCTCGGCTGCGGCACTGAACATCGCCTTCTACGGTGGTTCCATCATGGGCTTGTGCGTCGCTTCCCTGGGCCTCATCGGTCTGGGCGGCCTGTTCTACTTCTTCGGAACCGATGCCGAGTCTGCCCACTCCATCCACGGCTTCGGCATGGGTGCGTCAGTGGTCGCACTGTTCTCACGGGTCGGTGGTGGCATCTACACCAAGAGTGCCGACGTGGGAGCCGACCTGGTGGGCAAGGTCGAGGCAGGTATACCCGAGGACGACCCGCGCAACCCGGGTGTGATTGCCGATAACGTGGGCGACAACGTGGGTGATATCGCGGGCATGGGCTCGGACATTTTCGAATCCTACTGTGGCTCGATGATTGCCTGTATTGCCATTGCGTCAACCATGGCCCTGAGTGCAGAGCAGCAGGGCGCAATGATGGCCTTCCCCCTGGCCCTGGCTACCATTGGCCTGCTGGCTTCAGTAGCCGGTATTTTGATCGTTCGGGCGCGCTCCGCGGCAGCCCCGGAAGCGGCCCTGCGCAGCGGTACCCTGGCTGCTCCGGTGATTTTTATCGCCATGGCCTGGTTCCTGTCGTCGCACATGGGTATTGACCAAGACGTCTGGTGGGCGGTGGTTTCCGGTGCCGTGGGTGGTATCGCCATCGGCCTGATTACCGAGTACTACACCGGCGGTAAGCCGGTGCGCACCATCGCCAAGTCGGGTGAAACCGGCTCCGCGACCGTGATGATCACGGGTCTGGCCGTGGGCATGCAGTCGGTGGTCGCCCCGGTACTGTTTCTGGCAGCCATTATTTTTGTTTCCACCAATCTGGCGGGTCTTTACGGCGTCGGTATTGCTGCGGTGGGGATGCTGGCTACCGTCGGTATCACCATGGCTATCGACGCCTATGGGCCGGTTGCTGACAACGCCGGTGGCATCGCCGAAATGGCGGGCATGGGTGCCGAAACCCGGGAGATTACCGACGGTCTGGATGAGGTGGGTAACACCACGGCCGCGATCGGCAAGGGCTTTGCCATCGGCGCCGCCGCCCTGGCAGCGCTGGCGATCATTGCCGCCTTTGTTGAAACCGTGACCGTGAACAACCCCGATTTCACCTTGCAGCTATCGGACCCTGAGGTACTGATCGGCATATTTATCGGCGGCACCATTCCGTTCCTGATTGCCTCAATTACCATGACGGCAGTGGGCGAGGCCGCCTTCGACATGATCAACGAGATCCGTCGTCAGTTCCGGGAAATCCCCGGACTGCTGGAGGGCACTGCTGAGCCGGACACGGCTCGCTGTGTGGATATCGCCACCACCGCCGCGCTCAAGCGCATGGTGGTACCCGGTGCGATCGCGGTCCTGGCCCCGGTGGCCGTGGGCTTTGGCCTGGGCGCCACCTCCCTGGGCGGTATGCTGGCCGGTGGCCTGCTGGGCTGTGTGTTGATGGCCCTGATGATGGCCAATGCCGGCGGTGCCTGGGACAACGCCAAGAAGTACGTCGAGAAGGGCAACCTGGGCGGCAAGGGTTCCGACACCCACGCTGCGGTGGTTGTGGGGGATACCGTAGGCGATCCCTTCAAGGACCCCTCCGGCCCGTCCATGAACATGCTGATCAATGTCATGGCCATTGGGAGCCTGGTGATCGCGCCGCTGCTTTGAGTTGGCTGTTGCAGCCCTTATCGGGCGACACAAAAAAGGAGCCGTCAGGCTCCTTTTTTTATGGCTACGTGAACGGTCACACGATCGACTTCATCTCTGTCATGTAGCCCCGCAGTTCCTCGCCCACCAGTTCCACCGTGTGGTTGCGAATTTCGGCATTGACCTGCACCAGGGTGCGGTTGTCCACGCCATTGTCTCCGGTCATACCGACCCCGATGACATCCGTGCCCACGGTCTGCATGAAGTCTTTCAACAGGGGGCGGGCGGCTTGGTCAAACAGGTAGCAGCCATATTCAGCGGTATCGGAAATCACCACGTTCATCTCGTAGAGCTTCTTGCGTGCGATGGTGTTGGCGATCAGCGGTGTCTCATGCAGGGATTCATAGTAAGCAGATTCCTCGATGATGCCGGCCTCCACCATGATCTCGAAGGCCAGTTCAACCCCGGCCTTGACCATGGCAATCATCAGGATGCCCTTGTCGTAGTACTCCTGTTCAGAAATGTCCGCATCGGTCAGTTCCTGCTTTTCAAAAGCGGTCTCATTCGTAGCCGCGCGCCAGCTCAGGAGGTTGGCATCATCATTGGCCCAGTCGGCCATCATGGTGCTGGAGAACACGCCGGACATGATGTCGTCCTGGTGTTTTGCAAACAGCGGCCGGAGAATGCCCTTCATGGTCTCGGCCAGGTCGAAGGCTTTCAGTTTGGCCGGATTGGACAGGCGGTCCATCATGTTGGTGATACCGCCCTGTTTGAGCCCCTCTGTTACCGTCTCCCAGCCGTACTGGACCAGCTTGGCGGCGTAGCCCGGGTCCACGCCCAGTTCGACCATGCGGTCGAAGCAGAGCAGCGAGCCGGTCTGCAGCATGCCGCAGAGGATGGTTTGCTCTCCCATCAGGTCCGACTTCACTTCGGCAATGGGGGAGGACTCCAGAACCCCCGCCCGGTGGCCGCCGGTGCCCACCGCCAGCGCCTTGGCGATCGCCATACCTTCGCCCTTGGGGTCGTTCTCCCGGTGCACGGCGATCAGGGTCGGTACCCCAAAGCCCCGCTTGTACTCTTCCCTCACTTCGGTGCCGGGGCACTTGGGGCACATCATGACCACCGTCAGGTCCTTGCGGATCTGCATCCCTTCCTCAACCAGATTGAAGCCATGGGCATAATCCAGGCAGGCGCCCTCTTTCATGAGGGGCATGACCGCGGTGACTACCGGGGTGTGCTGCTTGTCGGGGGTCAGGTTCATGACCACATCAGCCCCGGGAATTAATTCCTCGTAGGTACCCACCCGGAAGCCGTTGTCGGTAGCGCGCTGCCAGGAGGCCCGCTTCTCGGCGATCGCCTCGCTGCGCAGGGCGTAGGCCACGTCCAGGCCGCTGTCGCGCAGGTTCAGGCCCTGGTTCAGACCCTGGGCGCCGCAGCCAATGATGACAATCTGTTTGCCACGCAGGGCATCGACACCATCGGCAAATTCGTCCCGTTCCATAAACCGGCACTTGCCGAGTTCTTCGAGCTGAATGCGAAGGGGTAGCGTATTGAAATAATTGCTCACCGTATTCTCCTGGGGATGTCCGGGCTTGGGAGCGGCGGATGCCGCGAAAAACGGCGCGCAGTATACCCTTTGGGTTTTAAAAATGCTCCCACCCTGTCCCAATGCCCCAGCGCTGTCCTTGGGTTTTCCACGACCTGCCCCGGGGGCACAGCAGACTGTTAAACTGGGGCGTGCTGAATGAGAGCTCCAGCTATGACTGAGAACGACCCGACAGAGCCCCAGGATGATGACTTCGAGCGTGCGGCGGGGCAGATCGAAGCGCCGCTGACCTCCCTGGTGGGTGATTACGAGGAGGCCCACGGTGGCAGCGCCTCGACTCCCGCCCGTGGTGTATTCCTGCTGCCCAACCTGTTCACCACAGGCGCGCTGTTCTGTGGCTTCTATTCGGTCATTGCCGGCATGCAGGGTGACTTTTATGCCGGTGCGGTTGCCATCCTGGTCGCCATGATCTTTGACGGCCTAGACGGCAGGGTGGCGCGCCTGACCCACACCACCAGTGCCTTTGGGGCCGAGTACGACAGCCTGTCAGACATGGTGTCCTTTGGCATAGCCCCCGCCCTGCTGATGTTCAACTGGGCCCTGGTCAGCACCGGGAAATTTGGCTGGGTCGCGGCGTTTCTTTACACAGCCTGCGCTGCGCTTCGCCTGGCCCGCTTCAATACCCAGCGAGATGTTGTTGACGCCGGTTATTTTGTCGGCCTCGCCAGCCCGGCGGCGGCGGCAGTGGTGGCCGGCTGCGTCTGGTTGGGCCAGACCCATGACTTACCCGCCTCCGACGTACCCCTGGCGTGGCTGCATGCGATCCTGCTGGCCTCCCTGGGCTTTCTCATGATTGCCCGCTTTCCCTACTACAGCTTCAAGAGCATCCGCCTTGACGGACGGGTGCCCTTCGTACGGATTTTCCTGATCGTAGGGGTGCTGGCGTTGATAGCCCTCGATCCCCCGCTGTTCATCGGGGTCTTTTCATTTCTCTACGCAATTTCCGGCCCGGTGCAACATTTGCGCAGGAATGTGGTCCAAGCATCAGACAAGGAGGGCGACACCCATGACACGGAAGATGTTTGATGGACCCAGCATAGCTTCATCGGAAATTACCCCCGAGTCGGTATGGCTCAACCGACGTAACCTCATGAAAGCAGCAGCGACCGGCGCGGTGGCCGGCGGCTTGCCGGCATTGGCCCTGTCCCAACCGCGGGAACTCGCCCAACTGGCAGCAAAGAAGGGCGACTGCTCTGGCTGTCAGGCTGAGGATGACCTGACCCCCTACGAGGACGCGACCACCTACAACAACTTTTACGAGTTCGGGACCGACAAGGGCGACCCCGTTGAGCATGCCCACGAAATGACCGTTGATCCCTGGTCGGTTGAAGTCTCGGGTATGGTCAACAAGCCCGGCAAACTCAATCTCGAGGACATCATGTCGGGGTTCGATCTGGAGGAGCGCATTTATCGTTTCCGCTGCGTGGAAGCGTGGAGCATGGTGGTGCCCTGGATCGGATTCCCCCTGGCGGAATTGCTGGCGCGTTTTGAACCCACCGCCGACGCCAAATATGTGGCCTTCAAGACCCTGTATCGCCGGGGCGAGATGCGTGGCACCCGCTCCTTTACCTCGGTCATCGACTGGCCCTACAGGGAGGGCTTGAGAATGGATGAGGCAATGCATCCCCTGACGCTGATGACGGTAGGGCTATACGGGAAGACGCTGCCGAACCAGAGCTTAGATAAACTGCGTTTGGTCTACCGCTCAAAATACTGTTTCACGAGCATCAAGTCCATCGTCTCCGTGGAACTCACCGACCGGCAGCCCAGGACCTCCTGGCAGGAGTTGGCGCCCCAGGAGTACGGCTTCTACAGTAATGTGAATCCGGAGGTTGACCACCCCCGCTGGAGCCAGCGTTACGAGCGGCGTCTGCCCTCATCCCTGTTCAAGCCCAACCGCATAGCCACCCAGAAGTTCAACGGTTACGGCGAGCAGGTGGCGGGCCTGTACACGGGCATGGATCTGGCGAAGTACTACTGATTGTAGTGGCCTGGCTGTGTTGAGTCGCCTGGGCAATACACCCTGGTTTAATCCGACCCTGCGGACGCTGGTGTTCGGGCTGGCGCTGACGCCTTTTCTGCTCATTGTCCAGGGGGTGGTAACCGACGCACTGGGTCCCGATCCCGCCGAGGCGCTGATGCATAGAACCGGTGAGTGGGCCATGCGTTTGCTGGTGCTGGTGCTCGCCGCCAGGCCCCTGGCCCAATGGGGCTGGCCGCGCCTGTTCCTCTACCGTCGTATGCTGGGTCTGTTTGTTTTTTTCTATGTCAGTCTGCACCTGCTGGTGTTTGCCCAGGTCTACGTGGGGTGGCGTGGTGACATCCTGCTGGAGGAACTGGTTGAGCGTCCCTATGTGATGGTGGGTTTCGCCGCCTGGCTGTTGCTGTTGCCGCTGGCGGTCACCTCTACCCATGCCATGCGCAGGCGGCTGGGCAAGCGCTGGAAACAACTGCACCGGGCGATCTATGCCATCGCGCTGCTGGCGACCCTGCACCTGCTCTGGCTGTCACGCTCCGATATTGGTGATGCGGTGGTCTACGGCCTGTTGTTTGCCCTGTTGCTGGGTTGGCGGGTTCGGCATTACTGGCGCAGGCGCAGGGTCTCGAGGCCTGCTGCAGGCTAGGGCGCTCGCCAAAAGGGGTTGCCCGGCGGCATCAAATTAATCCCCGATAAGGCTTGCGCTGCCCGGGGTTCCGAGTAAAATTGACGGCCCGGCAAATGGGGCTTACACCCCGTCTGCCGCGACCTGAAACTTCCTCGTTTTTTTATTCGAAAAAGACTTGCGCTGTTTCAATCGGTGCGTATAATGCGCGACCTCGGTTGGGGGTAACCCCGCCGGTAAGTCAGCCCCAGCGGCGACTTGTTGCTTAAAAAGATAGATGAAGACAGATGTGTGGGCACTTGTTGGAGTAGTTGTCACCAACTATTCAGAAACAACAAGTGACTCATTAATTCAATGATTCCAGATGTTTCTGAGCTGAGATTTGGACGGTAAAGCAGGTTTTTGCGTAACCGGCCCCTCTTGCTTCGGCAGAGGCTAAAGATCTTCAACTGAAGAGTTTGATCATGGCTCAGATTGAACGCTGGCGGCAG
>JAAXJC010000131.1 GCA_012270045.1 Luminiphilus sp.
GCGTCGTACCCCTGCAATCGCTGAAAACCGTCGCCGATGACTACGCCGTTCTGGTTGTGGACACTTCCCACAAGGTCCGCAACGGCAACATCACCTGGGAAGCAGGTCTCGCCAATCTGGACAGCGCCGAAGCACGCATCAAGCGCATCTGGGACGACTATCTACAGCACGACCTCGATGCCAGGGAGATTGCACTGGTGGCCGACATCAAGCCGCTGATACGCCGGGCAGACAGTGAAATAGCGGCGCTTCGCCAGATATTCAGAGACCGGGATAGCCAGGCACTGACCGCATTTACGGTTGACGCCCTGTACCCCGCCATTGACCCGGTCAGCGAGGGATTTTCCAATCTGGTTGCAGTGCAACTGGAGATCAGCGAGGAGATCTTCGATCAGGCCGCAGAGGCCTACAGTCAAACCCGCACCCTGTTTCTGGTACTGCTGGCCGTCGCGATCGCGGTGCTGCTGATCACTGCCAGCCGCCTGGTCAGCGGCATCACCAGGCCCCTGAACAAGGCGGTGGAGCACTGCGGCCGACTTGCCAACGGCGATCTGTCTACCCGGGTTGATGAGGTCGGCAACGACGAACTGGGCCGATTGGTGACCGCACTGAACGAGATGACCGAACGGCTCAAGGGTATTGTGGGCGAAGTCAACACGGCCGCTGTGACCATCAATTCCAGTTCCAGGGAGATCGCCGAGGGCAATCTGCATTTATCCCAGCGCACGGAACAGCAGGCCGCCAATCTCGAGGAAACGGCGTCCAACATGGAAGAGATGACGGTCACCGTGCGTCAGACTGCTGACAATGCCAAATACGCCAACCAGTTGGCCTCGGGTGCCCGGGATGAAGCCCAGGAAGGGGCCGGGATCGTCGCCAATGCCAAAAACGCAATGGCCGAAATCAACCAGTCCAGCCAGAAGATTGCCGACATCACCAGCGTCGTTGATGAAATCGCCTTCCAGACCAATTTGCTGGCACTGAATGCTGCCGTGGAAGCCGCCCGGGCCGGCGACGCCGGCCGGGGTTTTGCCGTGGTCGCCGCCGAGGTCCGGGTGCTGGCCCAACGTTCTGCCGAGGCTGCCAAGCAGATCAAGGCCCTGATTGAGGATTCGGTCAGCAAGGTCACCGAGGGATCGCGCCTGGTGGGTGATTCAGAGCAAACCCTCTCGGGTATTGTTGAATCGATAACCCAGGTGTCCAATATAGTGTCCGAAATCTCCTCCTCCAGTGAGGAACAGAGCGAGGGCATCAGTTCGGTAAATCAGGCCGTTAACCAGATGGACCAGACTACCCAGCAGAATGCCGCCCTGGTCGAGGAGGCTGCCGCCGGCGCCAAATCCCTGCAGGAGCAGGCTGTTTCACTGGAACAGCTGATGGCTTTCTTCCAACTGCAGCAGGGAGGCGCCCGAGCCATGGCGACCGACGTGCCGGTGGCCCTGGCTGCACCCCAGCAAGCTTCAACGGTGCCGATGGTGGCACACCTGGAACCCGCCAACGCCGGTCAGGTTGCCGCGAGCGATCTCGCCACGCCGAAGCGAGCCAATGAGTCCCGCCGTGATCCCACTGCCCAATGGGAGGAATTCTAGGGTCTGATCAGTAGCGTGGGCCCTTTAGTTCAGGGGCCCTGGCGGCGATCCAGCCTACCCAGCAACCCCATGATTTCGTCGAGAGCGGCGGGGTCTTCGATGGTGGCGGGCATATTCCAGGGTCTGCCATCCACAATGCTGCGCATGGTACTGCGCAGGATTTTCCCCGAGCGTGTCTTCGGCAAACGCTGGGCCACCAGCGCTCGGTTGAAGCAGGCCACCGGACCCACCCGGGACCTGACCAGGGCAATGAGTTCTGCCTCCAACTCATCACTGTCCAGTTCCACAGTATCTTTCAGCACCACAAACCCCATGGGCACCTGGCCTTTAAGCCCATCGGCGACCCCGATCACGGCGCACTCCGCCACCGCGGGGTGGCCGGCGATGATTTCCTCCATCTCGCCGGTTGACAGGCGATGTCCCGCGACATTGATGACGTCATCCGTGCGGCCCATGATAAACAGGTAACCGTCGGCGTCGATGTAACCGCCGTCCCCGGTCTGGTAGTAGCCGGGGAAGCGATCGAGGTAGGACGCCTGAAAACGCTTCTGGTCACCCCATAGCGTCGGCAGGCAGGCCGGGGGCAGTGGACGCCTGATGGCGACCGCGCCTTCCTGGCCTCGCGGCAAAGGTTTGCCCTCCCCATCCAGGATATCAATCTCATAACCCGGCAACGGCCGCGACGCCGACCCCGGCTTGATGGGCAACAACTCCAGTCCCAGGGGGTTGCCGGCGATGGCCCATCCCGTCTCAGTTTGCCACCAGTGATCGATGACCGGGCGCTTAGTTACCGACTGCAACCATTCCAGCGTCGGCGGGTCCAGCCGCTCCCCGGCGAGAAACAACGCCTTGAGACAGTCGAGGTCATAATCCGCAAACCGGCTGGCGTGGGGGTCTTCCTTTCGAATGGCGCGAAATGCAGTGGGGGCGGCGAACAACACCTTGACCTGATAATCCCTGACCACGCGCCAGAATGCCCCGGCATCCGGCGTCTTGACCGGTTTGCCCTCGTACAACACCGTCGTACACCCGGCGAGCAAAGGGGCGTAGACGATGTAGGAGTGACCCACCACCCAACCGATATCGCTGGCGGCCCAAAAGACCTCACCTTCCGCCATGCCATATACGGCGGCCATCGACCAGGCCAGGGCTACAGCATGCCCGCCGTTATCCCGTACCACGCCCTTTGGCTTGCCCGTGGTCCCCGATGTGTAGAGGACGTAGAGGGGGTCGGTGGCGGCCACCGGCGAACAGGCCACTGGCGGCCCCTGGGACAGGTCCGCCCAGGAACTGAAACGGGAATCCTCGATGGCAACGGAGTGTTGGGGCCGCTGCAGCACGACGACTTCTATGCCCTCCAAAGCCGTCATTGCCAGCGCCTCGGTCACAATGGGCAGGTAGGGCACGATTTTGCTGACCTCAATACCGCAGGTTGCGGTCAGCAGCACCTTCGGAGCGGCATCAGTAAGCCTCACCGCCAGTTCGGCGGCGGCAAAACCACCGAACACCACACTGTGGATTGCGCCCAGGCGGGCACAGGCGAGCATGGCAATAACCGCCTCCGGCACCATGGGCATGTAAATCACTACCCGATCACCTTTGCCCACACCCATGCGGGCCAGACCGCCCGCGGTCGCGGCGACCCGTGACAGGAGATCGCTGTAGGTAATGGACTCCCGGCAACCGGTCACCGGTGAATCGTAGTGGACGGCAACCTGCTGGCCCCGTCCGGCATCGACATGACGGTCCACGGCGTTGTGACAGGTGTTCAGGACACCATCAGCGAACCAGCGCTCCATACCGTTGTCGTCGACGGACAAGGCCCGCTCCGGCGTTTGGTACCAGTCCAGTAGCTGGGCGCGCTGCAGCCAGAATTCCTCGGGGTTGTCCCGGGCCTGTGCATAGGTGTCTGAATAGCCCACGGCGTCTACTCCATGAAGTCAGGGCTACAAGATTACCGGAGAACCCATCCACGAGTCCCCAGTCCCGGGGCATTGACCGGCAGACCGGCCCCTGGGAGTCTGCTTCCGGGCATTCGTCGCCTTGCCCGATTCCGGGTGACTGTCCCCGGAAGCAGGGGTTGCAGCGCCGGCCCGCACCCCAGCAATGGCCGGATAAAAAATCGGATATAAGTCGCCTACTGAGGCGACCCGGTCCTGAGCCAACACTCCCCGGTGCCGTAACCCGACACTGGCGCCCCGGCCATACATACCACCGTTTGGGATCGGGAGTGGTTCCTGACGACAATCTATTTTTTCGATCGTTTTTTATAGATTAATCTGGTTGCCGTTGGGCCGCAGCTTGCCTACATTTTGGGTTCGGGCCATGGCATCTGCTCCTGCGCAAAGACAGATACGCTGACCGGCCCATAAAGATTCAAACTGGAGAAAACCAAAAATGAATGGATTGAAAACACTCGCTGTAGCCGTAGCGCTGACCACGACCCTGACCGGCACCGTGCAGGCGGACAACACCTTCGCCAAACCTCCCACTTTCTGGTGGCCGGAGCGTATCGATCTGACCCCCCTGCGCCAGCACAACCCCGATTCCAACCCGTACGGGGCAGACTTCAACTATGCGGCAGAATTCGCCAAGGTCGATATGGAAGCACTGAAGGCGGACGTCCGTGCCACCCTGACCGACTCCCAGGACTGGTGGCCGGCTGACTATGGACATTACGGCCCGTTCTTCGTTCGCATGGCATGGCACAGTGCAGGCACCTACCGGGTCGCCGATGGCCGTGGCGGCGCCGGGGGCGGCCAGCAACGCTTTGAACCCCTCAACAGCTGGCCCGACAACGGCAACCTGGACAAGGCCCGTCGGCTGATGTGGCCGGTTAAACAAAAGTACGGCCGGCAGGTATCCTGGGCCGACCTCATGATCCTTGCCGGCACCGTCGCCATGGAGGACATGGGCTTCAAATCCTTTGGCTTCGCCGGCGGACGGGCGGACGACTGGGAGCCGGATCTGGTGTACTGGGGGCCCGAAACCGTCATGCTGGCGGATGAGCGGTATACCGGCGAACGCAAGCTGGACAACCCCCTGGCCGCGGTGCAGATGGGGCTGATTTACGTCAACCCCGAGGGGCCCAACGGCAATCCCGACCCGGCCCAGGCAGCCCACGACATTCGCGAAACCTTTGGACGCATGGCAATGAACGATGCCGAAACCGTGGCGTTGATTGCCGGAGGCCACAGCTTTGGTAAAGCCCACGGTGCCCACAAGCCCGACGGCTGTCTCGGGGTTGAACCCGGTGGCGCCGGGCTGGAGGACCAGGAGTTTGGCTGGAAAAACAGCTGCGGCAAGGGCCACTCCGAAGACACCATCACCTCAGGCTTTGAGGGTGCCTGGACGGCCACACCAACACGGTGGAGCATGATGTACCTGGCGAATCTGTTCGCCTACGACTGGGAGATGACCAAAAGCCCAGCCGGCGCCACACAGTGGATCCCCACGGATGGCCAGGCAGCAGGCACTGTCCCCGATGCCCATGTGGCCGGTAAAAGCCATGCACCGATCATGTTCACCACCGATCTGGCGCTGAAAACAGACCCTGCCTACCGGGAGATCTCCCAGCGATTTCTTGAAAACCCTGCGGAGTTCGAGGACGCGTTCGCCAGAGCCTGGTTCAAGCTGACCCACCGGGACATGGGCCCACGGGCACGCTACGTGGGCACCGACGTCCCGGCGGAGGTGCTGATGTGGCAGGATCCGATTCCGGATGTTGACCACGAGTTGATATCAGACGAGGACGTCGCCGACCTGAAAGCGGCAATCCTGGACTCGGGCGCCAGCGTTGGACAACTGGCAGGTACTGCCTGGGCTTCCGCAGCCAGCTATCGTCACAGCGACATGCGCGGTGGCGCGAACGGAGCGCGTGTCCGTCTGTCCCCCATGAAAGACTGGCCGGTCAACAATCCCGCTGAGCTCGACAGTGTGCTGGCCGAGCTGAGCGCCATTCAGACAGACTTCAACGACAAGCAGCGCGGTGACAAGCGGGTGTCATTGGCCGATGTCATCGTGCTGGGCGGCGCTGCAGCCATCGAGAAAGCAGCAGCGGACGCCGGGTACACGGTGCAGGTACCCTTCGTGCCCGGACGCATGGACGCGGCCCAGGAAATGACTGATGCCGATTCTTTCGCGCACCTGGAGCTGAGGGCGGACGGGTTCCGCAACTTCTACGACGCCGACAGAAACTACCTGTCACCGGTGAAGGCCATGATAGACAGGGCCAATCTCCTGGATCTGAATCCAGCGCAGATGACGGCTCTCGTTGGCGGACTGCGGGTACTGGGTGTCAACAGTGGTGGCAGTGATATGGGCGTGTTCACCGACCGTACCGGGGTGCTCAGCACCGATTTCTTCTCCAACCTGTTGGATATGTCGACGGTGTGGACGCCTTCCTCGGATTATGAAGGGCAGTATGTGGGCAGTGATCGCGCCTCGGGCACACGCAAATGGACGGCTTCCCCCGTTGACCTCATGTTTGGCTCAAGTTCAGAACTCAGGGCTATCGCAGAGGTTTACGCGGCCAATGACGGCGGTGAAAAGTTCATTGAAGACTTCGTCAGCGCCTGGAGCAAAGTCATGACCAATGATCGCTTTGATCTTGAGGCTGTAAGCAGCCCCCGCTCGGACATGGCAGCACGCTAAACAGGCGCCCTGAGCCATCACCTAAACGCCCCGCAGGGATCACCCTGCGGGGCGTTTTCATTTGTGGTTGAGCTGCTGACTCTGTGTAGCAATCAAGTCCCGGGTAAATAACCGGGCTCGCAATGGCACAGCGACGAAAAACCGATTGGGCCTATGGCGCCAGCACTTTAGCCCCGAATCAACGGGACCGCTCGTAGGGCTTCTGTCCCGGCGCGCCGGACATGGGCTTGATGCGAATACCACCCGCCTCCTCCGCAACCGGATCTTTGGCTGAAGTGGATGCTGCAGTACCCTCCTCCGCAGCTGCGACCCCTAAAGATTCCACCACCAGCGTATCCCCGTAGCGACCGGAACTGGCCTTGAGGCAGGCAGAACCCGCAGCCGCCCTCGCGGCCGCTTCCTCGACACCGCTCCACTCCTCACCGGCGCCCAGACGCATTTCCTCCAAGGTCGCCGCAACCACCGCCTCACAATCGGTTTCGGCAACCACATGGCTTGCGCTGAAAATCGCCAATACCAGCAGTACACGACTGTTCATGTTTGGACCCTCCTCCGGCTTTAGTTTGAAGACCATACGCAGGCCATCTGCAGACAGCTTTCGCAGACAGGCAATTTTTGTCGCAACCGAACTTTTCTTGAGCCGAGGTACCGCCCAACGGGAATTGCCCAGAACCCCACCGGTTGCCTCGCACCGTCAGTCCAGTGCGCTCGGTTTTGGTGCGAATCCGCCCTAAAACAGCGCCACAAGTTACCGGAATGGGGCGCTCCAAAACAGCTGAAAACGCTTTTTAATTTATATTTTTCAGTAAGTTACAAAAGTTGGCAAGGTCTATGCAAAACGGGAGATGTGCTTGGTGAAGGGGCTGTGTCGGCAACTCCCCGGGCGCGGATCTCCCATTTTTGTTGTCAACGAGGACCCACTATGAACACCAAGCTTTCCCCCACCGTTTCGCTGAAGACCCTGGCCGCCGGCTCTGCGTTGGCGATGAGTGTAATGGCACTGCCCACCCACGCCGGTGAATGGAGCGCCAATGCGGCCATGACCAACAACTACATCTGGCGCGGTTTAACACAGACCGAGAACGAGGCGGCCATACAAGGCGGCATCGATTACGCACACGAGAGTGGCTTCTACGCCGGCACCTGGGTATCCAACGTTAACTATGGGCCGTCCGACGTTTACTCTTATGAGCACGACCTGTACGCGGGCTTTGCCTTTGAGACCGGTGCCGTCAGTTGGGACGTCGGTTACCTGTATTACAACTACGACAAGGAAGCGAACTTCGACTTCGGTGAAGTGTACGCCAAGGTAGGCATCGGCGGATTCAGCGGCGCGGTCTACGTGCTCACCAATACCGAAGCCGACGAAGGCCCCGGCCAGGATTTTGACGCGGGCGGCACTTATTATCTGTCTGCGGATTATGGTTTCGAAGTAGCGAACGGAATCGGGATCGGTCTGCACGTCGGCTACCACGACGGCGACTTCGCCGAGGCCTTTAATGGCAGCAGCGATGGCTACTTCGACTACAACGTCAGCGTCTCCAAGGGCGGCTTTGCCTTTATGATGACCGGCACCGATGTCGAGGGACCCGCTGCGGACGGCGGCTATGACAACGATGAGATCAAGTTCGTCGTCAGCTATGCCGTTGATATTTCGATGTAGTAGCCCAGCCATCACCGAGCCCGCCCAACGGCGGGCTTTTTTTTGCCCGCCTCAGGTGTTCCGCCGCCCCAGCGAATACCCGACCTACCCCAACAAGGGGACCCCGTTACCTGAACAGCCCGGCCCGTGTCGATACCCCGCACCTACTCTCGACGGACCTTGCAAAAGCTTGGGGTAAAAGCCACCCTCCACGATCAACTGGCTGGGGGAACATCATGGACAGCACGGGGATTGACAGCGCTGTCGAGGCGTTACTGGCACCCATAGCGTCCGCCGTGTCGGCGATCGTGTTTTACGCCGTCCCGATAGGGGACAGTGAACTACCCCTGATCGTACTGTGGCTGGCAGCCGCAGCCCTGTATTTCACCATCTACCTGCGCTTTATAAATTTCCGCGCCCTGTGGCTCGCCATTCGCCACGTACGGGGTGACTTCAGCGACCCCGAGGCAAAGGGGGAGATCAGTCACCTCAAAGCGGTTGCGACTGCGGTGTCCGGCACCGTGGGTGTGGGCAACATCGGTGGCGTCGCCGTGGCGATCAGCATGGGTGGACCCGGGGCGACCTTCTGGTTGCTGGTTGCCGGCATACTTTCCATGTCCACCAAACTCGTGGAGTGTACTCTCGGGGTCAAGTACCGTCGCCAAAATGCCGACGGCAGCGTTTCAGGTGGACCCATGTACTACCTGGAGCACTGGTTCCAGCGCAAAAACTGGCCCCGGGTTGGCCGCCTGATGGGCGGATTCTATGCCCTC
The DNA here is from genome assembly GCA_012270045.1 of Luminiphilus sp. Classification (GTDB taxonomy): domain Bacteria; phylum Pseudomonadota; class Gammaproteobacteria; order Pseudomonadales; family Halieaceae; genus Luminiphilus. Next base: position 8,658 of record JAAXJC010000131.1, read on the forward strand.
GCCCTGGTGATAGCGGGCTTTGGTATCGGCAACATGTTTCAGGCCAACCAGGCCTATACCCAGTTTCTGGTGATCACCGGTGGTGAGCACAGCTGGCTGAACGAGCGGGGATGGTTTTTCGGCCTGGCTCTGGCCACGGTAGTAGCGCTGGTCATTATCGGGGGTATCCGCTCCATCGCCCGGGTCACGGTGTTGCTGGTCCCGTTTATGGCAGGGCTTTATATCGTCAGCGCCCTCGCCGTCATCGCGCTTAGCGCAGAGCATATTCCCGCCGCCATTGCCATGGTGCTGGAGGGCGCATTCACCTCCCAGGGCGCGACCGGGGGCGCACTGGGTGCGATGGTGATTGGCTTTCAGCGGGCGCTGTTTTCCAATGAGGCGGGGTTGGGCTCAGCGTCCATAGCCCACTCAGCGGTGCAGACCGATGAGCCCGCCTCCGAGGGCATTACCGCCCTGCTGGAGCCCTTTATTGATACGGTCATTATCCTCAGCCTGAGCTCGCTGGTTATCCTTACCAGCGCCATTCCCAACGGTCTGATGGGCTCCGGGATAGCGGGGATCGAACTGACCTCCGCGGCCTTTGCGGTTCACTTCGGATTCGCGCCCTATATCATTGCCGTCGCCGCCCTGCTGTTTGCTTTCTCGAGTTTGCTGGCCTGGTCCTACTACGGACTGAAGGGGTGGACCTATCTGTTCGGTGAAAGCCGACTGGGCCAGGCCTGTTTCCAATTCCTGTTCTGTGGCTTCATCGTCATCGGCTGTATGTTGCAGTTGGCCGCAGTGCTGGATTTTTCCGATGCCATGATTTTTGTCATCGCCATCCCGAACCTGATCGCCCTGTACCTGTTCGC
>JAAXJC010000220.1 GCA_012270045.1 Luminiphilus sp.
ATCACCCGGGGACCAGCGCCAGTCCACGTTGGGACAACCGGCGCCAAAATCATTGACACAGGATTCGAAATTGATGCCCGCATCGAAGGCCGCGATGCCCACATCCCAGGTGGCGCCCACACCACCGTTGGCAACCACCGGCAGACTGGTCTGCTGCGCATGAACCGGCCCAAAGAAGGTGCTCAAACACCAGCAAAACAAACATAAGAAAAACCGCTTCACACTCTCAACCCGCTGCGGCCCAAGCCAATTGCTGGGACCGGATTATTTGGATGGCATGGGAGGATATCTGCCGGCAGGCCTTACCACCGGGCCCACAGATGACAGTAAAGCTGCGCAAGCCCTGCAGCGCCGCGACAACCGCCTCCCCCAGTGTTCAAGGATACGTTAGTAGGTGTTTGAATCCCATTACTTCCGGGCGAGGGGGAAAACCCAGTGGCCTGCGGCCACCACGGCAAGATTGACGACAAGCCCCACGGTGCCCGGGTGCAGACCCAGGGGCATCCATCCCAGTGACCAACCGGCAATGGCGGTTACCAACCCCGCCAGCAGTCCCATCAGGATCGGCTTGGCCTGCAGGGATGGAAAGTTGACCCCCAGATAAAAAGCGGGCGCGACCTGCAGCAGGATTTCAAACTTCAGCACGAACAGGCGATATAAGGTGAGATCTTCCACCGTGGTAATCCAAATCAGGACCGCCAGCACCGACCATACGAGCCACTGCCCCGCCCGGGCACATTCCCGATCACCGGCACCGGGACGCAGGTACGGGCGGTAGACATCTTTGGCAAAGATCGCCGACAGGGACAGCAGTGCCGAGTCGGCGGTGCTCATCAGGGCGGCGAGAATGGCGCCCAGGAGCAACGTCACCACGATCTGGCCCAGCCAGCCAGTGGCCAACACATCCCGCAGGATCAATACCATGACCTGGTCCGCGGCGCTTCCCTCCAGCCCGGGGTAGCGGGCAATGGCAACAAAACCCAGTGCCAACACCACCACTACGGCAAAAAGGGGCAGCACCGCCATGCCGGCCAGTGACTTTTTCAGAATGTCAGCTGATCCCGCCGCATAGATGCGCTGTATCGCCTGGGGGTAAACCGAGGCACCCACGCCAATCAAAATAACAGTGGAGAACCAGGTGACGGCGCCCCGGCCCGAAGGGGGCTGTAATTTCCCGGGGGCGACCTCACGCAGTTCCGAAAAGGCGGTCAGCCAACCCCCCAGATCCCGGTGCACAATAACGGCAATCAGGATGAAACCTGTCAGCATCATTGCGCCCTGTATCGCGTCGGTCCACGCCACGCTGCGCAAGCCACCCAGGGTGGAGTAGACCAACATGATGACAGCCAGCAGGACCACTCCCCAGACCCCATCCACCTGCCCACCGCTCAGCCCCTGCACCACGTGCCCCATGACCTTGAGCTGGGCGAGCACGTAGTTCACCAGCACGACCATCAGGCAGACCACCACCAACGCCCCCAGTGCCCGGGAAGGAAACCGGAAAGCAATGTAATCGCTGGGGGTAACGAATTGCTTTTCCCTGGAGAGTCGATACAGCTGCGGCGCGAACAGCAGGTAGCCTGCCACCACGGCGATCATGCTGTGCAGGATGCTGAGCCAGGTAAATCCGGCCCGATAGGCCTGTCCCGTGAAACCAAACAGCGCATTGCCGCTGTATTGGGTGGCAAACAGGGTCAGCATCAACACTCCCAGACCCATGCTGCGGCCGCCCAGGTAGTAGTCCGACAGGCTGTCGTCCCGTCGCCGGCTGCGGGCGAACCAACCCACCGCCAATACCGAGGTCAAATACACCGCAACGAAACCGAGGCTCCAGGACGCCAGGGGCAGACCCTGCATGCTCAGTCCCGATCCTCATCGGGCCAGGCGCCCAGGGCACCCCAGACCACCAGTCCCGCAAATAACCACGATGCCGCCAGGGAAACCCAAACCCAGTTGGGAACCAGCCAGCCGTCCAACGCGCTGTCACTGGGCCAGTACCAGGGAACACCTATGAACAGCACAAGCGCTACCAGCAGCAACCAGATTCCACGTTTTACAGACTGTCGCGGCATAGAGACCGGGGCACCCCAGGACGCGCCACGGGGGCGCTCGTGGGCTTAGTCTAGCGACTGGCGGTCACCGGCAGAACTTTTTTTGTTGGTGCGAAAACGCTCTGTCGCCCAGCTGAGCACGCCGTAGCCCACCGCCAACAGCAGCACAGCACCGGCCTCGAATACCAACTGGGTGGGCTCAAACTCTTTGCCCTGTAAAATAATCAGTCGGGTGATACCGGTAATTGCGATCAGTACCGGCAGCGTTACCGGCACGCTTTGGGTGGCATAGTAGGCACAGGCCATGCCCACCACCTCAAGGTAGATGAACAGCAGCAACAGGTCAGCCAGGCGCACGCTGCCTTCCCGGGAAAACTCAATTAATTCCATGGCAACGGCAACCATGGCCAATATGCCAATCAGCACCAGCACAAGACGCTCGCCCACACTGAACAGGTTCAGGACCACGTGGTCAAAACCCGCCAGAAACCGATCTTCTTCCTTGTCCCGCTCGCTCATAACATTGCTCCACGACGCCATAGCCGGATGCACGGCACCGGCAGGTCTTGTGGAAAATACGCGAGAGTGGCCCGGGGGGATTACCTGACCCTGCCGGTGGCATCAGGCCGGCGCGGGACCCGTCAGCGACGGGTACCGCCGTAAATCCAACGCCGCACTACCACGGGGTACAGGAAGCGGGTGACCAACCATCGGGGCACACGCCAGCGCCTGCCGGTGGCGGCATGCAGGGACAAGCCGTTGGGCTGGAGACCCAGTATCGAACCCCAGCGGGCAGCGGGTGGATCAAACCGGGCCGACGGCGGTCGATCGGCGATCCTGTCGACAATGTTCCGACACAGGATCCGGTAGGCCCAGTTGCGTGCCGAGCAGCGCAAGGGATCCGTGGCCGCAACATCACCGATGGCAAAAATCCGCTGATACCCGGGAACGTTCAGATGGACATCGGTGGGCACAAAACCCTGGGCATCCAGCATGTCCCGGGGCAAAAAGGCCGTATGGGGACGCAGCTTGCCGGTGGTCCAGATGATCAGGTCCGCCGGGATATCCGGGGTGCCGTCGGCAAACCGCAGTACCCCTCCGGCCATCTGACAGAGCTCGGCATCGGCGGGCAGCTGTGCACGGCTACCGGTCACCAGGGACACGCCCTGTTGCAGCAACTGGTCGCGGTGATGGCGACGGGTGGCATCGGCGTAACCGGGCAGGGGCAGCGAGTCCGACAGGCACAGGGTCACCGCCTTCCCGGGATAGCGCCGTTTCAGGTTGAAGGCCGTGCTGGTGCCGCAGGGCCCGCCCCCCACGACGGCGATGGTATCGGCGGCCGCCACCGATGCCACCTGTGCTGCCAGTCGCTGCTCGATGCCGTCTGCCGTGTCGAGATCATCGTCGCGCCAGAATCCGTTGCCCACGCCGGTGGCGATAACCAGATAATCCCAGGCCAACCTGATCTGGTCGCCGCCAGGGTTCAGCACCGTAACCGACCGGCCCTCGGAATCCACCGCCGTGGCCTTGCCATGGATGATTTCGATGTCTGCCAATCGGCGCAGCTTGTGCAACGGCAGCAGGTAATCCCGGCGCCAGCTGGCATGTTCGGCCAACCTGTGACCCAGCTCCTGGCCACTGACCAAAAACGGTTTGGTGGTGACGCAGACCACCCGGCAACTTTTGGGCAGGTGCGCGGCAGTGAGAACACCGGTATCCCCCATGCCGAGAATAAGCACCGTGGGTTGGGCCGACCCGCTGTCGCCCCCAGGCGCGAGATTTTGCCGACCCATGCTCACCGCATCAAAACAGTTTGTGCTCGCCCAGTTGCACGCTGTGGTGACCGGCGAGAATGGCGCGATAGCAATCCGCCAGGGAACGGGAACCCGTTTCCGGGGTCAAGTCCGCCCGGTAGCTGGCCGTCTCCTCGGACCACAGCAGCATGGATTCGGTGGCGTAGAAATGGGCAATACGCAAAAATTCTGCCCGGTCACGCAGACGGCGGGAGACAGTACCAAAGGGGGTAAGCAGCGCTGCCAGGGCCAGGAACAGGCCCGCTGGCAGGGACCGCACCCGCACCGGTTTGCCCATCAAATCACCCAGCATCTCGGCCTGCTGCCGTGGCGTTATCGCGGGACCGGGGCCTCCCACAGGCAGCATCGAACCGGCGCTGTCGGGGTCTGCCAAGCGCTCCGTCATGTACGCCGCCAGATCCTGCTCGGCTATGGGTTTACAGGCTGTTTGTGTGCCGTTGCCGAATACAAAAAAAGGCTTGCCGTCCCGGACCCGCTCGATCTGGCCTGACAGGGATTTGAAGAAGGCGGTCGCTCTGACAATGGTCCAGGGCACACCGGATTGTTGCAGGGCCGCTTCAAAGCGCAGCTTTTCCCGCTGGAAAGCCAGCCTCGGTTTTTGCACACAGATAGCCGACAGCAGCAAAAAGCGAGTAGCACCCCAATGCTGAGCCGCCGCCAGCACCTCCATATTGGCATCGTATTCAACGCGGCGGGCATCATCAGGACCACCGGTGCGGCTGGCCAGGCAGGACACCACCAGGGAGCATGCTTTGAGATCCGCAAACCAGGACCCAGAGCCTGTTAACTCAGCGCGCACGAGTTCAAGGTCGGGGTGCTCGAGATGCCAATCACTGTCGGGGCGCAGCAAGGCGACCACCTGATAGCCCTGGCGCAACAGTTCGGCGACCACATGGCTGCCAATATAGCCACTGGCACCGGCGACCAGGACGCGGGCAGCCACCTCAGTCCTGCTCCCAACCCTGCATAGCCAGCCAGGGGCCGATCATGGGCGCCAAAAAGTGGTGGCCAGAAAAGTAATGGGGGATACGGCGGTTGCAAGCGCGCGTTGACGGCCAACGGGGACCGACAGCGGTGACACGATGATGATGCGGTTGGCGGCACAGGAGGGGCGCTTGTTGATGCATGGTCATCACCCCGGACAGCCTCGTAAGCTACACCTGCTCACCGGGAGAGAGTGACTCATCCCGATCAGCGAGGGTCTGCAGGTGCGCCTCGTGTTGGCGACGGTCAATACGGTAAAAACCGATGGCAATCAGCATGATCCCCCACAACAGGTACTGGCTGGGTACCAGCAACGCCCCCAAATTCCAGAGGGTTTCGGGTTCAACATCACTGGGTGCGGCGCCTTTGGGAAAGGCAACCAGTTGTAACAACAGTCCGGCGATGAAAGTGCCGATACCCTGGTTGGCCTTTCGGATGAACGTCAGGGCGGCAAAAAAGACACCTTCGTTTCTGCGCCCGGTTTTGACCTCAGCCTGTTCCACAAGGTCGGCGATCATGGATCCAGAGACAGCCTGCATGGCGATGATCAAACCCAGATCAATGGTTTGCAGGGTCAGCAGCATGGGGAACAGGCGGGGGTCACCGTTTTCAGGCAGCCAGCCCAAAAGCCGTAGCACCACCGCCGCCGGCTGCAGCAGAAAAGCAACCGCCCCCAGGGTGATTACCGCCCGTTTTTTGCCCAGCCTTCGGGCAACACGGGGCGCAACCAGCAGGCCCAGTACGGCGGAAACGACCACCATCGCGGTCCAGTAAAAAATCTGCAGGGAAGAAAACTCCCAGAAATAGGTGAGCATCAGGAAGGTCAGGGCAGCCGTCAGACCCGCCGCCGCGGCACTGGCCATACCCGAGATAAACAGGGCCATGAAACTTCTATCGAGGAGCAGCTCCAGCATCTCCCGAAATATGTCGCTGATCTTTTTGGTGGGTCGCGGGGGAAAGTCAGTGATCTGGACCCGGCCCTGGGTACCCAGCGCCGACACCAGTATCACCACAAACATCAGGACCCCGGCCAACTGGCCATAAGTCTCATAGCCGTCGCGATTCAGGGTGCCGACGGGATACTGCTCCGTGGGCACCAGTAACAGGCCGAACATCACCACCGCCAGAGACGCGCCACCGGCCCAGCCAAAGAAATGACGCCAGGCCTGAACCGTGGTGCGTTCGTCATAGTCCTGGGTGAGTTCGGGCATAAACGCGGAACTGGGCGTTTCAAAAAATGTGATCAGGGTTCTGATCAGGATGGCAAAGCCCAACAAATAGAAAAACAGACCCTGGCTGCCCCAGTCCGGGGGCTGCCACAGCAGGTAATAACACAGGGCGACCGGCAGGGCGCTGGCATACATGAAAGGGTGTCGCCGGCCCAGCCGACTGCGGGTGTTGTCGGACCAGTAGCCGACAATGGGGTCGCTGACCGCATCCACCAGCAGCGCGATCAGCAGGGCGGTGCCCGCCAGAGCCGGCTCCAGTCCGACCACCGTGCCGTAGAACAACAACAGAAAATAGGCAAAACCGTTGTCCTTGATGCCATAGGCCACCGAACCCAGACCGTAGGCCAGCTTTACCCGCAGCGGCAGCGCATTCGCGCTCACAGGGTTGCCCCGCTCCAGGGGGTCACGGACCCATGGCCGGAGCAGTACCCGCCTGTTGTCTGGCAATTGCTTTTCGGTATGTCGCCCAAGGCGTGCACCTTTATTATTGAGACCAGCCCCCGGTCAATGGGGAGAGCCTGAACACTATCCGTTAAAACCTACATCATGAATAGGTCGCGAACCGTATCCCTGCTGCGATAGGCCTCATCCCAGCGTCGCAATTCGGTCCTGTTGCCCAGCAGATCAGTGTCGGTAAAACGCATGAACTGTAGGAAAGCAGCGAGGGTGCAGTCCGCGGTGCTTGGGGCCTGCCCTGAAAGAAACGGCCGGCCGTCGGCCAACAGGGTATTGACCCAGTCAAAGCCGGGCTGGATACGCTGGGCCAATTCCGCCGCCCGCTCCGGTTCCGGCGGTAAGCCCAGGGGTGATTTCTGGCAATGCACATACCAGGCAAGATCGAAAGTGATACGCACTTCCACCGTGCGCTCGATATTCCGGGCCACCGCCATGGCCTCGGGGTCATCGGGTAGCAGGCGCGGGCCGGGAACAGCAGCTTCAAGGTAATCAATGATCGACAGGGATTCGGTGATGAAGGTACCGGACGCCAACTCGAGTACCGGCAGGGTACCCCAGGGGTTGCGCGCCAGGTGCGCCTCCTCACGGTGTTTGCCCTTCAGTGTATTGACGATGATCCGTTCAATGTCAAAGGCGCAGCCCAGGGCCTCCCGCTCAGCGAGATACAGGGTGACACGCATGGGGTTGGGTGCCAGGGGTACGGTGTAAAGCTTCATCGGAAGAGGCTCCTGTGGGCGCTGTTACAAACGCCGAATCTAGACAATACGGAAGCCCTGCCGGCTGATGGGCAGACTCCTGATGCGTTGTCCGCACGCGGCAAAGACGGCATTGCAGACAGCGGGCGCAAGGGGCGGCAGGGCGGGCTCCCCGGCACCGGATGGCGGGAAATCCGAGGACAAAAATGTCACGCTGATGTCCGGGCGCTGGGGTAACCGCAGCAAGTCATACTGGTCGAAATTACGCTGCTGGACAGCACCCTCGCGAATGCTGATACGTTGATTGGCGAGGGCGCTGAGGCCATCCACCACGCTGCCCTGGAACTGGTTCTCAGCGCCACTCAGGTTGACAATTTGCCCGAGATCAGCCGCCGCCCAGACCTTGTGCACAGTGACGCCCTTGCGTTCATCAACAGACACCTCGGCAACTTCGGCCACATGACCGGCGTGACTGAAATAGAAGCCCAGTCCCAGGCCCCGGTTCTCGGGCAGCGCCCGGCCCCAGCCCGCCGCCCGGGTAACCGCCTCGATAACCGCCCTGGCCCGGCCGGTATGCAATCGGCCCAGATTGCCATCCTCGTACCACTTGTCTTCGCCCAGGGTAGTCATCAGGAATTCCCGGTGATCCCGGTTGGCGGCCAGCGCCAATTCGTGCAGGAAGCTCTGCTCGGCAAAGGCATAGACGTTGGATTCCGGCGCCCGCCAGGCGCCAGTGGGGGTCACCGAATGAACCAGGCTTTGGGTGACGTGGACGTTGGCGAGTACTCGATCGGGGAAATCTTTGTTGCGATAGCCGGCACCGTAGTTGGCCTTGTCGCCGTCGGCGGAGGCAGACACCACATGGTTGCGCCAGGCCACCAGTTCGCCCTGATCAGAGAGAGCACCCTCCAGGCGGTAGTAGGTGGGTGCCCGATAAAAATCGAAGGCCATGTCATCCTCGCGCATCCACTGCAGCTTGACCGGCTTGCCCACCCGTTGGCTGATCAGCGCCGCCTCCCTGACATACTCGTTGGACAGGCGCCTCCCAAAACCGCCACCACCGCGAACCTGGTGCACACGGATATTTCCGGCCGGTAGATCCAGCAACTTGCCCAGGGTTATCTGGGCGAAGCCCGGGGTTTGGCTGGATGTCCAGACCTCGGCCCGGTCCCCGCTGACATGGGCGACACAGCCCTGGGGCTCGAGTTGGGCGTGGGATATGAACTCGGTCAGGTACTGGGCACTGAGCACGCTGGCGGCACTGGCAAAGGCTCGATCGGGGTCACCCGTTCGCACCAACTCCCGATCACCCTGAACCTGCTCCATGGCCTTGACGGCCTGGGACTCAATGGCCGCGGAATCATCCCGGGAGGCCCCGGCGGTATCCCATTGCACTTGCAGGGAGCGCCGGGCCTTGAAGGCCGCCCAGGTGTTGGTCGCCACAATGGCAACGCCCCCGGCCACATGGGTGCTGTTGCGAAGGTCGAACACCGGGGGCACCGCATCCCCCTTGATGAGGAACGCATCAAGTACACCCGGGAGGTTTTTAACGGCGTCAAGGTTTGCGCTGCTGGGCGTGCCACCCGGCTGGGGACACTTCACATAGGTCGCGTACACCATGTCCGGAACCACCACGTCGATGCCGAACAGGGAATGGCCACGGACAATATCCTCGGCAGCCGCGTTGACGACACGGTTGCCCAGCAGGCGATACTCCGCCGAATCCTTGAGGGTCACCTCGCCCTCCCCCGGCACCGGCTGCTGGGCCGCCAGCGCCGCCAGCTCGCCGAAGCTGGCGCGGCGTCCGGTCGCCCCATGCACCACCTGCCCGGGCTCGGTGGTCAGCTGCTCCCGGGGCAGCTGCCAGCTCGCAGCCGCCGCGCGCAACAGCATTTCCCTGGCCGTCGCGCCCATGGTGCGCAGTTCGTTCCAGCGGTTGCGCACCGACAGGGAGCCACCGGCAAACTGGGCGCCGTAACGCTGGGGATCCACAGGTGCGGCGATCACCTCAACCGAGGCCCAGTCCGCGTCCAGTTCTTCGGCAACAATCATCGGTAATGACGTGTTGACGCCCTGGCCGACATCCGGATTGGGGGCAGAGATAAGGACGCGGCCGTCCTCGTGAATCACTATGTAGGGATTGAGCTCGCCCTCCGGCGCAGGCTGCGCCATCGCGACCATGTACAAGCCCTGCCCCGTGACGGCCAGTCCAAAACCAGACCAGCGAATGAAGTCGCGGCGATTAACCGTGCTGAATTCACCGAGGGTCATACTGCAGCACCTCCCCGGTCGCCTGCTGCCTGGGCCGACTCGCCGACCTCATAGCAATCAATCTGCGCGAGGCTCTGGGCCGCGGACTGAACAGCGGCAACAATGCGGGTATAGGTACCGCAGCGACAGAGGTTGCCGGCCATGGCGGACTCGATGGCCGCCATGGATGGGCTGGGGTCGCGTTTTAGCAGTGCTGCGGCGCTCATGATCTGTCCCGCCTGGCAGTAACCGCACTGGGCCACATCGTGTTCAACCCAAGCGCGCTGCACCGGGTGCAACTCATCCTGGCCAAGGCCTTCGATGGTGGTGATACGTCGACCCGCCAGGGCACCCACGGTTAATTGGCAGGAGCGCACCGGGTTGTCATCGAGCCATACCGTGCAGGCGCCGCACTGGGCGACACCGCAACCGTATTTGGTGCCCACCAGTCCAAGGATATCCCGCAGGGCCCACAGCAGTGGCATCTCCGGGTCTAGATCCCCCAAATCCTGGGCCTGGCCATTAATCGTTAACTGCATCCCTGCACTCCCTCCATCATCAACCGGTTGCGGGCCCGGTCGCCATAACCGTCATACAAGCGAATCAGATTTCTCCCCGCATGGCCACCGCCCGGGCATAGGCATTGCTGCCCCGCCAATAACACAGCGCCCCCAACAGGCAGGTGGACAGCGCCGCCGCCAATGCCCAGCGGATGGAATCGGCACCCGCAGTATGAAACATATCACTGAGCACACCCACCAGCAGAGGGCCCAGACCCAGGCCCAGTAGATTAATCGCCAGCAGTAGCAGGGCCGAAGCCTGGGTACGCCAGTGATTGGGCACCAGGTTCTGCACTGCGGCATAACTGGGTGCGATCCAGAAACTGGCAAACACCGCCGCCACCGCCATAAACAGCAACGCCACGGGCAGACCATCGGCGCCGCCCAGACGCTGTGACTCGGGCCAGAGCACAAAAGCCAATTGCGTGGGCAACGCGATCAGTAGACCGATCATGGGCACCCACAACTGCCAGCGGGGATCACGGCGCGCCCAGCGATCCACCAGCAAACCACTGCCTACCGTGCCCAGTGTGCCCCCGAAAACGCCCACCAATCCCAGCCACAGGCCGGCATCCACCAGGGACATGCCGTGCACGCGCACCAGAAAACTGGGGGACCATACCCCCAGCCCATAGCCCGCTATACCGGAAAACCCCACCCCGGCAGCGATCCAAAGAAATCCCGGGATGGCCGCAATGCCTCCCATGGCCACCCACAGGGATTCGTCGCCAGCCGGGCGCCGGGGCGGCCTTGGCGGCTCGCGCACCGTCAAGTAGAGAACCGCCGCCAGCAGGACACCGGGCAGTCCAAAGAACAGAAACACGGTGCGCCAACCGTAGGCCTCGGCCAGCAGCGCGCCCCCGAACAGCCCCACCAGGATGCCAATGTTGGGGGCCGCGGCGAGCACGCCCTGGGCGAGTGCGCGTCGCTCCGGGGGGAAATAGTCGGTGATCAGGGACTGGGAAGGGGGCGTGCCGCCCGCCTCTCCGATGCCCACACCGACCCGGAACAGGGCGAGCTGGGCGAAACTGCCAGCGGTGGCGCACAGCGCCGTGACGGCGCTCCAGGTAGCCATGGACAGCGCCAACACATTGCGCCGGGACCAGCGATCGGCGAGGCGCGCCACGGGTATACCCAATAGAGCGTAGAACAGCGCAAAAGCCAGGCCCGACAACAGCCCCATGGCGCTGTCAGAGGCATTGAACTCGGCCTTGATCGGCTCCAGCAGGATGGTCATGACCTGGCGATCAACAAAATTGAAGACATAGCCCAGGGTCAACAGTGCCAGCACGTAGCTGCGGTATCGGGGCGAGAAACTGCGGTAGGGCTCCGTGTGCGATTCGCTCATGGCCAGACCAACATCAACATAGGGTTGTCCTGGAACACGAAGGGTCGCCGGCCTCAGGCGTTATCGACGGGCAGTGGCCGCGGCACCCGGGGCATCAGCGGGCGGGTCTGGCGCAAATAGGCCTGATAGGCAGGGTCATCACCCCACCGGGACAGACCGCGGCTGGCCAGGGTCGGGATACCGCTGATGCGGGTCAGTAACAGCACGACAAAAACCGGTGACAGCAGCGCAGCATGCTGCCAGCCCGCCAGGGCCGGTAATGCTGCCAACCACACGCCAAACCAGAGGATGATTTCACCCAGGTAGTTCGGATGTCGGCACACCGACCACAGGCCGTGATGGATGAATTGACCCTGGCGACTGCTGTCCTTGCGAAAGGCCGATTTCTGCGCATCGGCAACGGCCTCGGTCGCAAAGCCCAGCAGCCAGACACCGATACCCACCCAGGCCAGAGCCGGCACAGCACCCGGCATATCGGTCAGTATGGCGACCAAAGCAGCACTGCTGGTGAGACTCACCCAGACACCCTGCAGGGTCCAGATCAGCATGAATCGCCAGAACGACTGCTTGATGCGGCGAAAGCGACGATCTTCGCCGACATCGGCAATGCGCAGGAACAGGAAGCTACCCAGACGCGCCGCCCAGACAACCACCAGGCCCGCCAACAGGTAATTAAACGTGGACGGTGCCGGGTTGAGCAGCAGGGCAAAGCAGACCGCCAGGATGAAGGACAAGCTGCCCAACAGGTCGTAGAAGCGCTCAGTATGCCGCCACCAGGCGTGCAGGAAGCCCGCGAGCTGGATCAGGAATATGACGGCGAAGATTACCGGCAATACCGGAGCGCGCTGCCAGTAGTAGCCCTCGGGACTGATCACCGCACCGTAGCCCAGGCACAGCAGCGTCAGCAGGGCGGGCAGCAGACGTTGACCCATATTCACGTTGCCGCCACCTCGTCATCGGGAGACCGGGCAGCGATTAGGGCCACCGTAGGCCAGAACATATCCATCGACATCAGGGAGCGGTTTTGGGGGGGAAATCCGCCAGCAACTCGCTGGCTATGGCCATGGTGGCGTTGTAGCGCTCGTTCATGGTCGCATGATCCTTCAACCGACCTTCTGCGATGCCACGCCAGACTATTTTGCGGGTTTTGGCATCGATCACATCGAGTACCGCCGTACCCTCGTCGTATTCACGGACGCTGGGACCGGAACTGTAGCCGACAGCAACACCGGTCCCGTAGGTGCCGGCGGAGACACTGCCGTGCATGCCCTGGTCATAACCGGTGGTGTGCACAATCTGCTGACGGTGTTTGGAAACGCTGTAGTTAATCCAGAAATCGGCCTCTGAGCTGCTGCTCTCGCGCAGGTTATGGCGGGCCAATTCCCTGCCCACGACCTCACGGATGCGCTTATCAGAGGGATTGAACTTGCGGTATTCCGACTCCCGGGTGTGCACCATGTCGTCGTACCAGTGGTAGGTTTTAAAGCTGGAAAAATCAAAGTTGTGGTCGTAATCAAATTCGTAGGTCGGCTTGCTGGCGCAGGCCGCCAGTACAATCAGCATCAGGGCGGAAAAACCTAAACGAGACATTGCGGTAACCTAGAGCATGCGAGGGCCGGAAGAGAATACACAATTGACCCGGCTTTGACTGCATCGGCGTTTAACCCACTATGACTATCATTGCCCTGCTACCCGATACACTGGCGCTACACGACGATACGCTCAACATCTGGGTTAACGGCCTTGGCGACGAGGACCGGCAGCGTATCGGCCACTTCCAAGCCGGCAACCGCCGCCGGGAGTTTGTGGTGGCCAGGGCATTGCTGGCTGCCCTGGCCCGTGAGCAACTGGGTGCCGTGGCGCGGGTGGCGTCCGCCACCGGCGAACCCCCACGCCTGCTTACCGCCACGGGAGACAACATGGCCTGCAGTATCAGTCACTCGGGCAATGCCGTGCTGGTGGGTCTCACTGACCAGGGCAGCATCGGCGTCGATGTAGAGCGTCATCGGCCCCGAACGCTGGACCGCCTGGTGGACCGTTATTTCTGGCAGCAAGGCCGGGACTTTTTCCACAGCCAGACGAGCGAAGCAGCACAGCACTGGTTCTACCGGGCCTGGTGTACCCGGGAGGCCCTGCTGAAATACCGGGGCGAGGGCAACCTGTTTCAGGCACTGGGTTCGCCCCTGGCTTTGGCGTTTCCGACTGAGGCCCGTGTCGGACAAAGCGAACAACTGACCCTGGCCACGGTCTTCGACGGTCCCGGGGAGCCCGATGTCGTGGTCGCGGGGGCTGGCAGGGACGGTCGATTGTCCTTTAGCCCGCCAGAGCCCAGTGGTCCCCTACCCCAGCTCGAGGGCTTAGTTGCTGCACCACCCGGGCCGGTCTGACCAGCGCCCCGGACAGTAGCGGCAGACTTGAAGTCGGTATCCGAAACTCCCGGTGATACTCATAGGCAACCGACTCCATGGGGTAGGACGCCAGGGCCAATGACGCGACAATGATTTCCACCACCGCTGCTGCACCATGCCTCTGTGCCCAAACCGTCTCTGCCATTTGCCGGGCCAGCTCCGGATTCAATTTCAACAGGGCGAAGGCATCGCCCTGGCAGGAGGGATGCAGCACCCGCCCATTGTCCCGGAGGATCGCGTCGGCGGTCTTGGGAGACACCGCCTGCCAAAGAGTTGTCGTACCATCAGCCAGCATTGAGTAAACCCTCCCGGTTGCTGTTGGTTGATGGCCCAGTCTTGATTTCCGGTATGGCGATCAAATGGAGTTCAGATGGCAATCGACAGATGAAATCTGCGCAAATATGTCAGCGGCAAGGCGAGGGGCCGGCACGGATGCCCCCCGCAACTGCATCAGGTGCGCAGATTAAAGAACAGGCGGTGGCGTAGGCAGCGGCTATACTGCGGGCCTGCTACCAACACCGGGGCTGGCGCAAGTCTGAGAGGGTCCGCCACCCCGCCGCTGGCATGCTCGGTGCCGGCAGCCAATACTTTTCAGCAGCCAGATCTGACAGACGCCCATGATTCGAGTCACAGCATTTAAATCCCCGGAACTGGCGATATCGGAGTGGCACATTGCCGAAGGAGATGCCTGGTGTGTGGTGGGTCCCAACGGCGCCGGGAAGCAGTACGTGGACCAGCTGCTGCTGGGTGAACTGCGGGTCGACCCACCAGGCTCAGTGACCCGTGATCTGGCCCGGGAAGAAATCAGCCTGGTCTCCTTTGAGCAGCAGCAGGAAATTTTTGAGCGGGAGATGAAGCTGGCAGCCACCGATCTGCTGCCCGAGAGCGAAACCGCAACCCTGACCGCGGATTTCCTTCCGGCGGACAGACTGGGCGCGCCCCTGATTGATGCCCTGAACCTGCGCCACCGACTCGACAGTCCCTACAGCCAGCTCAGTACCGGCGAGAGCCGGAAACTACTGATCGCCCAGGCCGTCCTCACCGGCGCCAAAATGCTGGTGCTGGACAACCCCTTCGACAGTCTCGACCCGGCCGCCTGCAACAGCCTGTCTGATGCCCTGGAGAGTATCTGGCGTCAGGGCACCGCCCTGGTCCTGCTGCTCAGTAATCGCGGCGACATTCCCCCCTGGTGTCAGTCACTGGCTGTCGTCAACAACGGTCAGCTCGACGCCCTGGGCGCACTGGACTCACCCGCGTCGGTAGCGGCGCTGGATGATCTGTTCCCGCCGCTGCAGCAACCGGACTGGCCCGACCAGGCCCTGCGTCTGGAGCAGTTCCCCCACGACTACATTGTGGATATTCGCAACGCCAACGTCCGTTACGGCAGCAAGCAGGTGCTGACCGACCTGACCCTGCAATTGGCACCCCTGAAACACACCCTCGTCACCGGTGACAACGGTTCCGGCAAGTCCACCCTGCTGGGACTGATCACCGGGGACAATCCCCAGTGTTATAGCAATGACGTCCGGGTTCTGGGTTACGCACGGGGTCGAGGGGAATCGATCTGGGAGTTAAAGCAGCAGATGGGCATTGTCAGCAGCGAGTTGCACCGGCTCTACCGGGTGCGCTGTGACGCACTGACCGTGGTCTGCTCCGGATTTTTTGATTCCATCGGGGTCTATGACACCGTCAACGAAGTACAGGCGGGGATTGCCCGCCAGTGGCTCACGGCAGCCGGCCTCGCCGGCCGGGATACGGACCCCTTCCACCAAATGAGTTACGGGGAGCAACGGCTGGTGCTGATCGCCAGGGCGCTGGTTAAGTCGCCCCTGTTGCTGGTGCTGGACGAGCCCACCCAGGGGCTGGACGAACTCAACAGGGCCCGGGTACTGAATCTTTTGACGACACTTGAAGCGCGCCGCCACACCACCCTTATATTTGTCAGCCATCGCCAGGATGAACATTTACCCCTGTTTCAGCAGCATTTACACCTGCAATCCCCCGCTGGCGATTAAGCAACCCCCACCGGGTGCCGCGGCAACAGGGGGTGCAGGCACTCGACGAATGTCGGGGTAGGTACTAGGCTCCACCGATACACAGGGCTATCGGGAAACCGGCGTGGGTTGGATAGCAAAGGCCTTTTTGACACTGGCGCTGATAGCGCTCGCCACTGTAACTGCCGTCTGGGTGGGCAAGGACAGCGAGCTCTTTCGGGACTTCGTCGCCCATGAAGTGGGCCGCCTGCTGCAGCGCTCGGTTCAGATAGGCGATCTCGATATCGGCCTGGGCCCTGAGCTCAATGTCACGGTCAGGGGACTGGTCATAGAGCAACCCCCGGGGCTCAGTGGCCCACCCTTTGTCAGGGTGGCATCGGCCCGGGTACAGGCGAGCCTGAAAGACCTGCTGGCGCAACCGCCACGTATTCGACAGCTGTCCCTGTCGAACCCGGAGATCGTCCTTCGACAAAGCACCGACGGCCAGACCAGCTGGCAGTTCGGCGAGAAGAAGGTTGAAGACGGTCGCCCCGAGCCCCCACGGGAACCCCGTATTCCGGTGTTGCTTGATCTCGCTACCGTGCAGAACCTGCAATTGGACTGGATCGACGCCGACGCGCGGTCCCGCACTTTGGCAGCGGACTGGACGCTGGCGAGCGAGTCCGATGGTTTCAAGCTCAGCCTTGATGGCAGCGTGAATGGCAACCCTCTCACCACTGACATCAGGATCTTTCCCACCGACGCCGTAATGGCGTTCAAGAAGGTCAACATAGCCGCGGAACTGACCCTGGACGAGGTTAGCCTGGTAGGGAAAGCCTTCATTGGAGATCTGCTGGCCCCGCAACGACCCAACATTGACCTGACCCTGCGGGGACCCAGCATTGAGTACTTCACCGATCGCCTGAATATGACACCGATCAGCTCGGGGCCGCTGGACGTCAATGTCTCCACAGCACCCACCCAGGACAACATGATCGTGAGTGTCAACGGCCTGGTAGGGGATTTCTCCGTGGTTGTAAGCGGCGAGGTCAACAACCTGCGCACCCTGTCCAAGAGCGATCTGGCAGTGGCCATCAATGGACCTGACATTGGACGCATCGCCGAATTGGCGGGCATGGAACGGGTGCCCCATGTGCCCTTTAGCCTATCGGGCAAGGTACGGCGAAGGGATAGCCAACTTGAGATCAGCGAATCCAGGTTCAACATCGGCCGGCTACAGGTCATCGGATCCATGGACATCCCTGATCTGGCCCAACCCACCCGGGCCAATCTGGCGGCGGAGGCTTCGACACCAGCGATTGAGGTTTTCAGCGATCTCACTGGGCTGCCCGACAGCATCAAGGGCGCTGTCGCCACAGAAATCCAGCTCGATGCCAGCAGCGCCGAGACCACCGTATCGGGGTCCGTGACCTCGGATTACGGTCAGCTGGCGGTCGATGGTCAGTTGGGCAGCCAGAGCGATTTCTCGGGCACCACCATTAACCTGCGTGCACAGGGGAAAGATCTGCGGCAACTGCTGGAGGTCGCAGCCGTCGAATTACCCACCACGGGAGAATGGTCTGTCGCCACTGCCCTGTCTGTCACCGCAGACCAGCTGCAACTGTCCTCGGGCACGGCCCGCTTTGAAGATGTCACCGGCGGCTTCTCCGGGACACTGCCCCGGGAGGCCCCCCTGGCAAACCTGTCCGGTAACCTCAGCCTGTCAGCTGCCGACCCGCGCCGCAGCGCCCAACCCTGGCTGGGGGCGGATCACGAATTGTTGGCCCTGATCCCGGATAAACCCACAGATGCCCGTTTCTCCGGCGCCTGGACCGGAGACCGGCTGGAACTGAAGCAGCTTAACGTGTCCCTGCCTGATGCCAGCATCGAAGGCAAGCTGACATTCAACCCAGAGGGCACTTCGCTGGCAGGCAGCGTGCTTGTGGTGGGATCGCAGCTGTCTGAATACTTGCCACCCATTGAGGGACTGGACTGGCTACCGCCGGGGCAGCTGGACCTGAATCTCAGGGCAGCGGGTGATTTTCAACTGCAATCAGGCGCGCTGGCGGTTGAGAACCTTGACTTCAAGTGGGGCGATCTAACCGCGACCGGGCGCTTTACCACCCGGGAAGACTTGACCGACCTGGACATCGACCTGTCAGCAGCCAATGCCTACGACTGGTTTGTCATTGATGCCAGGCTGGGCGAGACCGGTACGCTGCCCCTGAGCGCCAGCATCATTCTGAGTCTGGCGGACGAAACCCTGGACATCAACGAGCTCAATTTGGAAACCGGTCTGGGCGGGATATTCCGATCCAGTGGCGAATTGCACTTCGGCGAGTCCTTTGCCGGCACCGGGCTCAAGGTGAAAGTGGATCTGCCGGATATACAGCGTTTCGGCCTGTTGGCCGGTGTCCCCCTGCCCCACATACCTTTGCAGGTTGATGCCGCCTTCAGCGGCACCCGCACGCGCCTGACCGCCGAGCAGTTGCAGGTCACATCCCTGGAATCTGAGTTCAGCGGCACCATGGAGATCAAAAACCCGGAGCACCCCGAGATCAAGCTCAGCTTGACCTCACCCCTGCTCGACATGCGGCCGTTCCTGCCACCGCCCCCGGAGACCCCGGCAGACGGGGAAGAGCCGGAGACCACAGCGCCAGCAAAAGCGGGCAAGCGGGATAAAAACGCACGCCTGATTCCGTCCACACCCATAGACCTGAGCCCCTTCGCAGCCTTTGATGCCGATGTCTCTGTAGAGGCAGACCGGATTGTCGGACACACCCGCAGGCTTAAAGACCTGCAGGTGCTGGCCAGGGTGACCCAGGGCAGCCTGATCGTTGACGAGGCCTCGGGCACCGATGAATCCCGGGGTAAAATAACCTTTTCCGGTTTTGCCGTGCCCGGGGAAAACGGCCATCGCGTTGGCCTGGATGTGGACGGTTTTGATATCAATATTGGCGTTCCCGCTCGCAACCCGGAGGAGGTTGAACTGCTGCCCCGGTTTAACCTGATGGGCGAGATGTACAGCACGGGCAGCAATCTGCGCGAACTGGCTGCTGGATTGAACGGCGCCCTGCAGGTTACTGCCGGTGAGGGGCGGGTGTACGCCCAGGCCTCGGGATTACTGACCAACGCCTTCTTAGACGAGTTGCTGGATTTGGTTAACCCCCTGCGCCAGGAGGAGGAGTACACCGAAGTTCGATGTTTGACCCTGCTCGCGGAGGTAAAGGACGGCAAGCTTAAGGGCGATCCTCTCGCCACCCTGGTCACCAACAAGTTTGCTGTCGTCAGCAAGGCCCAGGTTGACCTGACCAAGGAGAAACTATTCCTGACCTTTAACACCATCCCCCAACGCGGGCTGGGGATAAGCGCCAGTACAGCCTTCAAACCCTTTGTCGGGGTCGCCGGCACGCTGGCCCGACCCCAATTGACCCTGGACCCCGAGGGCACCATCATCCAGGGCAGTCTCGCCGTTATGACCGGCGGTATTTCCCTGATCGGGAAAAGCGTCCTCGACCGTTTCACCGTATCCAAAAAATCCTGCCGCAAGGCAGAAGACAGCTTTATTGATGAGCAGGAAGTGGCCGAGGCAGCGTACTTAAAATTCCGGGAACAGGTGCTGGCAGGCGTCGTAAATTAGGATGATGACTGGCGCAACGGAGTCCCCTGCGCTCCACGCGGGCTACCAGAGCGAGATGCAACGAAAAAGTTAAAACAAAAGTATCCAGTTCGCGGGCGACGCCAAGCACAGGCTTTCAACGGTATAGCGGCAGCAGTCAACGCCGCGGTAGCGCTGGCCGGCACAGGCTGTATCGTCACTGGGGATCCCAGGCCATGGGACCCGAGACGCCCTCGATATCCCGTGAAGCCTGCAGGTGAAAACACAGATCAGCCCTGTCCGGCAGTGACTCCAGCCCCCACTCGGTCAGGCGCTGGTAGAAGTGCAGGAACCGTTCCAGCGCCGGGCGGTCCATTAATCCCGCCTGACCTGCTGCGCCCTCTCCCAGCCGGGCCCTGAGCTTCTGCTCCTGCTCCCAGCGCCAGGCGAGCACATGGTCAAAGCTGGGCGCCTTGAGCACAACAAGGGTTTCAATAAGACCAAAGACCTCACGATAGGGACCGGCCAAGGCCTCGTTGACAGCCGTTCGCCAAACACCATCAGGGTCCTCTTCCCGTTCCAACCGATTAACGGGATGCCCGAGCTCATCTGTGGGCTGGGGCAGCAGGCCAACGCACCAACCTTCCAGCAACACAAGGTCAATACTGTCCGCCCTGATATTCAGGCCAGAGGGCGCTCGGTCATCGGCGGCTTTGTCAAAGCTGGGCAGGCTGATGGCCCGATCCTCACGGGACTGCAGCGCCCGAATAACCTGTCCAAGAGCGCTGATGTCGTGGGTGCACGGCACACCCCGGGTGGCAAACAACGGATGACGGGTTTGGGCCAGGTCAAGCCGCTGGGCGCGGGGCAAATAGAAGTCATCGAGTGACAGGACCAACACCCGTAAACCGGCGACAGCTTCCAACCAAGCCGCCAACAGCGTCGCCAGGGTGCTCTTGCCAGACCCCTGGCAACCGCATAGGCCGACCACGCCAACCGGCGGCCGTTCAATCCCCGCCGAGCGAGCCCGGTGACCCTCTATCAGCCCCGCGGCCAGGGGGCCAAACCAGGTTTCTGCCAGTTCACGATAGGCGCCGGGCAGACGCTCCCGGGCCAGGAACACCCGCCAAAAATCATCATCGAGCTGGAGCTCAGGCTGTGCAGGCATGGCAGTAACGCCTGTAAAACAAGGGACAGCAGCGCATCAGAGCACCGCGAGGGCGAGGTAGGAAAACGCCGCCAGTGACGCACCCAGTAAGGCATAGGGCAACTGGGTCAGGGCGTGGTCGTAGGTGCGACAACCCGCACCCTGGGCACTCAACACAGTGGAGTCCGAATAAAAACAGGCGTGGCTGCCAAAACCGCTGGCGGACAACAGGGCCCCCACGACCAGCAACATGTTGACATCCAGGGCCTCCGCCAGGGGAAAGGCCACGGGCATGGCAATGGCAATAACCCCCCAGTTCGACCCCGTTGCGTAAGACACCGCTGACATGGTGATGAAGATCAGCACCGGCAACAGCGCCGGGGTCATATAGGGTTCGACCCGGGCGATGACGTAATCCGTCAGGCCGAGGGCGTTGTTGGCCTCAACAAACACGAATAACGCCAACAACATGGACAACACGGGCACCATGGATTTGAGCCCGTCCACGCAGGTATCAAACAATTGCCCGGCGGGCATGATGCCAAGCAACAGGTACTGGGCCAGGGTGACGGCAATGCCCAGCATCACACCGCGCAGCAGGTCGACCTCTGGAAAAATGGTGAAGCCCAGCAGGGCAATCATGGGAATAAAGAAGACACTGGTTCTGCTGTGGGAAGCCGATTCGACCGTCAGTGTCGGGTCCTCGAAGACGCCCAGATCCCCTGTTTCCTCGGCACGCTGCTCCGCCCGTCTCATTGGGCCGACCAGGGGTATCACCCGGAAAATAACTAGGGGCACGATCACCAGGGCCAACAGCGGGTAGAACATGTAGGGCACCGATGCCAGGATCATGGCGATGCCCTCACCCCGCTCGGCGACGGCATTTTTTTCCAGCAGTCCGCCGAAAAACACGCCCCAGCTGGATATCGGTATCAACAGGCACATGGGGGCCGCGGTGGAGTCCACCACATAGGCCAGCATTTCACGGGAGACCCTGAACCGGTCGGTGACCGCCTTCATGGTGGCGCCCACGGTCAGGGAATTGAGGTAATCGTCCAGAAAAATAAACAACCCCAAAATCCAGGTCGCGGTCAGACTGCCCCGCTTGCTGCCCAGCCTGCGGGTCAGGGCCTCGCCGAAAGCATAGGAGCCACCGCCCTTGACCAGCAGGGCGATAAAACTGCCGTACAGACCACAGACCAGGATGACCCAGGCGGTGGATTCATCCATCAACACCTGGGTTGTTACCTGGGCGAGGCGATCGGCAAAGGACCAGCCGTCCATGATGATGAAGGCCAGGATAGCGCCGGCGATCACCGACTCCAGGGTCCGGTGACTCCATATGGCGAGCAATAAAACCAGCCCAGTGGGCAGCAAGCTGATGGCACCGTAGTCCATGAAACGGGGTCCCGTAGTCCTGTGATTGCGTGTGGCGGATTTCCCACTGTAACCCAGCTGTGATAAATCACCGAAGCCTTCGCGCTACTATGTACTTTGCCCACCGTGACCAGCCGTGTATGTTGAACTGGCCAGTGGCGTTATTGCCGCCCCCAACGTCACCAGAGGATTGTTTGTTGACTCTTTCAGAATTGCTTGCCGACATCGAAGCATCGGAGCCCGGGCCGGGCACCGCCGCCATTTTTGATTTCGACGGCACCATTATTGCGGGCTACTCAGCGACGGTATTTCTCCAGGATGCCCTGACCCGGGGCGAGCTGAAGCCCAATGAACTGTACGAACTGACCCGGGCAATGACCGGGTTTGGATTGGGCAACATGGGCTTCTCCGCCCTGATGGCCGTTCATGCCCAATACCTTGAGGGGCGCAGTGAGGCGGAATACAGCCGCAACAGCGAACGCTTGTTCCGGAAGAAAATTGCCCGGCTGATCTACCCCGAAACCCGGGAGCTGATTGCTGCCCACAAGGCCATGGGGCACACAGTGGCCATTGTCAGCTCCGCGACCCCCTACCAGGTGGAGCCTGCGGCCAGGGACCTGGATATAGACCATGTGTTCAGTACCCGCCTGGAGGTAAAGGATGGCGCTTTCACGGGCGCCGTGATCAAACCCACCTGCTTCGGCGAGGGCAAGGTTCAGGCGGCCATGGCCCTTGCAGAAACCACCGGTGCAGACCTGGAGCAAAGCTTTTTTTACTCGGACAGCAGCGACGACATACAGTTGCTGGAGTACATCGGGCGCCCGGTGACCCTGAATCCCCGCAACCGCCTCAAGCAAATCACCCGGGAACGACACTGGCCAACCGCCACCTTTGACAGCCGGGGGCGGATTTCAGTCAATCGTTTCCTGCGCTCGGTTGCTGCCACGGGCTCCGTGGTCAGCAGTGTTGCCGCTGCGCTGCCCATCTATGCCCTAACCGGCAGCAAACGGGATTCCCTGAACTTTTCGATATCCCTGTTCGCCGATACCACCAGCGCCCTGATCGGGCTGGACCTTGATGTCAGCGGCGAGGAAAATCTCTGGCGCCAGCGGCCGGCGGTGTTCATGTTCAACCACCAGAGCAAGGCCGATGTCGCCATCATGGCGCGCCTGGTGCGCCGGGACGTGGTCGGCGTGGGGAAAAAGGAAATCCAGCGGATGCCCCTGATTGGACAGGCCATGGGTGCCGCCGGCGTGGTGTTTATTGACCGCTCCGATCGGAGCAAGGCCATCGAATCCATGGCACCGCTGGTGGCGGCCATGAAAGACGAGGGGAAATCCCTCGTGATTGCACCTGAGGGTACCCGGGCACCGACGCGCAAACTGGCACCGTTCAAAAAGGGCGGCTTCCACATGGCCATGCAGGTGGGGGTTCCCATTGTGCCGGTGGTTATCCACAACGCCGGTGATATTGCACCCAAGGGCGATTTTGTCTTTCAGCCAGGCACCGTGC
This sequence comes from Luminiphilus sp., assembly GCA_012270045.1. GTDB lineage: Bacteria > Pseudomonadota > Gammaproteobacteria > Pseudomonadales > Halieaceae > Luminiphilus. Next base: position 23,403 of record JAAXJC010000220.1, read on the forward strand.
GGGTGGAGGTGCTGCCCCCCGTGGATACCTCTGGCTGGTCGACGGAACGCATGAACGAACAGGTGACAGAGGTCCGCAACCTGTTTCTCAGGGCGCTGGGGCAACCGGAGCAAACGGTCGCTGAAGCGCTGCGGGAAAGCAGTGAGCTACCCGAGGACATGCGGCCCGAAAAGGCCGGCAGCACGCGCAAAAAGACACCCGCCAAAAAGAAAGCGGGGGTACGGGGCCGACTGGTGAGTGCCGCAAACCGGGTCAGGGGCAAGAGAGCACCGGCGGGTGTGACCATGGACACTGCTCCGGCAACGACCACCGGCAGCAAGACAGGCGCCAGAGGCACAACAAAACGCAAAACCCAGGCCAAGGCGGCGGGGTCCTCGGGCACAGTAAAGACAAAGGCGAAGGCAAAGGCAAAGGCAAAGGCAAAATCCAAAACCACCGTGAAGGCCAAAGCTACGGCCGCTAAAGTAGGCGGAAGCCGCGCGACCAAACAGGGGGTCAGCGCTGTCAAATCCAAGGCGGCAGCTAAGGCAAAGGCGAAAGCAAAGACAAAATCCAAAACCACCTTGAAGGCCAAAGCTACGACCACTAAAGGAAGCGGCGGGCCAGCGGCCAAGGGGGTGGGCGCTGCCAAATCCAGGGCGACAGCCAAAACGAAGACAAAGGCAAAATCCACAGAGACAGCCAAGGCAGCGGCGAAAACAAAGTCAACAACAAGGACCAATGGCAGCAAGACCAGGGCAGCAGCCAATAGCGCGGGCAGCAGAACTACAACCAAGGCCAAAACCAAGGCCAAAGCGCGGGCAGCCTCCGGCAGCAGCACCGGGAAGTCGTCAACGCAAACTGGCAGCAGGGCGGGCAAGCCCGCAACCACAGCGTCAGCCCGGTCCCGGACAAGGCCGCCCCGGCGGGCTGCCGTTAAGCCAAAACTGGCAGGTTCTTCCTAAGCCCGGGGTATGGCCAATCACGCGCCAGACATTGTCCAGAGGGATTCACCCTGGCCCGACGATGATCGCCCCATCACCTTCCTGTTGGACGCGAACAGTAGTCTGGAGCGGCAACTGCTGGTCGACTGGATAGAAGCCCATCGTCCCCCGGGGGCGGAAGCTAAGGTTGTCCACCTGTCACTGGGTGACGACCGCAAGCCCCTGGAGGTGACGCCTCTCCTGAATGCCATCGCAAGCGGCTCCAACACCCTCGTTGCACCGCTGAGGGTGGCCTGGACGCCCAGCGACCGGGCCTATGCGGCGGGGCCGCGGCTGATCGACCTGCTACAGGGCCCGGAACGTCGACCCGGCCCCCTGCGGGCGCGCTATATCCTCAGACGGCATCCCGAGCGGGTCCACCTGGTAAGGGGATCTCCGGATGGCACGGGCACCATGGCACAGCGGTTCAGCGGCAAGTACAACCTGGACGCCGAGGGGCACGGGGAAGCCTTCGCCATCTTCGTCGCCCGGCAGGCTGCCATCGTGCTGGATGCTACCGAACGCAAACTACAGGGCGGTCGGTATAAGGTGCCGCGCTACATTGCCCAGTCATTGCGCAGCAACCAGACCCTCAAGGACCAGTTGTTCGCCATTGCCTCGGAGCGCGGCGAACCGAGAACCGAGGTCATCGAAGAGGCCAATGAATACTTCAATGAGATGATCTCCATACCCACCAGTTTCTGGCTGGATGTCTGGATCAAGTTCTCCAACTTCTGCCTGGGTCTGGGCTATGAGAGGCAGCTCAACTACGACCCGGAGGACCTTGAGCGGGTGAGAACCATTGTCCGCAATCATCCCTCGGCGCTGTTGTGGACCCACAAAACCTATATCGACGGCTTCGTGGTCCCAAAACTGCTGTTCGACAACAATTTTCCGGTGCCCCATTTTTTCGCCGGGGCCAACCTCAACATTCCCGTGATGGGGCGCCTGGTCAAACGCGCCGGGGGCGTCTTTATCAAGCGCACCTTTGCCGACAACCCGGTCTATAAAGCCGCCCTGCGCCACTATATCGGTTACCTGATGGAGAAACGGTTTCCCCTGACCTGGTCCTTTGAAGGTACGCGCTCGCGCCTGGGTAAATTGATGCCGCCGAAATACGGGGTTCTGAAATATGTGCTTGAGGGCTGTCACAGCGCAGGCTCCTCCGACATCCATATTATTCCTGTAACGGTGTCCTACGACCTGATCCGCGATGCCGAAGAATACGCCCGGGAACAGTCGGGGGTACCCAAGGCCCCCGAATCCCTGAGCTGGCTGGTAGGCTACATCCGCAGCCTGGCCCGACCCATGGGCAAGATCTATGTCGACTTTGGCGAACCGGTTGTGCTGCCGGAGGCACCCAGCCCCGACGACCGTATGGCCGTAGCAAAGATAGCGTTCCAGGTCGCGGTGGAAGCCAACAGGGTGACGCCCATCACCTATCCTGCGGTCATCTGCATGGCATTGCTGGGCGTGTACCCGCGAGCACAAACCGAATCCGAGGTCGCCGCGACCGTGGATGACATCATCACCTGGGCCAAAGGGCGCAACCTCAGGATGTCATCGGACCTGGACCAGCAGCAACTGCAGGATACGGGACAACTGCTGGACCTGATGATGGGTGAGGGCATCATCACCCGCTTCACGGGGGGACCGACCACCGTCTACGGCATTGAAGCGGGCAACGTGGCTGTGGCCAGCTACTACCGCAATACCATCGTGCACTTCTTCGTGAACAAAGCCCTCATCGAACTGGCCCTGATTGCAGCAGCGGAAAGCGAAGCACAGGGCAGTGCCTCGGAGCTGTTCTGGCAGGAGGTACTTGAACTTCGGGACCTGTTCAAATTCGAGTTTTTCTATCCACCCACCGAAGCCTTCCGGCAGGAGATTGCGGCGGAACTGGAGCTGCTGGACCCGAACTGGGCATCGGAACTTTCCGAGGGCAGCAAGGGCGCCCGACGCCTGCTGCTGCGGGCCAGCCCCCATGTGGCCCACATGACCCTGCAGATGTATGTGGAGTCCTACAGTATCGCCGCCGATCTGCTGGCGAACCTGGCGCCCGGGGAAACCATTGGGACAGAGGATTTCATCGATCGCTGCATGAATTATGGTAAACAGGCACTGTTACAGCGGCGAATCTCCAGCGAGGCCTCAAACCTGAAACTGTTATTCAAAAATGCCTGGGACATGCTGACGTCCAGAAACCTGACGGACCAGTCGCTGCCGGACTACAGCGACGCGCGACTGGCCCAGGCGGCGGCGCTGGATCGACTGATTCACCGGGTAGAAATAAGCCGGGCCTCGGCTATTGCCAGCCGCGGTCGACCCACGATCAGGGATGGAGCCCGGGGTGGCCTGTAAAATAGCAGTGATGGGAGGCGGCAGCTGGGGCACCACGGTGGCCTCGCTGGTGGCCCGCAACGCCGAGGTCATGCTCTGGGCCAGGGACAGCGGCACCGTTGACGATATCAACACAAACCACAGAAATAGCCGTTATCTGGGTGATGCGGCATTGCATGCATCCCTGCGCGGTACCACCGATCCGGAACAGGCCGTGGCCAGGGCGGATGCCGTCATCATGGGTATACCGTCCGATAACTTCCGCAACGTTCTCAGTGACATTGCCCCGTTGCTGCCCGGGGGCGTGCCCCTGATCAGTCTGACCAAGGGACTGGAGCGGGGGTCGAAGTTACGCATGACCGAAGTCTGTCGGGAGGTAGCCCCGGGGCGGCCCGTCGGCGTGCTCACCGGACCCAACCTGGCACGGGAAATTATGGCGGGACAGGCCGCCGCCAGCGTCCTGGCACTGGACGACCCGGCGCCCCAAAGCTGGCTGCAACCCCTGCTCAATGTCGGCCTGTTCAGGGTCTATACCAACCCGGACCATGTCGGCTGCGAATTGGGCGGTGTGTTCAAAAATATTATTGCCATCGCGGTGGGCATGGGCGATGGCCTGGGTGCCGGGGACAATACCCGCGCCGCGCTCATTACCCGGGGGCTGGCGGAGATGACCCGACTGGGAACCGTGCTGGGCGGTCGGCCGGAGACTTTCGCCGGACTGGCTGGCATGGGCGACATGATCGCTACCTGTACCAGTCCCCAGAGCCGCAACCGGCATGTCGGTATTGAACTTGCCAAGGGACACAGCATCGACGCCATTATCGACAGCATGCATATGGTCGCCGAGGGTGTGAAGAGCGCACCCACGGTGATCGAACTGGCCCAGGAACACGACCTCGACATGCCCATCTCCCAGGACGTGTTCAAGGTCGTGACCGGCGCGGCGAATGCCCGGGGGGTTTACCGCGGCTTGCTGCGCACCCGGGCGGCGGCGGAGTCCGAACCGGGCTGACGGCGGGTCCCGCCCGCTTATTGCGTATCAGCATGGAGGCGGCGCAGGTCTCGGTATTTAAGCGCGCGACAGGGAAACGAACAGAGGTAGCAAATGAGTCGGCTCATCAAACAAGCAGCCGTTCTGGCATTGGCCACGGTGCTGACGGGCTGCGCGACCAGCCCCACCGGCCGCAGCCAGTTCATGCTGATCTCCCCCGAGGCGGCGATCGTCGAGTCCGAAACCGCCTACTTGAGCACCGTTGGGGAGCTGGACCGGGAGGGGAAACTGGTTACCGACCCCGAACTGGTGGGCAGAATCGCCCGCATCACAGGGCGCCTGGTAACCGTCGCCGAGCAGACGTTTCCCGCCAGCCGGGACTGGCAGTGGAGCGTTGCCATTATCGACGATCCGGATACGGTCAATGCCTGGTGCATGGCCGGCGGTCGTATGGCGGTGTACACGGGCCTGATTGAACAACTGCAACTCACCGACGACGAACTGGCCCAGATCATGGGGCACGAGATCTCCCATGCCCTGGCCAACCACACCGCTGAGCGTATGTCCCGGGCCATTGCCACCTCCATCGGCGTGGTGGCGGTGGGGGTTGCGGCAGACAACAGCGCCACCGCCATGGCCGGCGCTGCCCTGGTGGCCAATGTCGCCCTTACCCTGCCCAACTCCCGCACCGCCGAGACCGAGGCCGACAGTATCGGCATGGAACTGGCCACCCGGGCCGGCTATGACCCGGAAGCAGCGGTTACCCTGTGGCAGAAGATGGGAAGCCTCAGCGACAAGAGGCCCCCCGAGGTTCACAGCACCCACCCAGAACCGGACAATCGACAGGCGGCACTGGAGCGCCAGATTCCCGCCATGCTGACGCTCAACCCCGATCGAACCAAGGCGCCGGTCACTGAAATCGATATGGTGCTCTAAACGCCGCCGTGACGAACAGTGCGCAGGAAATGCAGGTGGGTTTCATACTGGTTTAGCATATCCAGGACCACCTGCTCCTGGGTCCAGCCCATAATGTCGTAGTCCTGTCCCCCTTCGGCAAGGTGGACCTCAGCGCCATAAAATATCGCGTCCTCGGGCAGGTCCTCCAGGGCTTTACCCGCCACAGACCGATCGGGTCGGGGATGACGCCAGACCTGTACCTCGTAGACGAAATCAATTTCCTCCCCCTGGGCAACCTCCAGGCGCAGGGAGCCCCGCTCGTTGACCTGATTGACGATGTTGGTGCGCACATCATGCTCGTTCAGCTCCTGGGCGAAGCTGTGCATGGCGGGAAACACCACCCCGCGCTGGAAGTCCTGCACTACCGCTTTCCCGGGATAAGCCAACAGCCGGGTAAGCCGCTTGCGCCAGTCGGTATCACCAGCCTCGGCAGGGGGGTGCATAGAGGTCACCTGCCGTTTCGCACCATCGACCATTAGCGCCTTGCCGAAACCCCAGAATGCGCCCAGCAGCGCCAGTGAGAACGGCAGGGCGCTGGCAATGGTCGCGGTCTGCAGTGCCTGCAAACCGCCCCCGACCAGCAGTATGGACGCTATCAGGGCAATCACCAGGGTCCAGACTGAGCGCTGCAGTGCCGGAGTGTTGTCGTCGCCCCGGGCACTGAGCATGTTCAAGACCATGGCGCCGCTGTCGGCAGAGGTGACAAAGAAGATGACAATCATCGCCAGGCAAACCACGCTCATCATTTCGGTGCCAGGCAGGAACTCCAGGAATCGAAACAGGCCGACCGCCTGGTTCTCCTGCACCGCCACACCCAGCTCGGTGAAGCCCTGGTTGGTGATCAGGTCAATGGCGCTGCCCCCCAACACACCCATCCACAGGCAGATAAACAGGGTCGGTACCACGGTGACGCCGATCAGAAACTCCCGGATGGTCCGTCCCCTGGAAATACGGGCGACAAAAACCCCGACAAAGGGTGTCCAACTGATCCACCAGCCCCAGTAAAAAATGGTCCAGCCCCCCAGCCAGTCCGAGGGCGCATAGACATAGAGATCGAGGGTTTGGGGAATCAGGCCGGCGACGTAGCCGCCAAAGTTTTGCAGCGTGCCGGATAACAGCAAGGCGGTGGGTCCGGCAATGAGAATCATCATGAGTAACAGCACGGCCAGAACGGTGTTGATTTCGGACAGGCGTTTAATGCCGGCGTCGAGCCCCATAATCACCGATACCGTGGCCAGGGCCATGGTGCCGAAGATCAACATTACCTGCACCCAGACGTTGATGGGTAGATCGAACAGGTAGTTAAAGCCGGTGTTGATCTGTAACACCCCCAGACCGAGGCTCACCGAGATGCCGTAGGTGGTACAGATCACCGCGAAGACATCTACAGCAGCGCCCAGGGGACCGTAGATACGCTCGCCGATCAGCGGATAAAAGGCCGAGCGCAGGGTGAGGGGTAAGTCGTGCCTGAAAGCGAAATAGGCGAGCACCATGGCCACGACGGCATAGGTAGCCCAGGCATTGAAGCCCCAATGGAAATAACTGATCTGTATGGCCTTGGCCGCCGCCAGGCTGGTACCCCCCTCCCCCACCGGCGGTGCCAGAAAGTGCATGACCGGCTCGGCGATGCCATAGAACATCAGGCCGATGCCAATGCCCGCTGCGAACAGCATTGAAAACCAGGACAGGAAGCCGTAGTCGGGTTCGGAGTGATCTGGGCCCAGCTTGATGTCACCGTAGCGGGATACCGCCAACACGATCACCATCACCCCAATCAGCGCCACCACCAGAACATAGAACCAGCTGGCAGTGCGCACGATGGTGGACTGTAGCGCAGCGAACAGGTCTGCTCCCTCGCCCGGCAATGACAGCACCAGCAACACGGCACCGAACAGCAACACCAGGGCGGGGTAAAAAACCGCTGGATCAATTTTAAACCCGGGCCCGGACTGATCGGACATAAAGCTTCCTTATTGTTCTGGTACTGGATTGTTCAGGTGCGGGCAGTATACGTGTCTGATTCAACGGTTCAGCCCGTTGGGATCGCGGCCTTGCTCAAGAGCCCCCAATACACCCGTCCCGATTCCCGATTCCCGATTCCCGATTCCCATCGAGTGTGGAGGTGAATGTAAATATTCCACCAAAACCCCCAGAGCCCCCAACCCGCTCCTGCAGCCGGCGGCTGGGTTTGAGGCCTGACCGTGATCAACTTCCAGAAGGCAGACAGGCCGTCGAGGGCAAGCCCAAATTGCAGGATGCAACACCCCGGGGCAGGCAAACCTAAAACAAAACTTGACCTCTACAAAAGAGGGTCAGGCAATGTTGCAAAATCGAAATGCGGGCGGGTATGCGGATTCATGAAAATCCTCGCCAGCGAGCTTCTGCCGGGCCGATTGCACCCTCCCGGGTAGCACAAATGAGCGGCGTCACAGATGCCAAATCAGGGGATGCAACCCGAAATTACTTGGGTTAGGGTTAGACTGAGCAAGTAACATTTAAATAATAACCATATTCCTAAAAAATATAGAAGCGAGGAGCTCCCATGAGGAAACTCAAGACCCTGCAACGCAACCCGCTCGCCACCGCTGTGGGTGTAGCTGTTATGCCAATGCTGGCTGCTACCACGGCCCAGGCCCAACTGGAGGAGGTGGTGGTCACCGCGACCAAGCAGGAGGCCAGCCTCCAGGACGTGGCGGTTGCCGTATCGGCCCTGACCGAAGAGAGCCTGAACCAGCGCGGTATCACCAACTTTAATGATTACCTGATTGAACTGCCCAACGTCACCGCCGGCGGCGCCGGCCCGGGACAGTCCACCATGTATATCCGTGGCGTCGCCTCAACGACACCCAACCTGACCACCTCCGGTGTGGCGGGCCTGAGCCCCAACGTGGCGATGTACCTGGACGAGCAACCCCTGAGCCAGCCCGGCCGTAACCTGGACGTCTACATCGTCGACATGAACCGGGTTGAGGTGCTGGCGGGTCCCCAGGGCACCCTGTTCGGCGCCAGCTCCCAGGCGGGCGTGGTACGACTGATTACGAACAAGCCAGATCCCACTGAATTCTCCGGAAAAGTGTCGGCGGGCACTTCCTGGATGAAAGACGGTGAGATGAACTACAACATCAACGCCACCATCAACATTCCACTGGGTGACAGTGCCGCGATTCGCGCATCAGTCTTCACCGACGAGCAGGGTGGCTACATCGACAACATCCCAGGCACGCGTTCAACCCGGGAAAGCGCACGTTTCCGCCCTGCGGGTACCATTCGCTCAAACGGCACGGTAGTGCAGTCCTATCGGGGCGGCTTCCAGGCGGGCGCCGACCTGAGTAACGTCAACTTCATCGATGCCAACAATGCCGACCTGGTTGAGGAGGACTTCAACGATACCTCCTACCGGGGTGGACGCATCAGCGCCCTGTGGAACATCAATGACGACTGGAGCGTCCAGGTGGGCGCAATGGTCCAGGAAATCGACAGTGACGGCACGTTTTACGCCGACCCCAACCTCGATGATGACTACCAGATCCAGCGCTTCGAGCGGGACTTCATCAAGGACGATTACACCAGCTTCAACTGGACCCTTGAGGGCCGGTTAGGTGCTCTCGATGTCATCTATACCGGAGCATTTACTGACCGTGAGACCGATCAGCGAACCGACTATTCGGACTACCTGTTCATCGGCCAGTATATTCCCTACTACATCTGCGACTACTACGTGTCCTACACGTCCTTCGCGCCCGGTGGCGTGCCAACCGGAACCTGTTACTCGCCCAACCTGTACACCACCAACCTGGTGGAGAGTGAGTTCCAGACCCACGAGCTGCGCTTCAGCACCGACCAGAGCAAGCGTGTTCGTGTGACCGCCGGTGCCTTCTACAGCGACATGGAACTCACCGAACGGGTTGATTTCTCCTATCCCAGCAACCAGCTGGTTGATGCCTGGGGTGCGGGATCGGGTAACGGCTTTGGCTTTGCCCCCAACTCCAACTACCCCTACGACGGTGAGGGCGGCTATCGGGTGGGCGAGGGTCCCTACCCGGCAGATACCATCTTCCGCAACGATATTCTTCGTACCGACGAGCAGATGGGCATATTCGGTGAGGTCAGTTACGACCTCTCGGACAGCCTGACCATTACCGGTGGCCTGCGCTACTACGACTACGAGGTGGATCTGGCGGGCAGCGCGAACTCGTCGTTCTACAATATGAGCGGCAGCGACTACAACAAGTTCGGCACCAACATCAATGACCTGTACGACGGAGACCAGTCCATACGCTGGACTTATGCTGGCTTCTTCCCCTACGAGGACAGCCCGGTGTACACACCGAACAACCTGCCCTCTGAAGACGACCCCAACTATCAGCGTATCGTCAACAGCATCTATGCACCTGACGTGGCAGAGGACGATGGCGTCATTGGCAAGGTCACCCTGTCCTGGTCCCCGGATGAGGACCGGCTGTACTACCTGACCTACTCCGAGGGTTTCCGTACCGGTCTGCTGAACCGGCCGGGGGGTGCGGTCCAGTCCGCCACCAACTACACCGTGCCCTTTGACGTAAAATCGGATGAGCTGACCAACCTGGAAGTGGGCTGGAAGCTGGACCTGATGGACGGCAGGCTGCGCTTTAACGGTGCCCTGTTCCTGGTCGACATCACCGACCTGCAGACCACCATCTTCGATACCAGCATCGTCAACCTGTTCTTCTCGGACAACGCGGCAGATGCTGACGTGAAAGGTGTGGAAGGTGACATCACCTGGCTGCCGACAGATAACCTCACCATCGGTGCCGCGTTCTCGCTGCTCGATACCGAGGTAACCGCCAGCAATACACCCAGCCAGGACGTTATTGTCGGCTCTGAGCTCGCCTATGCGCCCAACTACCAGGGCAATCTCTGGGCGCGCTACGAGTGGAACATCGGTGACGGATGGACCGGGCACTTCATGCCCTCAGTGGCGTTCTCTGATTCTTCCTACAGTGACATTATCTCCATCAATGCCATGGAGGTGCCCAGCTGGACGAGAGTCAACCTGACCGCCGGCATCACCGCCGACCGTTGGATGGTGGAGGCCTTCGTCGACAACCTGACCGACGAGCAGGTGGTCACGGGCGCCAACTACGTTAACGACCGTGAGCGACTGGCGCTGGCACCGCCGACCACGGCCGGTATTCGCGTGGCCCTCGAGTTCTGAGTTCCAAGCGTTTATAGCGTAAGATAGAAAGTGCTCCTTCGGGGGCACTTTTTCTTTGTGTGGCCAATTTGTGACCCGGTATGACTGATACCCAGACCCCAAGCCCCGAGGGATTGGCGGCAATCCAGGCCCTGATACAGCAGGGCAACATCCCAGGGGCCCTGTCTGCCCTGGATCAACTGGATGATCCCGACCGGGAATCCCAGATGGGCCTGTACATGCGCGGAGTATGTCTGCGCCACAGCCGGCAAGCCGCCGACGCTGAACGGTTCTTACTGAAGCTGATCGAAGGCTTCCCCAGTTACGGACGGGGGTTTCAGGAACTGGGCCACCTGTATCGCGACACCCTTAGAAACGCCGAGGCGGTCAGTGCCTACGCTACCGCCTGCCATCTGAACCCGGCCCTGAAAGCCAGTTGGCTGGGACAGTTCAAGCTGCTGGACAGGGCACGCTCCCCGGAACGGGTTGCACAGATTGAGGAACGACTGAACTGGCTGCAAAGCCTGGCGCCGCCCCTTTTGGCCAGCCTGGACATGCTGCATGAGGGCAAGTTGCTCAAGGCTGAACACCTGTGCCGCAGCTATATGCAGAAGAACCCCACGGATGTGGAGGGTATGAGGGTACTGGCCGACATCGCCCAGCGCCACGGTGTGCTGGAGGATGCGGAGTTCCTGCTGGAAAGCGCGGTCGCTTTCGCCCCCGAAAACCAGAAGGCCCGCATAGACTACATCCAGACCCTGGGTAAGCGGCAGCGCTACCAGCAGGCCACCGAGGCCGCCAGGGAGCTGCTGGCAAGCGACCCGGAGAGTCCCATGCTGCAGTCCCTGTATGCCATCCAGAGCATGCAGCTGGGAGACTACGAGACCGCACTGGAACTGTTCGACAAAATCCTCCAGCGGCTGCCCGGGGATCCGGTCACCCATATCTCCCGGGGCCATGCCCTGAAGACCGGCGGGAAGGCGGACGAGGCCATACTTGCCTATCGGGCCGCCATCGATGCCCAGCCACTGCACTGTGAAGCCTGGTACTCCCTGGCCAATCTGAAAACCTATCGCTTCCAGGACAGTGAACTTGAGACCATGCTGCAGTTGGACCAGCATCCCCAATTGGCGGGGCAGGACCGTGTCTATCTGCAGTTCGCCCTGGGCAAGGCCTTTGAGGATAGGGAGCAGTATGAGCGCTCGTTCCAGCACTACCACAAGGGTAATGGCCTGAAGAAAATCCAGCTTCAATACCGGGCTGAAGGCACCACCAGTGAGTGCGATGCCCAGATTGCCGCCTGTACCAGCGAGTTGTTTCAACAGGCCGTGGGCGCACCCGACCCCGATCCGATTTTCGTGGTCGGCCTGCCCCGGGCGGGCTCCACCTTGCTGGAGCAGATACTGTCCTCCCACAGCCAGATTGACGGCACGCTGGAACTACCCAACGTACTGTCTATCAGCGGTAAGCTGCGGCGCATGGGACAGGGCAAGGATGCCCGGCCCTACCCCCAAAACCTTGCCGACCTGAGCCCGGAGCAGTTGCAGGCCTATGGCGAGGAATACATTCGTGACACCCGCATCCATCGGCAAAATGCGCCTTTTTTCATCGACAAAATGCCCAATAACTTCCGCCATATCGGCCTGATCCGGCTGATGCTGCCCAATGCCAAAATCATTGATGCCCGGCGCGACCCCATGGCCTGCTGCTTCAGCGGTTTCAAGCAGCTGTTCGCCGAGGGGCAGATGTTCAGTTACGACCTGGAGGATGTTGCCCGCTACTATCGGGACTATGTGCGCCTGATGAACCACTGGGATGCGGTGCTACCGGGTTACGTGCTGCGGGTCCAGCACGAGGATGTAGTCGCGGACCTCGAGACCGAAGTCCGGCGCATGCTCGACTTCTGTGGCCTGCCCTTCGAAGAGGCCTGCCTGCAGTTCCATAAAACCGAGCGCAATGTCCGCACCCCCTCCTCGGAACAGGTACGGCAACCGGTGTACGCCACCGGGCTGGAGCAGTGGAAGCACTACGAGCCCTGGCTCGGGCCCCTCAAAACTGCTCTGGGCGACCTGTACAGCGAGCGCGCCCCTGAAAGCTGAATCCATGCTTGAGTCAGCACCGTGGGTATACGCAGCCGAAAATAGGGCTCTGTCCAAAACCCAAACCAGAGGCCTGTCCGGGTTTTTTGAGTGCGGTCTAATCCAGGTGAACGCTGCTGTGTGCCCAGCCCTGTGACCACGACTGTGCCCAAGCGAGCCCTGGGCTACCTTGCCGATATTGACGGTCTGCGGGCGGTAGCGGTGCTGGCCGTCGTCCTGTTTCACCTCGACATCCCGGGTTTTGCCGGGGGCTATGTGGGTGTGGATATTTTCTTCGTTATTTCGGGTTTCCTGATTTCCGGACTTATTCGAGACAGGGCCGCCGCAGGGCAGTTTCGTTTCAGCAGCTTCTATGCAGGCCGGGTGCAGCGACTGCTACCCGCGGTGCTGGCGACGGTCATGGCGACGACGATAGCCGCCATGCTGATACTGCAGCCTGGCATGATGTCAGCGTTTGCAATGTCGGCGAGCGCAGCGGTCTTCAGCGCCGCCAACTTCGTCTTTTATTTTGAATCCGGGTACTGGGACGCGACAGCGGAATTAAAGCCTCTGCTGCATTTGTGGTCCCTGGGGGTAGAAGAACAGTTCTACCTGTTCTGGCCCGGCTTACTGCTGCTGCTCTACAAGTTGCCGCAGCGGCTGTATCTGGTCGGTCTGGGCTTGATTACGCTGGCCAGCCTTGCTGCCTGTATTGTCATGACTCCCATTGACAGCGCCGCTGCTTTTTACCTGTTGCCCTTCCGTATCTGGCAGTTTGCCCTGGGCGCACTGGCGGTAGAGTGGTGGCGTCATAACGCTTTCAATGAGTTCAGTCGACAACTGCTGCGTTCAATCGGGCTGGCACTGTGCGGCGTCAGCATTGCCTCTTTTGGTGATGGAACCGCGTTCCCAGGCTGGCTGGCGCTGATTCCCAGCGTGGGTGCCGCCCTGGTCCTTCTCGCCAGCCATGAGACCTCTGGCAGCGTCTGGCTCTCCAATTCCACCGCCCGGTGGTTGGGTCGGGTGTCCTATGCCATGTATCTGGCACACTGGCCGCCCATTGCCCTGTACCGGGCCTACACGCTGCAGGAACTGACACCGACCATTCAGGCCCTGTTGGCCGTCGCTACGCTGCTGCTGACACTCGTACTGCACTATGGAGTGGAACGACGGTTTTACGTGCGCGCCTCGGGCCAACCCAGCGGCTGGCACAAGGGAGCCAGCCTGACCCTGGGCAGCGCATTGATCATGGCCCTGTTACTGCTGCTGCCCACACAGATGCCCGATACATTCACGCGACGAGGTGACGTGCTGCTATCCGCCGCGGACATCGAGGGATACCAACAGGGGCGTTTCGAATGGGTGCGACGCCAATGCCGGGTCGACAAAGTAGGCGTGCTGGAGCGCTGTTCTCTGCCCCCTGATGGTGAGGCGATCCTGTTTATCGGCAACTCCCATGAGCCAGACGCCTTCAACATTCTTGCTGGAGCCCTTGGCACGGCCCACCTGGCGTCCAGCATTCGCTTTGGTTCGACAAACGACTGCGGTCCGCTACGCGTTGAGGGAAACTGGGTAAGCTCCGCTGCGCCCGACTGTCAGACGCGCTTGGATGCCCTTGGGACGCTGCTGGAAACCATCCGCTTCAAAGCCATCGTTTACAGTGCCCGGCGACCCTATGCCGGCAACAAGAAGGCACTGGTTACTGTTTTGGGCACCGCCAGGGCTCGCCAGCCCGGTGTGCCACTTATCACCTTCGAGGACTACTTTTCAACCCGGGAAGCTTGCGCGAGCCTGATCAATCAATACGGCTCATACAGTGCGTGCAGCCGGTTGGAGAACCTTGAACACTTCCCCGGACTGATCCCCGATGCAGTACCCCTCGAAGAGCAGGTAACAGCCCTGAGCGACTATAAATTCAGCAAATTGGACTTGCTGTGCGGTGATGGCAGGCCCGAGAGCTGTCCAACCAGCACCCCCGATGGCGATCCGGTCTTCGTGGACAGGCATCACCTGACCCGGGAGTTCGCAGTCTGGACCGGCCACCTGTTGGCCCAGCAAAATCCAACCTGGTTGCAGGCGGTGGCAGCAACACCCTCAGATCAGCCCAAAGACAGGCTCGATTCCGGCCAGTGACCCGAGCAACGGGGGCCGGAGATTGATGGGGGTGTCAGCTGCTCCTGATCCGGTTGAGGATAGAGGAAAAATCAGTGGTCCCGTGGCCATCGGCCTGGTGCGCCTCGTACTGTGCCAGGGCCAGCCTGCCCAAGGGGTTGTCGATACCGCTGCTTTTAGCCACCGCCATGGCCAGACCCAGGTCCTTTACCATCAGGTCAACCATGAACCCCGGTTGGTAGTCGTTGCTCGCCGGGGATCCCTCCATCACATCGGGCCAGGGGTTGTAGACCTGCAGGGACCAATTGTTACCCGAACTCGCCTTCATGATCTCGGACAACACACCGGGATCGAGACCGGCATTGGCGCCCATGGCCAGGGCCTCGCAGGTACCGATCATGTGAATGGCCAACACCATGTTGTTGGCCGCCTTGGCCACCTGCCCGGCACCGGCCGGCCCGGCGTGGAAGATTTTCTCGGGGTTGCCCATGTCGGCGAGTACCGGCTGGGCCCGACGGAAAGCCTCTTCGGTACCGCCGCACATGAATGCCAGGGTTCCCGCCTGGGCGGCAGCGACGCCACCGGATACCGGGGTGTCCATAAATGGGATACCCATCTCAGCCGCGGCCAAGCCAACCTCCCTGGCGGTTTCACTGTCGATGGTGCTGGCATCAAGGCACAGGGTGTCCGGTGACAGCGCCGCTAGTAAACCGTCGTCACCGGTGTAAACCTGGCGCACGTGTTTGCCCGCAGGCAGCATGGTGATCACCACCTCGGCCCCCTCACAGGCGGCCGGGGCCGACGCCGCAATCTGGCCGCCCGCCTCGGCGACATCCCCGAGGGCTGACTCGGAGAGATCGAAAATACGCAGGCTGTGGCCAGCGGCCAGCAGGTTCCTGGCCATGGGTCCCCCCATGTTGCCAAGGCCAATAAACGCAATGCTTGTCATGGTGACTCTCCCGGGGTCTTGTCAGGGCAAATCCAGGTCGGGGGCGTCGTCGGGCTGGGCAAAAAAGTTGTCCAGCACTTCGCCGGGTACCGCTGCCACCGACGGGTACGTCCACTGGGGATTGCGATCCTTGTCGACCAGCAGCGCGCGCACACCCTCCCCGAACTCCGGATGTCGCATGATGTGGGTGGCCAGACGCAACTCCGATGCAAATACTTCTTCCAGTGTGGCATGCCGGGTACTGTTGAGTTGGCGAAAGATCCAGCTGGCAGCCAGTTTGGAACCGTGTACCAACCCGTCCCGGGCGCGGCTGAGCCAGGGGTCATCGCCCTGCCAGGCCACTACCCGGTCGACAATGGCGGCCAGATCCTCGCCCGCCATCCAGGTGTTGATGGTCGCCATATGGGGCTCAACCTGGGCCGCCGGCCGGTCCACGGCCGGGGCCAGGCCGGCGATCACGTCCGCAACCACATCGGCCGGGTCCCGCTCCGACCACTGGCCATCGACCAGGGCCGCCAAAAACATGTCGTGCTGACTGTGGGCGAGAAAATGACTGCCAAGACCCGCGAACAGGGCGTCGGTGGCGTTGATGTTCGCGGCGGTCAGGGCGAGAAATCGGCCCAGTTCACCGGGCATTCGATTCAGGAACCAACTGCCCCCGACATCGGGAAACAGCGCAATGGTGACTTCTGGCATGCCAATCCGGGTTCGCTCACTCACCACCCGATGACTGCAGCCCGCGAGAATCCCCAGGCCACCGCCCATCACCACACCGTGCCCCCAACAGATAACCGGCTTGGGATAGGTGTGCAGGATGTAATTCATCCGGTATTCACGGGCGAAAAAATTCTCGGCATAGTCACAGGGGCCACCGGGGGTTCCGATCGAGGAATCCCGCAGGGCCTGCA
>JAAXJC010000003.1 GCA_012270045.1 Luminiphilus sp.
TCGGTCGCAGGCCGCAGTGTCAATCAAATTGAGTAATTTCTCCAGTCCCGGGGAGCCCGTTCGGTTGTCGCGGAGTTGGATGGGAAATGCCGGCAGGGAAACGCCCTGACCCCGGGACTGTAACTTCTGTTTCCGGGTTCAAGGTGGGTGATCAAACCGGCCAACCCTGTCCACATGGCCTCTCAGGCGAAGGGCCTTGCTGGACAGGGTGGCAAGCGGCGGCCGCTGCTCAACCCCGGGTCAGTACCCCCGGGTCTAGCGGGGACAGGGAGAGGGCGGACTTAATTGCCCGTGGGAACCTCGTTGAAAGGAATCCCCTTGTCCGCCCGGGGGTCCTGGGGCAGTCCCAGTACCCGCTCGGCAATAATATTGGTCATGATCTCGTCGGTACCGCCGGCAATACGCAGTCCGGGCGCCCCCATGTAGGAGCGTTGGGCCATCCCTGCCAGGGCGTCCAGGTCGTCATCCCAAAGCGCGCCGTGCTCCTCCAGTAGATCCATGCAGAAAGACGCGATGTCCTGCAATTTGGGCGCGCCGACCAGCTTGCCGATGGAGTTTTCGGGTCCGGGCAGGTCCCCCCGGGATAGGGCACTGAGTGCCCGGTAGCCGTTGTATTTAAGGCCCGCTTCCAGCACGTGGAAGTTGGCGATCTTGGCCCGTACCGCGCTGTCCCTGATAGCGGGTTCGCCGTTGATCTGCACCTCACCGGCAATTTTCATCGCCAGCGGCACGTCGGCACCTGCGCCACCGCCGCCAATGGCCAGTCGCTCGTTCATCAGAGTGGTCAGCGCCACCTGCCAGCCCTGGCCCACTTCGCCCAGGCGAAAGCTGTCCGGTACCCGGACGTCGGTGAAGTACACCTCATTGAAATCGGAATCACCGGTCAACTGCTTGATCGGTTTCGTCTCCACCCCGGCAGCTTTCATCTCCACCAGGAAGGCGGTCAGCCCCTGGTGTTTGGCCACCGTCGGGTCGGTGCGGGTCACAATCATGCCGTAGTCAGAGTAGTGGGCGCCGGAGGTCCAGATTTTCTGGCCGTTGATGACCCACTCGTCGCCGTCCTTCTCGGCCTTGGTGCGCAGTGCCGCGAGGTCGGAACCGCTGGCGGGCTCCGAGAACAGCTGGCACCAGATTTCTTCGCCGCTGGCGAGTTTGGGCAGGAAACGATCACACAGCTCGGGGGAACTCCAGGCCATGATGGTGGGCGCGATCATGCCCTGGCCGATAACGAAGAAGCGCGAGGGGACGTTGTATTTGTCCTCCTCCTGACCCCAGATTACCCGCTGGATGGGTGTTGCGCCGCGGCCACCGTATTTCTCATCCCAGCCGATGCAGGCCCAGCCGCCGTCGTATTTGCGCTTCTGCCACAACTTGGCGATGGCGAGCCGACTCAGGCCCTCGGTATCTTCAGCTGTCAGGCGGTTGTCGGCCAGCCACTGGGCAGCCTCGGCGCGGAAGGTGGCTTCGTCGGGAGTGTCATTAAAGTCCATGGATAAATTCCTTTGCTCAGGCTGCTGAAGCGGATTGCTGTTCCAGGGCAGTCACCAGTCGGTCCTGCCAGTAACGCTCGGAGCCCAGTGCCAGGCTGAGCAATTTGGCCCTGCGATAGTAGAACTGGCAGTCAAACTCCCAGGTGAAGCCCATACCGCCGTGGGTCTGGATATTCTCCTGTGCGGCGTTCAGGGAGGCCTGGATTGACGCTACCCGGGCGGTCGCTGCAGCCAGGGTCAGGCTGTCACTGTTGCTGGCCAGTGCCCAGGCGCCGTGATACGCGTTGCTGCGGGCGATGGCGTTTTTTACGTACATGCCCGCCAGCTTGTGCTTGATGGCCTGGAAGGAGCCAATGGGTCGCCCGAAGGCATAGCGTTGCTTGGCGTAGTCACAGGCCTGCTCCAGGGCCTTGTCCGCGAGTCCCAGCTGTTCCCAGGCCATCAGCACTGCCGCCCGGTCCAGCAGGGCCTCGAATGCCGGCCAGGATACGGCGTCACCCAGGGCTTCAGCGGGTGCCTCATTAAATTCGATAGCGGCGTGGCCGCGACTGAAATCCAGGGTTTTCATCGGCGTGCGGCTGACGCTGTCCTGGTCCAGTTCCACCAGGCAAAGCTGAACTCTGTCACCGCCCGCGTTGGCGCTGACAATCGCCAGTTGGGCACACTGGCCGTCGGCAACGGGTTTTTTTGTGCCGCTCAGCACGCCGTCAGACAGGGTGGTCGCCAGGGAGGCCGCTGTGGTTTGTCCCGGTCCTTCGGCGTGGGCCAGGGTGGCGATGCATTCGCCGGACGCCAGCTGCGGCAGCCAGCGCTCCTTCTGGGCTTCGGATCCAAAGGCCAGTAGTGCCTCGGTGGCCAGGTAAACTGACGATGAAAAGGGGATGGGAGCCACGGCTCGGCCCAGTTCTTCGGCAATGACAGCGAGTTCGTAATAGCCGAGACCGAGTCCGCCATAATTTTCCGGTATGGCGGTAGCGGTCCAGCCCATCTCGGCGACCCGTTGCCACAGATCTGCGTCGTGGTCCTGTTCGCCATCCAGGACCGCCCGAACTTTTGTCGGTGGACAGTGTTGGCTGAGGAAGCCCCGGGCCTGTTCGCGCAGCATCAACTGTTCTTCGGAGAACTCAAAGTTCATAGGGACCTCTCGTGTTTGGCGTGACGGTGCCATCCCGACACCGGAAGCAGCGTTTATAACGGCATTTGGGGGCGCGCAGCAACGTTTGACTGACGAAGAATTATTGGTTCCGTTGGGCGCGTTCCCGCAGTGCTGATCCCAACAGCAGGGTATCAACTCCAATGCCGATAAAATCGGCACCGGCCTGGGCACTGCGGTCGATCAGAGTCTCGTTCATGGTCAGGATGCCCGCCAGTTTGCCCGCGGATTTGATCCGTTCAATGGCACCGATACACAGGTCCAATAACTCCGGGTCATCGCCCTGGCCGATTTTGCCCATGGATGCGGCCAGATCAGAAGGCCCAATAAAGACGCCGTGAACACCCTCAACATCCAGGATGGCATCGAGGTTGTCCAGTGCCGTCAAAGTCTCCGCCTGGACAATGAGGCACAGCTCGTCATTGGCCCTGTGCAGGTAGTCACCCACCTGATTCCACCTGGAGGCCCGGGCCAGCGACGTGCCCACGCCCCGCTGTCCCCGGGGCGGGTAGTAAACCGCGCGGGCGCAGGCCGCCGCCTGCTCCGGAGTGTCGATCATGGGGATGACAAAGGTCTGGACACCCATTTCCAGGAACTTCTTGAGCAGGGCCGGATCCGCGCTCACCGGCCTGACCAGGGCGGCGCTGGGGTAGGGCTCCATAGCCCGCAGGTGGGCCATGACATCGCTCAGTTCAAAGGGTGCATGTTCATGATCGATCAGCAGCCAATCAAAACCGGCCCCCGCGGCGATTTCCGCCACATTGGCATCAGGCAGGCCCAACCAGCAGCCCCACAGGGTTGCTTTGTTACCCAGCCGTTGCAGGAATTTATTTTTAGGCAGGTCCATGTTCCAGCCCCTAGCTGAAGTTGACGTTGACGGTCCCCAGGGGACCATAGTCGCAGCTCATTCGCTGGCCCGCCATGGCCACCACCGGCCGGGTGAAAGAACCGCTGAGCACCAGTTGTCCGGGTTCCAGACCGATGCCGTGTTTGGCGAATCGTTTGCAGACCCAGCATATGCCCTTGGCCGGGTGATCCTGAACCCCCGCCGCCAGGCCTGTTTCCTCGACCTCGCCATCAACGTACAGGATGGCCCCGGACCAGCGCAGGTCTATGGCCCTGGGATCAAACTGCTGGTCGCCCACAATGTAGCCGGCATTGGCAGCGTTATCGGCGATGGTATCGAACACCTTGCGGGTATAGCCGGTTTCCGGATCGGTGCGCCAGCTGCGCGCAGCTATCAGTTCCAATGCCGGTACCACGTAGTCGGTGGCGTCGATGACCTGCTCGATGGTGACGTCCTCACCGAACAGGGATTCCTTCATCACGAAGGCCAGTTCAACCTCTATGCGGGGATCGCAGAAATCGCCGGTGCTCAGTGTGCTGTTATTGGCGAAGCACATGCTCTCCAAGAGTATGCCGAAATCGGGCGTGGAGATATTCATCGCGCTCTGCATGGCCCGGGACGTCAGTCCAATTTTGTAACCCGTGATGCGGTCGCCATCGGCTATTTTCCTGTCCACCCAGGCGCGCTGTACGGCGTAGGCATCGTCCATGGTCATGTCAGGGTGACTCAGGGTGAGGGGGCGGATCTGCTGCCGGGCCTGTTCCGCAACGTACAAAGCATCCGCCGCCGCCTGTATTTCAGCTGAATCCAGCATGGTCTGCCTCAGTCGTTACGATAGTTGAACTTCACCGGGTCGAGCTCCCGCATCTCCAGTGACAGGGAGATGGTCTGCCCGGACATGGCGTCCGACAGGTGTGCTTTCAGGGCCTCGAACAGGGTCGCCCCCGCCTCCTGCCTGGCCGCTTCGGTGCGACCCTTGCCCACCTTCATCCCAACATGGAGAAAACCCTGCTCCGGGTGGCCGGCACCTACCCGTTGAAAATCAGCGCGGTAGGCGCGCAGGCGCATACCTTTCTCGGGAAACAGGCCGGTGGCGACCGCCACATCGGCCAGGCGCTCCAACAGGCCGGGCAGGTCGAGGCTGGCCTCTTCGATGTTGTTGGAATATTCGACAATAATGTGGGGCATGGCGGGGGCCTGTGGCTGGGTCAGTGAACCGGGAACACCGCATTGATCTGACCGGTGCCCGAGCTGCCGAAATAGGGGGTCAGCACCTCGACCTCGCCACGGTAGCTATCCCAGCCCAATGTGCCCAGCAGCATGGCGGTGTCGTGCATGAAACCTTCACCGTGGCATTTGTCAGCGTACTCGGGAAGCATGGCGACAAACTCCTGCCATTCGCCCTGTTGCCACATTCGCACCACTTCCTGGTCCATATGCTCCAGCATGGGCGACCAGACCCGATGCAGGTAGTGCTCTGAGACACCATTCTGGGCGAAGCGGTGGGATAACGAGCCCGACGCCAGCACGGCGACCTTGCCATCATAGTGTTGCTCTATGCTCTGTCTCAGGGCGGCACCCAGTCGACCACTGTCCTCCAGGTCGTGGACCTGGCACAGGGCGGAAACCGACACCACCTTGAAGTGCCGGTCTTCGTTCATGTAACGCATGGGCACCAGCGTGCCGTATTCCAGAGCCAGGGTGGTGTCGGAATGGGCCCGGGTGTTGACCCCGGCCTCGTTACAGCCCGCGGCAATAATGTCCCCAAGGACGGTGTTGCCGTCGTACTCATAGGGCATGTTCTTGATGAAGTGGGGTAACTCGTTGCTGGTGTAGATACCCTTGAAATGGGCCGCATTGTTGATGTGATAGCCGGAGTTCACCAGCCAGTGGGTATCGAACACCACGATCGTGTCGACACCCAGTTCCCGGCAGCGGCGGGATATTTCCAGGTGGCCATCGATCGCCGCCTGCCGGCAGCCCTTGTGGGGGCCATCCAGCTCCGACAGGTACATGGACGGTACGTGGGTGATTTTTGCCGCGAACGCTACGCTGCCCATAACAGTCCCTCAGTCCGTGGACTTGCCCAGGGCGGGCACCCGGTGGGTGTCGTGGGCGATGCAAATGTTTTTGGTTTCCATGTAGAAGTCAAAGCTGTAGTCGCCTCCATCGCGACCGATGCCACTCATCTTCATGCCGCCGAAGGGGGAGGGCAGGTTGCGATTGTTCTCCGAGTTCACCCACAGCATACCCGCCTGTACGCCCTGTGCCATCCTCAGCGCCCGCCCGGTATCGCCGGTCCATATGTAACCCGCGAGGCCGTAGTCACTGTCGTTGGCGATGCGCAGCGCCTCTGCCTCGTCCTCGAAGCCAATGGCCGTCAGCACTGGCCCGAAGATTTCCTCCCGGGCGACACGCATGCTGTTGTCGGCATCGACGAACAAGGTCGGCGCCACGTAATTGCCGTCACCCAGGTCGTCCCGGGCCACGCCCCCCGCGGCGATGACGGCGCCCTCCTGCGCAGCAGTGGCCATGTAGCCCATGACCTTGTCGAAATGTCCGCGATGGATGAGTGGCCCGACTTCGGTGTTGGGGTCCAGGGGATCACCTACGACGAGTTGCCCCACCCGCTGTGTCAGCGCCGCCAGGAAACGCTCCCGGATACTGTTCTGGATCAGCAGCCGGGAACTGGACGTGCAGCGCTGGCCGTTCAGGGAGTAGATCATGAACACCACCGCATCCAATGCGCGGTCAAAGTCGGCGTCATCAAAGACAATCACCGGATTCTTGCCGCCCAGTTCCAGGTGTACCCGCTTCAGGGTGTCTGCACCCTGGCGTATGACCTGGCTACCGGTGGTAGTCTCGCCCACCAGCGCGATGGCTTTGATCGCCGGGTGCTCACAGAGCCGCCTGCCCACGGTTTCCCCATAGCCGTGCACGGTATTCCAGACTCCGACTGGCAGGCCTGCGTCAGCGCTTATTTCGGCCAGCAGATGGGCTGACAGGGGACTCAGTTCAGCCGGTTTGTGAACCACCGTGCAACCCGCCGCCAGGGCCGGGGCTATTTTCCAGGTCGCCAGCATGAAGGGGGTATTCCAGGGCGTGATTATGCCCACCGGACCGATCGGTGCACGCAGGGTGTAGTTGGTGTGCTCCGGTTGCAGCAGGGACAGGCCATTACCGGCTTCAGGTGCCTTGTCGGCAAAAAACCGGAAATTCGCGGCACCGCGGACAGCAGCCTGCTTCATGAACCGAATCGGCTGGCCGCAATCTGAGGACTCTACCAGGGCAATTTCATCAGCCCGGGCCTCCAGCAAATCCGCCAGGCGGTTCAACAGCTTTTTGCGTTGGGCTCCCGGCAGGGCCGCCCATTCCGGGAACGCTTCTGCGGCTGCAGTACAGGCCCGATCCATGTCTTCCGGTGTGCCGGCGACAACCTTGCCCATAGGGCTGTTGTCAGCGGGATTGATGTTGGCGAACAGTTCCGCACCCTCCGTTGCACACCATTGGCCGGCGATATAGTGGCCGACGGGCTGCTGCTTGAATCGTTGCAGGTAGTCCCGGGCTCGCTGCTGATTCTCGGCTGCTGTGGGTTGTTCGAACGGGGGCATGGCGGGGCTCTCTGCTGGCTTCACTTGATCCAATATGCGTAACATGTTACATATTTGCTGTTTGGCTGACAAGGCTGATAAATCGATGCCCGTGCCGTGGTCTTCGGGTTAGCATTCAATAGCTCCGCGGCTGGCGGGGCATGGCATCAACCGACAATCGAGTATAAGTGGAGCGCCCCCAATGCGCAGTGCAGACGACTGGTTTCTCTACAACTGCTGGTACGCCGCCGCCTGGACCAGCGAAATCGAGGATGGCCAACCGCTGGCCCGGACCTACCTGGAAAAGCCCATTGTTATCTATCGTGGTGAGGACGGTCAGTATGTGGCGCTGGACAATCGCTGTTGCCATCGATCAGCACCCCTGGCGATGGGCCGGATAGAGGGTAACTGCATACGCTGTATGTACCACGGCATGAAGTACGACGCCTCCGGCCAGTGCGTGGAGATTCCGGGTCAGGCGAAGATCAGCCCCAACCACAGGGTGCGCAGTTACCCCCTGGTCGATCGGGGCGGCATGCTCTGGATCTGGATGGGTCAGCCCGAGCAGGCGAAGGTAGAGGATATTCCTCACTTTGAACCCCTTGAGGATCCCGACTGGTGTGGACTGCCCAAGCGTTGTTATCTGCACTACGACGCCAACTGGATGCTGATTGTGGACAATCTGGCCGATTTCTCCCATCTCGCCTTTGTGCATACGAATACCCTGGGCGGATCCGAAGACTACGCCAAGGAGTCGGCCCAGGCAGTGGATAAACTGGACAACGGCTTTGAGTTTGAACGCTGGCACCGGGCTAGCGGTCAGCCTCCCTACCTGCAAAAAATTACCCCGTGGCCAGCGGATACGGTGGTCGACCGGCGGAATTTTGTGCGCATGTATACCCCCGGCATTTTTCTCATGGACACCCAGTTCGGTCCAGAGGGTTGGGACAGCGAGCCGGAGTGCCCTGAGCTGCTGGAGTTTCGAAATTGCCAGTACATGACGCCTGAGACCCGCAACACCTCGCATTTTTTCTGGGAGTACCTGAGGAACTTCCGCAAGGGCGAGGACGATGTGGGTGAAACCCTGCGAGAGGTCATGTTTGAGGGATTTTTTGAGGACAAGGTCATCATCGAAGCCCAGCAAAAGCTGTTGGAGCAGCACGGTGATTTTCAACCCAGGGGGCTTGCCAGTGACACGGCACTGGCGCAATTCCGCAGGGTCTGGTTCGAGCGCATTGCGGCGGAGCGGGCGAGCTACCCCGGGGACGTCGACGTAATCAAAAACCCGGTGCTGTAAGGGTGACGACGAAGCTGGTCAGTTTTGAACGCCGGGGCCAATCCTCCTGGGGGCTGGTAACCGACGGTGATGGCATCATCGACCTGGGCGCCAGGCAGGGAGGTTCAGTGCTCGCTGCCATGACCCGGGGCCTGGACTGGTCGGACCTGGCAAGGATTGCCGACACCACCGAGGCGGATGTGCCCCTTGACGAGGTCGACCTGCTACCCCCGGTGGTTTGTGGTCCAAAGATCATCTGTGTTGGGGTGAACTACGCGAATCGTAACGCGGAGTACCGGGACAACAGTCCGGAACCCGAGTGGCCCAGCCTGTTCATGCGCGCCCAGGAGTCCTTCACGGGCGCCGGCCAACCCCTTTGGCGGCCCCCGGAAAGCGGGCAACTGGACTACGAGGGTGAGATCGTCATGGTGATCGGCAAGACCGGACACCGCATCCCCCAGGAGCGGGCCCTTGACCATGTCGCGGGCTACACCCTGATGAACGAAGGCACCATCAGGGACTGGGTTCGCCACGCCAAGTTCAATGTCACCCAGGGCAAGAATTTCCCCCGGACCGGTGCCATCGGCCCCTGGCTTGTGGACCCCGGCAGCGTCGCCGACACCGGCGCACTGACCCTGGAGACCCGGGTCAACGGCGAACTCAGGCAGAGTGACACCACGGCCAATCTGATGTTTCCTTTCGATTACCTGATCAGCTACCTGTCGATTTTTTACACACTGCAGCCCGGGGACATGATTTCCACCGGCACCCCCAACGGTGCCGGGGCGCGCTTCGATCCGCCGCGATATCTCGGGCCCGGTGATGTGGTTGAGGTGACCTGTCCGGCCATCGGCCAGTTGAGCAACACAGTTGTGGATGACCCCACGGCGGGTGCGGATATGACGCTGCAACTGAGGCGCAATCGGCGCGACTCCGACTAATCGCCAGCGTTGCTGTGGTCATCGAGCCCGATTGGGTCAGTGGCTACTGAGCTAATCGCCGGCGAAGCGCTGGTAAAAAGATCCAGCCGCGTTCGGCAGCTTGCCCTGCAGGTGCTGTAACTCAGCTACCACGTAGGCCTCCGAGG
>JAAXJC010000103.1:0-4469 GCA_012270045.1 Luminiphilus sp.
GTGCCCACCATCACCCGGGACTCGTTCCTCCTGGGGAACATATAGCGCAGGCCCTGGTGGGGCTCGCCGACCAGGTAGGCTACAGCGCCCTCCCCCTCACCAAAATTCAGTGCCGTTGAGGGCTGGCCCCGCCCGCCCATCTTGTGGAACAGGCCCGCCAGTTGCACGTCATTGCGCTGCCCCAGGGAGCCATCGTCATTGAGCAGGTATTTGGGGCAGATAAACATGGAAATGCCCTTGACCCCCGGTGGCGCGCCCTCGATGCGCGCCAACACGGCGTGGACAATATTGCTGGAGAGTTCATGGTCGCCCCCGGAAATCCAGATCTTGTTGCCGAAGATGCGATAGCTGCCATCGTCCTGGGGCACCGCCTTGGTGCGCATGTCAGCGAGGCTGGAGCCGGCCTGGGGTTCCGACAGGGCCATGGTGCCGGCGAATTCCCCACTGCGCAGGCGCGGCACCCAGGCGGCGACCTGCTCTTCCGAGGCGTGGGCCTCCAGCAGGTTCGCATTGGCCGCGGTCAGGGCGTGGAAACCGTTGGTGGTACTTGCCGCGGCAGTGACATACCCCATCGCGCAGGCCGCTACCGCCAGCGGTAGCTGCATGCCGCCCATCTCATAATCCTGGTCCGGACAGATCAACCCTGCTTCTGCCACCGCATCGTAGGCAGCCTTGATTTCGGGGATCATGATGACCTTCTCGCCGTCCCAGTCGGGCTGGTTGAGATCCACTTTTTTGCGAATGGGGACAAAGTAGTCTTCCGCAATCTTCTCCGCGATATCCATGGCCGCGTCAAAGGACTCCCGGTTGTGGTCGCCATAACGTGGCCGGGACTGCAGCGCTTCTACGTCGAACACTTCGTAGAGGTAAAACTCGAGGTCACGTCGGGACAACAGCGGTGCGGGCATATCAGCTTCCTAAAAACGTTATTGGGGATTCTCCTGCACGGGCAGGAACCCCACGGCGGACATGTGCAGACTGCCCAGCCAGAGTGTGTCGCCACAGGGTGTGGCACTGGTGATGTAATTATAGTTCAGCCCCGGGTCCTGCAGGTTGGCTATGACTTCTCCCTGAGCCGTCACCCCCACCACGAAACTGACGGGGGTTGCGGCAGCCTCCTGCAGCGCCTTCGGCAAGACCGAAACCAGTCGACGCAGCAGGGGCTGCTTGGCGACGGCATCGACCCCGGCACGCAGTGACGGCATGGCAATCCAGAAGGTGTTGTCGCCGTCAAAATTGATGTTGTCGGGGGTGCCCGGCAGATGTTCGATAAACAGGTCCGAGGTGCCCGCCTTGGGACCCTTCAGCCAAACCCGCTGAACCCGCCCCAGGCCCGTCTCATTGACCAGCACATAGGTGTCGTCAGGGCCCAGGGCGACACCGTTGCCAAAAAACAGGCCCGCAAGCAACAACTTCAGCTCGCCGGTATCCGGCTGGAAACTGAACAGGCGGCCGGTCATGGAGCCCTCGTAAAAGTCCAACAGGTTGTTGTGGTACTGGAAGCGCATGGAGGCGTCGGAAAAGTAAATGGTGCCGTCATCGGCGATGTCCAGATCATCGACGAAGCGCAGGGGCCGGCCGCCGTAGCTATCCACCAGGGTCTCAACCGCGCCATCGACGCCCATGCGTAACAATCCCCGGTAGGCATCGGCGATAATCAAATCGCCCTCCGCATCCAGCATCAAACCCAGTGGCCGGCCGGCGGTATGGCCGATATCGATGACCTCACCCCCGGGACTGAAACCGACGATGCGACCGTCCTCGAGGCCGGTATAAAGGCGCCCGTCACTGCCACAGGCGACATCCTCGGGGCCCAGTTCAGGCATACCAATAGTATCCGCAGTCGCCAGGGCTGAATTGGGGGAGAACGGCCCGGTTAACCCCGGGTTGGCGGGCGGCTGCCAGACCGCAGGCGCAATGGGTGCTGCAAGAAAAGCCCACCCCAGCCATACCAGTAAGCCCACGACAACAACCGTCAGGGGCAAGGCCAACCATTTCACGCTCATACCATTATCCCTCGCACCCCCGGCATCGGCCTATCACACTGTCCGTTGGGCCAGCCCCTGGGCAAGCAAGTTGCCGGAATGACCGGTGTTGCAGGCCGGCGCGGCGATCATTCACATGCCGTTCGGATAGGACTCCAAATCGACGCCCTCCGCCCGTAATCCAGCCAGTGCGTCGCTGTACGCCAGCAACAGTTTCAGCGTGTAATCGGCTCGCTCGACAAAATAATCGTGGGCCTCGGCATGATTGGCCTCGGGATCGCTATTGAACACCTGGCCCACGTTGCGCACCACCAATTGCTCGGGGATGTAACAAAGCCGGTTGTTCTTGTAACTGCTGGTGCGTAACTCGCCGACCACATAGGCGCCACCGTCGGCCACCGAGACTGTGGTAATCATGGCCGGTTTATGGGCCAGACCGGAGTTGATATTGCACAGTAGAAAGAAATTCTTGATTGCCGAAGTCGCCATGCCGTGCCATTCGGGTGAGACAATCACGAAACCATCACTGGCCTGCAGACGCGATGTGAGATCAGGGAGAAATTCCCAGCGGCCCTCGCCGCTGCCCAAGTCCTCATCCCATAAGGGCAGTGGCTCCTCACCCAAATCCAGTACCCAGGCATCGGCACCCAATGTCTGCAGCCTGGCGGCCAGATAACGCCCCACCTTGCCGCTCTGGGAGTCCTTACGATGACTGCCAACGATAATACCTATGTTCAAAACACCACTCCCATCACGTTACTTCTCATTCAGGCCACTTCTTCCACTGACTCGGCCAGGGCCCCGATCAATGACTCCATGTCAGCGCGCTCCATGACAAACATCGGTGCCAACTGGATGGTGTCGCCCCCGTAACGCACCAAAAACCCCTTCTCCCACATGCGCATGGCCACCTCAAAGGGTCGGCGCAATGGCTCCCCGGGATGGGCGGCCAGGGTCAGTGCCCCCGCAAAACCATAGTTGCGCACGTCTTCCACATGGGGCTTGCCCGCCAGTTGCTCGTGCAGCAGCGTTTCGAAGTACGGCGCCTCGGCGGCAACCCGCTGGGGCAATGCTTCCGACATCAAGACGTCCAGGGCCGCCAGGCCCGCAGCACAGGCGACGGGATGGGCTGAATAGGTGTAGCCGTGGGCAAACTCCAGCGCATAATCGGGCCCGCCATGGGCCATAAACGTCTCGTAGATTTCTGTTTTGGCAATGACGGCGCCCATGGGCACGGCACCGTTGGTAATCTGCTTGGCCACATTCAGGATGTCGGGCACAACACCGAACTCATCCGCACCCGTAACGGCACCGCAGCGGCCGAAACCGGTAATGACCTCATCAAAAATCAACAGGATGTCATTGGCATCGCATATTTCCCTGAGTCGCTGGAGATAACCCACCGGCGGGGGGATCACCCCTGCGGAACCGGCCATGGGCTCCACAATAACGGCGGCGATGGTTGAGGCATCGTGCAGGGCGATCATGTCCAACAATTCGTCGGCGAGGTCCCCACCGACCTCGGGCATACCCCGACTGAAACGATTGTCCGGGAGCATGGTGTGTCGCAGGTGATCAGCCTCTACACCCTGACCAAAAAACTTGCGGTTGGCGGCGATGCCACCGACGGAAATGCCGCCGAAATTGACGCCGTGGTAACCCTTCATGCGACCGATAAAGCGGGTTTTTGTGGGCTGCCCCTTCAGTCGCCAGTAGGCTCGGGCCATTTTCAGGGAGGTATCTGCCGACTCGGAGCCCGAGTTGGTAAAGAAAACATAATCTAGATCAGCGGGCATGAGTTCCTTCACCCGGTTGGCCAGTTCGAAAGCCTTTGGGTGGCCGAATTGGAACGGTGGTGCAAAATCCAGTTCCCTGACCTGCTGTGCAACCGCCTCGCTGATTTCCTCACGTCCGTGACCGAGACCGGAGGTCCACAAACCCGAGTGCCCGTCGAGGACCTGTCGCCCCCGATCATCGGTATACCAGACCCCCCGGGCCGACATAATGATGCGTGGGTCTTCCTTGAACTGCCTGTTGCCCGTGTAGGGCATCCAATGGGCTTCCAGCGCGTTCCTGTCCATAGTCTTCACACAACTCTCATTCAGTAATAGGAGGGGGCTTCAGGTGCCATTACCACCAGGGCGTACAGCAGTCCGGCCAGACCCGCGGCGACAAGCAATCCCAGCCAGGCACTGCGGGGCGCCGTCTGACTGAAACGGCTATCGGTTTTCCCAAGCCACATGGCCCTGACCAGGGGCTCCCGACGACGAAAATGATAAAAAGCGATGGCCCCGAGGTGTAACAGTATAAAACCTTGCAACAGCAGCCAGTTAGTCTCATGCCACTGGGCCAGGGGACCCGACCAGTCGCCGCCCCAAAATGCCAGGGGGCCCTCAAACATGATGTCATCGCTGGCGAACAGACCGGTACCAGCTTGTCAGAGGATCACTATCATCAGGAAGATGCAGGACCCTACCCCGCGCG
>JAAXJC010000103.1:4479-9438 GCA_012270045.1 Luminiphilus sp.
CAACCCGCCCCCTGAGGTAGGCCAGTAGGGTCGCGGGCCCACGCAGGAACGACCGGAAGCGCGCCGGCTCACTGCCCACAAGCCCCCACACCACACGGGTTCCCGCAGCCACCAGCAGGCTGTAGCCCACCCAGCTGTGCCACTGGTAATGTCCCTGCTCGCCACTCCACCACATAAAGGCGATGGCAACAGGGAAATACCAGTGTATGACCCGAACTACCGGATCCCATAATGGCCACACCATGTCAGGACTGTTCCCGGGACGGACTCAGGGCGCCTGTAACAGATCCATGAGGCCCGTCACGGAGGCCTTCACCCCAAGCTCCACCGAGGGTTCAGGCACAATCTTGAACAGCGGTGAGTGATGGGAGGGAACCGGCGGTCCCCCGGCGGCTTGTCGCTCAAAATCGGCCGGGTCAGTGCCACCCACGGCGAAATAAACCGACGGGATGTAAGGGTCCACGGTAAAGAACGGAAAATCCTCGGCACCCATGGCCAGCCGTTCCTCGTTGTAGAAAATCCCCTCTCCCAACTGGTCAGTCCAGACCCCGCGCATACGCTCCAGCATGGCGATGTCGTTGAGGGTCGGCGGGACTCCCTCGTTCTCATAGACCACCACCTCCGGCAGCATATCCTCGGGCAATCCCATAAGGCGCCCGCTGTTCTCCGCCACCCGCTTGATGCCCGCCAGCAACAGGGCGCGGTCAGAGGCGGATTCGCTGCGCACGGTCAACTGCAATTTCGCCGAGTCTGAAATGATGTTGTGCTTGGTGCCCGAATGGAAAGAGCCCACGGTAATCACCCCGGGACGTCGCGGCGGCAGGTTGCGACTGACCACGCTTTGTAACGCAACCACAATCTGGGCGCCCAGCAACACGGGATCAACCCCGGAATGGGGACTGGCCCCATGGGCACCCACGCCTTTGATCAGGATATCGACGGTGTCCGCACCGCTGTAGGGGGCGGGATCCGCTATCAGCATTCCCGTGGGGACAGTCGAAGTCACGTGCAGAGCCATGGCGTAGTCAGGCTGGCCGAAGCGCGTCCAGATGTCATCCTCACGCATCAATCTCGCGCCACCGACGCGCTCCTCGGCGGGCTGTCCGATCAGCATCAGGGTGCCCTGCCATTGATCCCGGCGCTCGGCCATAATCCGGGCTGTGCCCACCAGGCTGGTCACGTGCACATCGTGCCCGCAGGCATGCATCACATAGACCTCATTGCCGTCCCAATCGACCTGCTTCGCGGTGGAGGCATAGGGCAGACCGGACTTTTCCTGCACGGGTAAGCCGTCCATATCAGCCCGGAACATGACCAGGGGGCCGTCCCCGTTGTCCATCAGGGCAACAATGCCGGTGCCACCGATTCCGGTGTGGACGTCGTAGCCCAGCTGCTCGAGTTCGCTGGCGAGACGCGCGGCGGTCTTGTGCTCCATGTGGGACAGCTCGGGATTCTGGTGGAACCAGAGAAATAACTCCCCAAGTTCCTCGTCATAGAGGGCATCCACCCGCTGATCCAGATCGGCATTGGCGTAGCCCAATAATGGCAGCAACATGCCGCCCAGCAGTAACAAGGCGAGACGTCCTATCATCGTAAATATCTCCTCTAGCGAGCGGGGCCGCATCCCCGGCGAATGGTGTAGACTACGTTTTTTTTCAAGCCAGCAACATACCAATGCAAGATCAGGCCGCCAGGCAGCAAAAAGATCCAAAAGGTCGTCTGGCGACGGTCGTCATGGCGACTTCGCTCGCCCTGGTTGCAGGCGCCAAGGAACCCCAACCTTTGAATAGCGACAAAATACGTGAGCGCTTCGGGCACTATGGTGTCGAGCTGCTGCATCAGGATGCGACCACGCGCCTGGCCAGCCTGTACTCGCTGGACGGTGATCAGCGCATCACACGAACCCTGGCGCTGACCCGCTTCGAGTTGCCCATTCCGGACGCCCTGGCCGAGCCGGACGCCGAGATCCGTGCCGGGGCCAGTATTGGCGCCACCCTTCGGGACGCGGGCTGGCAGGTCAGCAAAAGTGCTGCGGTGGACTGTTACAGCCTGGCAGGCCAGCGCTTTGCTGAGTTGGGTGGCGACAGTCTGGAACCCGACCAACCCGTGTTGATCCGGGTCTATACCTTGCAGGTCAACGACGCAGAGATGTCAGCCGATTACGCGACCATTGCCGAGGCGTATCACCCGCAGCACATCAGTGTTGACAGCGCCCTACCCTGCATTGATGCGGCTTATGAATCGATGACGGACAGCCAGGTCATAGCGCTGAAGGCGTTGTTGTCCACCATGGGTCAAAGCAACTGACCGCTGGTTTCCGTGGTCAGCGCTGGCGGTGCAGTTGGGCCAGCGAGACGTCAAACCCCATGCTCCGCACCCGCTGGCTCTCCGCCATAAACGCGTCGTCGTCAAGGCTCATGAGCCAGAGGTTGGCGCACCGGGTGCCGGTTCTGCAGTAGGCCAACACCTTGTCCTCGCCATCAAATAACCGCCCCAAGCCAGCCAGATCGTCACCCGGAAAGTTCGACGCATCAACCGGATAGCAGGTGAACTCCATACCGGCGTCCCGCGCGGCAGCCTCGATAGCACTGGTGCTGGGCTGACCCGGAACCTCGCCGTCAGGGCGATTACAGATAATGTGCCGAAACCCCTGGCGGGCCAGGGCGGCCATATCCTCCGGCCAGGGTTGTCCTGCTACGAAGACCTGTTCGCTGAGTTGCATGGTCTGCACTGCGCGGACTCAGTCCTGGTCGCCCCGAACCACCCGATCCAGGCCCTCCCGGAACTGGTTTCCCCAGGCGTTCAGGATCCGCTTGGCGTCGGAGGTGTTGGTGACGCTGTTGCTCCACTGCAGGCGCATGCTGTTCATATTGCGTCTGCGATCAACAATGCGAACCAGGGTTTCTCCCGTGTGCGCATCCACGACCTCAAGAAACAGGGTCATTTCGCCAGATTCGGTGGTGTAGGTGCGGGAAATACCGGGACTTTGCACGTCCGGGGCGACCACATCAAGATTGATTATGTTGGGCTTGAGCAACAGGGTCTCCGCATCCGCCCGCTCTTCCGTCACGACCGGGTAGCTGGGCTGGTCTGCCAGGACCTTCAAGAATTCCGCCTCACACATCTCGGCCAGCTTGCTGCGGATGGCCTCCATATCCGATTCGGTAACCCGCTGACTGACCGCCCGCCGGGTGGAGTTCTGATCCCGTAACCAATTCTTTCGAAACGCCACTTCGCAGTGGTGCACCGCAAAGCGTTGGTAACCGGTCAAGTCCACTCCGGGCTTGGCATAGACGGCGCCGAATGCTGTGTCTTCCTGCAGCACCAGACCATCATGACTCTCCTGGGGTACCGAGGATGTTGAAGCGCAGGCGGCCAACAGCCCCGACAGCACCACCACCGCCAGGGTTCGAATCAATTCGGGGGTTTTGACGTGAATTCTCATGCTCACTCCTCTCTTCTCCAGCCATCGTGTACAGGGACACGATGGGGGACATTGTTATCGTCTGCTCAATACAACATAAAGGCGCCAGGGCACCGACACAGGCCCTCAGATTAGCCCAAGTTCCCCAGATAGCAAGTCATTGATTTCCGCCCTGGGCTGTTCCGGCACCACTATCCCCTGACCCGTAATCGCCGCTGCAATCTCGCGGTAGGTTTCAGAGACCGACAGCAGGAAATCCTGGGGTACTGCGGTCGCCGCCGCGAAGGCCAGACGTTCTTCCATCCTGTTTTTGTCCAGCAGCAACTCCCGGTCTGGGACCCACTGCAGTAAATCCTGCCGAAAACCCTCTTTGCTGTTTTCGACCACACGCCCTTCTGTGTAGGCCTCCCGGTCCCAGATACGGGAAGAATCCGGGGTACCCACCTCATCCATATAAATCAGTTCGCTTTGCCCCTGCCCATCGCTGGCGTAGCCAAACTCAAACTTGGTGTCCACAAACAATTGGCCAATGGCCTGCAACTGTTGTGAGATCAGCTGAAAACCCTCGGACAGCAATACCTCATAACGATCCACGTCAGACAACTGCTCAAAACCCAGGGCGGACCAGTGCTGCTCCAGGTCCCCCCGGCTGATATTGACATCATCCACCTCGGGAATACCTGCAAGCCCCTTGAGCACGCCCTTGCTCGATGGGGTAATCAACAGATTCTGCAAGCGCTGATGTTGGGCCAAGCCCTCGGGCAGCACCGTGCCGCCAACATCCCGCAGCCCGCTGGCGTAGTCACGCCACAGGGAACCGGTCAGATATTGTCGTGCGATCGCCTCAATGCGAACGGGTCGTGCTCGCTGGACAACCCACAGCAACGGGTGGGGAGCTTCCAATATATGACTTCGGGCGAGGCCCGCGTTGGCAAAGGCCTGGAACCAGTGCTGGGAGACTCCGTTCAGGACCGCCCCCTTACCGGGCACGCCCTCCAAGCCCCCTTCACCCCGCCAGATACAGTCAAAGGCCGACAGGCGGTCGGACACAATCAACACCGCCAACCGGGCGTCTGGGGACACGGGATAGCCTCGCTGCTGGATCAGTCGCTCGCTATCTTCAGGGGTCAGCCAATATACCGACCGCACCTTACCCGAGTGCACCGGCTCTGCGGTTCGGATGGCAAAGTCGTGATTGCTGCTGAGGACCCGGGCGCTCATATGGACAGTGCCCCGGGCGGCAAATGCTGCTGCGAATTCATTTAGGCATATCGGCGCAGACCTACGGCATCCCGCACCTGCTCCAGCAGCGCCTTGCTCTGGGGCCGTAACCTCTCAGCCCCGGCCTGCAAAATCTCCTCGACGCGCCCGGGTTTGTCCATCAGTTCCAGGTAACGTTCCCGGGGCGCCTCCAGATGTCCGTTGACCAATTCAAACAGCTGTGTTTTGGCCTCACCCCAACCAAGACCGGCGAGGAAGTCCTCCCGCATGCGCTCACGTTCCTGGGCGTCGGCAAAGGCCGCCCACATCTGGGA
>JAAXJC010000195.1:0-6975 GCA_012270045.1 Luminiphilus sp.
ACTCTGGAGAGTGATGCGCCCCTCGCTAAAAAAAGCCGCCGCGGGGCCGGTTTTCATCTTGCCCCGGGCGCGCCCGGGACGGGGCTGTAACCCCCTGCCCTGCGGTTAATCCCAGGACATACCCACCATAACGCCCAGTGTCAGTGGTCGCTGGGGCCCAAAGAAATGGGAGGGCAGGATGCCGCCGTTGGCGTTATAGCCGTCCCAGGTGAACTCGTCGAACAGGTTCTCGGCGTAGGCGCGCACATACCAGTTGTTGGCGGATTCATAACCCACACGCAGGTTGGCGATGGCGAAGCCGTCGATGTAGCCCTCGGGGTTGTCCTCCCAGCCGCCGCCCCGCTTGCTCTCATAGAAGATCTCAAAGCTGCCGGTTATCGCGCCGCCGCCCATGGGGAAGTAGGCATCGATCTTGGCAGCGGCGGTGAATTCGGGTGCCCAGAACAGGGGCCGCCCTTCGCAACCGTTGGGATCTTCCAGGCCGCAGATATTCTGTATGCCCGTGGCTTCGGTATCCAGATAGCCACCGGCCACGTAGGCGGTCCAGTTGTCGTTGAGGGCCACGGTGACCGCCGCCTCAACCCCCTGCCCGTCGGTTTCCCCCACGTTCAGGACCCGGCCCGCGAAGGCGCCAGTCTCCTCTACGGCTACGTAGTTGATGACCTGCATGTCCTCGTACTGGTAGTTAAAGTAGGTCAGGTCGAGGTTGCCGGCACCGTTCAGGAAGCTGGTTTTCAGGCCAATCTCTATTGAATCCACGGTCTCAGGCTCGAAGGTGCCCGGCAGGTAGCCATCACCTTGGGTAATCCCCGTCTCATAGGCAGGCACGCCGCCGTTGGCGTCCTCAATCCAGAAACTACCAAAGCCACCGGACTTGAAGCCCTGGGTGTAGCTGCCAAAGATCATCATGCTGTCGTTGACCTGGTACTTGGCCACAAAGCGGCCACTGACATCATCCCAGCTTTTCTTATCGGTGATGTACTCAGCGGTGGCAAAACCATAAGTGAAAAACGGCCCCAAATAGCTTTCGGGTTCGGGGACCAGAATTCCAAATTCCTTCTCGTCCTTGGTGTAGCGTACGCCAGCTTCGACAGTCAGGCGCTCGGTGATGTCATAGGCCAGGTTCACGTAGGCGGCATAACCGCTGTACTTACCCTTGATCATGCCGGCTTCGGTCAGGGTGCCATCGGATGAGGGGTAGAAGTCGTAGTAGTAAGGTACTTCAGCGCAGCCGGCAAAGCCTGGGTTGTAGCTGTAGCCGTAGTACTCCTGATAGAAGGCATCGTAATAGCTGTTCAGATAGTACTGGCACATCAGGTCTTCAGAGCCGATGGCCCGAAAATCGGCTTCAAGGTCCTCGTGGTAATAGCTCGCTCCGGCATACCAGCCCAGAGGCCCATCGCCGTTGGAGGTAAGGCGAAACTCCTGCTGGAAGTACTCACCGCTCTGGTCAAACTGGAAGTTGTTGATGTCCAGTGGCGTGCCGTCGTAGTCCTCTTTGTAGAAGTAGTCGTGGTCCTTGTAACCGGTGTTGGAGGTCAGGGTGGCGAAGCCCAGGTCGTAATTGATCAGCAGTGCAAGGGTCAGAAGGTCGCCATCATCCTGATCGCCGTAACTGATATCCGAATCCAGTTCTTCATCGTTGCCCTGCAGGGTGGTGTCCGAGGTGACGTATTCATCGAAGGTATCCCAGATGTCACCGCTATCAATGGCCCGATACATGGAGCCCGACTGTTGCCGCTCCTCGTATTCGATGATGGCATCCACCGACAGTCGCTCGGTCTCGTAGCGGGTTGAAACCCGCACCGCCCACTTTTCATGTTCGATCTCGTCCCGGCCTGTATACACGTTGCGGGCAAAGCCATTCTCCTGGGAGTAGTAGCCGGAAACCCGGGTCGCCAGGTTGTCAGTGTGGCTGGTGTTGATGGCACCCTCGGTAACGAAGTGGCTGCGCTGACCCACATCGAGGTCGATGTAGCCATTGTTGGCGCCAATTTCTGGTTTGCGGGTATAGACACTGAAGGCACCGCCGATGGCGTTGCGGCCGAACAGGAAGTTCTGGGGACCCCGCAGTATCTCAGCGCGCTCGATGTCGTAGAGGCTGGTCACCACCGCCCCGTTGCGTCCCTCATAGAGGTCGTTTTTAAAGAAGCCCGAAGAGGGGTCGCCGCCCACACCAAAGTCCTGGGTTCTTACGCCGCGGACGCTCACGGCATCAATGTAGGAGTCCTGGGAGTTGCCGCTGACACCGGGGGTGTAGGAAATCAGGTCCTTCACATCATTGAGGTTGGTGCCCATGATGAAATCACCGGACAGCGCGGTGATGGCCAGGGGTACTTCCATCACGCTCTCTTCGCGTTTGGTCGCGGTGACCACCACCTCTTCCAGTTCCTGGGCAACAACCGGCCCTGACATGACCAGCGCCGTCGACACCGCCGCGGGAAGCGCTAGTCGGGGAAAACTGTGCTTTGAAGAGACCATGGTATTGCTCCTTTCACTGGGAACCGGCCGGGCCGGGTTCTCCGCCGTTGTATCGGCTTTTTGTGCCCGTCTGGCCGCGTGGGCGTCGACGGGTCTTGTCTGAGTTACGCAGCTGCTGGGGCTTCATCTCACCGAGGTTGGCTAACTATGACCGGCAGCTGATTCAACGTAACGCTATCAATCCCCTACGCCCTCTGTACAGCACCAAAAAACGGCAAAATGTCATCGCCACAATTACTCCAGCGGTACACCCGCTGCTTCAAGAATGCGGACCATGGGCTGCAGCTCGTTTTCGTAGCGGCGCCAGCGGCCAATGGAGCGGGTGTGAGCGGGCTCCCGAACCTGCACGGCACTGGCCGTGGCGACGCCCTGACTGGAGGTGTGGAATTCCAGGCAGGCGTCCTCCCAGGGCAGGCCCAGGGCGTCAATCAGCCCCCGGGCATGGGGCTCCACATCCCGGGCCGTGTCCTCGTAGCTGACGTTGATGATCCGGCCCGGGAATTCCCTTCGCCAGTGGCCCATCAGGCGCCGGTAGCGCACATGGTGTCTGGCCATTTCCTGCTGGTCATAGGAGTGCAGGTAGGCGTCGGCAAACAGCTGCTTGTAACTGGCAAAACAGGCGTCCATGGCGCCCCGGACCAGGTGCACGATCCTGGCGTTGGGCAGGGCCGCCAGTATCAATCCGATATTCATGTAATTGACCGGCAGCTTGTCGACAAAGCGCGGAGTTTTACCCCGCATTCTCTGGGTACTTTGCAAGTAGGCGGTACCGAGCTGCCGGGGATTCAGTGCGGCCGCGGCCTGGAACAGCTCGGGACTGAAACGACGGGGATTGGGAATCTGGGCCAGCCTGCGAATGGACAGGCCGAACTGCTGCAGTTCCCCCGCCGAGTGGACCTGGGAGTGGCTGGTGATGATGCGTTCGATAAGGGTGGTGCCCGTCCGGGGCTGCCCCAGAACAAAGATGGGGGAAGGGTCCGGATGCCCGTCCGGGGCCTTTTTCAGCCACTTGGCGTTAAACAGCCCGGTCACCACCTCGAACAAGGTCTCCTCCCCGGCCTCATCGTATTCGACTGTCTGCCTCCGGGCGCTGGCCCCAGCTGAGAAGGCGGTGAAGGCTTCGGGCCACTCACCCAGGTCCTCGTACTCCTTGCCCATGGCGTAGTGCAGGAACCCCTGTCCCCGCAGGTTGCCCCGGTTGCGGGCCAGCAGCCCCTGCATCTGGCCAATGTGCTCGCTGCCTGCGGCCCGGCTGGCATTGGCCAGGCCCCAGTGGGCCTGGGGGGAATTGGGGTGGCTGCTTATAACATCGTTGAAAATAGCCTTGGCAGTATCTATTTCCCCCAAAAATACGAGATTATTCGCCAAATTCATCATATATTGAGGTGTGCCGGGGGCGGCGGTGTTGGCCCGGGCGAAAAAGGCTTTTGCGGCCTCATATTCGCCCATTTGGGTTAGAACGGAGCCGATTGTGTCCAAAATAGCAGGATCTTTCGGCTTTAGCCGTCGGGTCTCCAGTAGTGCCTTTTCTGCCTGCACGACCCGACCTTCACTGGCGTTGAGTCGGGCGATTTGGGCCCAGGCGGCTGCATTGTCTGGATCCAGCTTGACCACGGTCCGGAAGGCCCGGTGGGCATTGGGGCGGTCATCGGTTTCCATGGCCACCAGGCCCACCAGAAAATGGCCCTGGGGCAGCTCCGGGTTTTTATCCAGAATTTCCCGACACAGTTTGGCCGCGGCCTGGGCATCGCCCTTGTTAAGAGCCTCAAACCCCCGCCGCAACAGCCCTCCTGCAGCCTCTTCAGCCAAGACCCAACCGCTCTTTCTGGTAAGCGCTCAGCGGGTCCTCGTTGCTGTCCAGGGGAATGCTGACCATACAATCCATGAACAGGCGAAAGAGCTCCGCCTGGGAGGAAATATCGAGCTTGGCGTAGGAGTTTTTCCTGTGCAGCTTGACGGTTTCCAGAGCGACCCCGAGTTTCTCTGAGATACGGCGGGTGCTGTTCCCCAGTAGTACAAGTTCAACCACCTCCCGCTCACGCTTGGTCAGCGCCGAGCTGCCAAACGTCGAGAGAGCACGGTGCAACTGTCGACGCATCCCCGGCCCGGAAATGTCCTCCTGCCCTGACCAATGGCTGCGCACCAGCGCCTCAATGGCGGGCATGGCTTCGGCGATGGTGCTCAGGCGTCGGGTTGTGAAATGGTAGTTGGGCGTCATTGTGGTCAGGGTGAAGTGAAGAAAGCCCCGGGGCAGGGATATGATCACGCCGCATTCATCGGTGAATCCCGATAGGGTATACCAGGTATGGAAGTACTCACTACTGCGGAAGCCTGTGGGTGCCAGATCCCGCAGGGAGAATACTCCCCGCTTACCTTCAAGGCTGGCGGCCCGGTAGAAGGGATCCAGCAGGAAGGACCCCTGCAGATACGTTGCAAGTGTGCTGTCACGGCCATCGATTCGGGAGGTGTTGTAGGCCACCTGGGGCATCTGATCGGGGACGAACCAGAGCAGGGTGCCGTCTTCGGCTCCGGTTAGGGCCATCAGGGTTTGGGTGATGGTCTCGGGAAATTCCGGTGTGTGGAGAGCGCCGACGACCTCCGCTGCTGCCTCGGCAAATTTCGACAGCACACTCATCGCGGTGTGCAGTTCCCGGGGGCCGGTGATGTGGCATATGTGGCTGGGGGCAATGGATCGCTCAACAGTTCACCTCAGAAAATCCTGAATATCCCATTTGTAGCAGAAACCCTCATAGGCCTGACCCCGGCGCTGGAATTGTCTCCTTCTGAATCAGGCGAGCCTATCCACCACAGCCCCAAACAGCTGCTCGTCGGACGGAATGATCTTGTGCTCAGCCAGGGGTTTGGAGACCCAGGTTTCGTTGATCAAATCCCGCCAGGAGATGTTGTGGTTGGGGCCATTACCGCCCCAGGAGCCGCAGCCCAGGGAAAAGGTCTGGCGCATGCCATTCCAAACGTTGCCGCTGTTGGAGGGCGCCTGGGGTTGGTTAACCATTACCCGGGATGTTCGGGTACTGGCGGCCAGTTTCATGATGTTGCCGTCATCCCGGGAATAGATACCGCAGGAGTGTCCCTGGCCCTGGTAGGCCTGGATGTTCCGGGTCAGCTCGATGGCATGATCGATATCCCGGGCACGGTAAAGCGCCATGATGACCGAGAGTTTTTCGCCGGAAAATGGATGTTCGGGTCCAAAACCGTCCTCCAGCACAATCAGGAACTGGGTGCCCTCAGGGGGTTCAATGCCGGACATGGCCGCAATTTTTGCCACGGGCTGGGCCACCATCGCCGCATTGATGTGTCCCGCTTCGTCCCACAGCGCGGCCTGAATTTTTCCTTTCTCCTCGGCAGAGCAGACGTAACCACCCTCGGCCTGCAACCGGGCCAGCATATCGTCGTAGATACTGTCCAACAGGATCACCGAGTTGTCGGCGGAACAGGAAGCAGCCAGATCCAGGGTTTTGGAAACCCGTATCTTCTCTGCGGCATCGGCCAGGTCGGCGGTGTCATCAACGGTAATAACCGCGTTACCCACGCCCACACCCAGGGCCGGTGTGCCGCTGGAGTAGGCCGCGGTGACCATGGCGCCGCCACCGGTTGCGAGTACACGGTCGCACTGGCGCATCAATTCGTTGGTGGTCTCCAGGGACGGGGTCTCTATGCCAATGACCAGATCCTCGGGCGCACCCATCTGCTTCAGGGCCGCGCGCATCAGGTCACAGATTTTTTTATTGGTCAGCTTCGCCCGGGGGTGGGGCGCAATGATGATGGAGTTGCGTCCCTTGACCGCGTGAATGCCCTTGATAACCGGTGTTGCCTCCGGGTTCGTTGACGGGGCCAGTGCCCCTATGACGCCCAGGGGTTTGGCAATGATTTTGATATTGCGCTCCGGGTATTCCTCAATGACGCCCACGGACTTGTCATCGCTGATGTCCGCCAGGGTCGCCCGGGTGTTCTTCTGGATCTTCAGAAATTTGCCATCGTAGTTGCCCAGCTGGGTCTCATCGACCGTGAATTGGGCAACCTCCTCGGCGACACCCGGCCGG
The DNA here is from genome assembly GCA_012270045.1 of Luminiphilus sp. Taxonomy (GTDB): domain Bacteria; phylum Pseudomonadota; class Gammaproteobacteria; order Pseudomonadales; family Halieaceae; genus Luminiphilus. The sequence goes on from JAAXJC010000195.1 coordinate 6,543, forward strand.
GCCACCGCCCAGACCATGGCGCGTATCAGGTCGTCCACCTGTTCCTGGGTGTAATGTTCTATGGCCTGCTGGGCCGCCCGGGAGCGCGCAACGAGGCTGGCAATAAAGCCTTTGGGGTCGGCGGCTGGGTCGATGGCTGTGGCGTTCATGGGAAGCTTCCGGTCACTGGCTGAAACGTGGGCGGCCACCATGATAAGCGGTGGCTCACAGCCATGCCAGTTCGGGTAATGGGCTTAATGACAGTTTGCCCCTGCCGGCCCGGGTCGGGTTTTTAAGGCCAGTACACGGGTCTCTGGGAGCACTGCCCCCGGGTGTTAGCTTGGGTGTTAATCAGGAGCGGGCGGTTTGAGCCTCGGGTCGCCCAGGGGCGGCGAACCCCGGCAGCCCGGCCGGCTGGTCCGGGGATAGCGCCTGGGCAGGGGGCAGGGGAGTT
>JAAXJC010000195.1:6985-9399 GCA_012270045.1 Luminiphilus sp.
TGCCAACCTGGGGCGGGCGGCTTGTGCCCCGGGACCCCCAGGGGGCCGCCAACACCGGCAGCCCGGCCTGCTGGCACGGGGTAACAGGCTGGTCAGTGGCCAGGGGATTTTTGTTACAGTGGCGACGGCCGCTGTCCGGCTCTGTCGGGCGGCCAATCATTTCTTCACCGGTACATTTGGGGCTGCATAAGTTGAACTACGAGTTGGATGACGAACAGCGTGCCTACGCGGACAGTGCCCGGGAATTTTCCCTGGGAGAGCTGGCCCCGAACGCGGCGACCTGGGATGCCGAGGCGGTATTTCCCAAAGCCGCACTGAAGGCGGCAGGGGACATGGGCTTCATGGGCATGTACACCCCGGAGTCGGCGGGTGGTTTGGGTATGAGTCGGCTGGACGCCAGCCTGATCGTTGAGGAACTGGCCCGGGGATGCACCACCACGGCGGCCTTCCTCACCATCCACAACATGGCCACCAACATGATCGGCAAATACTGCCAATCCTCGGTGATCGATACCTGGTGCCCGGCCCTGGTGGCCGGTGAGAAGCTCGCTTCCTATTGCCTCACCGAGCCCGGTGCCGGGTCCGATGCCGCTTCCCTGCGCACCCGCGCTGAGCGGGAAGGGGATAGCTACCGCGTCAATGGCAGCAAGGTCTTTATCTCCGGCGCCGGTGACACCGATGTTCTGGTGGTGATGACCCGTACCGGCGATGAGGGCCCGAAAGGGGTGACTGCCCTGTTGATTCCCGCGGACGCCCCCGGGGTGGGCTATGGCAAAAAGGAACACAAGATGGGCTGGAACGCCCAGCCCACCCGCATGATCACTTTTGACAATGTACAGGTCCCGGTGGCCAATCGCCTCGGCGAGGAGGGTCAGGGATTTGCTATTGCCATGGAGGGCCTGGACGGCGGCCGCATCAACATCGCCACCTGTTCGGTGGGCACGGCCCAGCAGGCGCTGGAGGATGCCAGGGCATACGTCAGTGACCGGCGTCAGTTTGGCCAGGCCATAGCCGATTTCCAGAACACCCAGTTCAAACTGGCCGACATGTTGACCGAGCTGGTGGCGGCCCGGCAGATGATCCGCCTCGCAGCCAGCAAACTGGACGCAGGGGATCCCCAGGCATCCACCTACTGTGCCATGGCCAAACGCTTTGCCACCGATGCCGGGTTCAAAATCTGCAACGATGCCCTGCAACTGTTCGGCGGCTATGGCTACATTCGCGAATACCCCATGGAGCGCTATGTCCGTGATACACGGGTGCACCAGATACTGGAAGGGACCAACGAGGTGATGCGCGTCATCGTGGGTCGCAAACTGATGATGGACGGCGCGCTGGAGGTCATAAAGTGATTGCGAGCCCATCAGAGAAAATCAAGGTCGATATCGATGGCCACGTGGCGACACTGGTCATCGATAACCCGGCCGCCAACACCTGGGACACGGAAAGCCTGCCCGCGCTGCAGCAGGTGGTGGAGGCCCTGAATGCCAGTCCCGAGATTTACGCGTTGGTGCTTACCGGTGCCGGTGAAAAGTTCTTCTCGGCCGGCGCCGATCTCAAGCTGTTTGCCGATGGTGACCCAGAGACGGCCCGGGTGATGGGGGAGGCCTTTGGCGCCGCCTTTGAGACCCTCGCTGACTTCCGCGGCGTGTCGGTGGCGGCCATCAATGGCTTTGCCATGGGCGGTGGACTTGAGGTGGCCATGGCCTGTGATATTCGAGTTGCCGAGAGCCAGGCCAAACTTGCCCTGCCCGAGGCAACCGTGGGACTGCTGCCCTGTGCCGGTGGCACCCAGCGGCTGGCGCAACTTGTGGGTGAGGGTTGGGCCAAACGCATGATTCTTTGCGGCGAGCGCATCAGTGCCGCCAAGGCGCTGGAGATAGGCCTGGTGGAGGAAGTGGTTGAGCCTGGCACTGCTCTCCAAGTCGCGACCCAGCTCGCGGCCAGCGCCGGGGCCCAGAGCCCAACCTCGGTCGCTGCCTGTAAGCGGCTGATTCACGGCGCGCGCAACATCACCATTGCCGGCGGTCTTGCTGCGGAGCGCAGCGAGTTTGTGAATCTGTTCAGCACCGAAGACCAGCGGGAGGGGGTCAATGCCTTCCTGGAGAAGCGCCCGCCCGAATGGAAAAATCGCTAGGAAGCGCTGTTATGAGTGGATCGGTGGACGTCGAAATTCTGGGCAGCGGTCCCCGCCGGGTAGGGCGCCTGACCCTGAATGCACCCAAGACCCTGAATTCCCTGACCCGGGATATGGTCGAGGTACTCAGCGACCGGCTCATGGCCTGGCGGGATGACGCCGCCATTGCAGCCGTGGTCATTGATGGCGCGGGGGACAAGGCGTTTTGCGCCGGGGGTGACGTGCAGGCCCTGCGGGATTCCTCGATCGGAACCCCCGGTGGCCCCTGTGACTATGC
>JAAXJC010000061.1 GCA_012270045.1 Luminiphilus sp.
CTGGCCCACGGATTAATGCTGCGGGACCGGTTTGCTGTGCTGGTACCCCAGATGGAGCAGATCGTCACTGCCCTTACCGCGATGGCTGAATCCGAAGCCGAAACCCCCATGCTGGCCCGCACCCATGGGCAGACCGCGAGTCCCACGACACTGGGTAAAGAAATGGCCAACGTGGTCGCCCGTCTGCGCAGACAATTGGAGCAGGTGGAATCCTGTGCCATCCTGGGCAAGATCAATGGCGCGGTCGGCAATTACAACGCTCACCTGGTTACCTATCCCGAGGTCGATTGGCCCGCTCTGGCCCGGGAGTTTGTCGAAGCACTGGGGTTAAGCTGGAATCCCTACACGACCCAGATTGAACCCCACGATTACATGGCAGAACTTTTTGATGCCCTGGCACGGTTCAACACCATACTGATTGATTTCAATCGCGACATCTGGGGCTACATTGCCCTGGGTTATTTCAAGCAGCGCACTGTCGAAGGTGAAGTGGGATCGTCCACCATGCCGCACAAAGTCAACCCGATTGATTTTGAAAACTCCGAGGGCAACCTGGGACTGGCGAACACCCTGCTCAACCACCTGACCCAAAAGCTTCCAATCAGTCGTTGGCAGAGGGATCTGACCGACAGCACGGTGCTCCGGAACATGGGGGTTGGTTTTGCCTATAGTTTGCTGGCCTACCAGAGCTGCCTCAAGGGCATTGGCAAGCTGGAAGTCAGCACCCAGCGGTTGGCCGATGACCTTGCAAACAGTTGGGAGGTGCTGGCCGAGCCTGTGCAGACTGTCATGCGCCGTCACGGTATTCCAGAGCCCTATGAAAAACTGAAGGCGTTGACCCGTGGTCGCCCGATCACAGCGGATGTGCTGCAGGAATTCATCGGGGCATTGGATCTGCCCGAAACTGTAAAAGAGCAACTGCTGGCCCTCACCCCGGGTTCTTACACTGGCAATGCCAGCGCCCAGGCCCGGGCGATCAAGGACTGAGCGTCCGGCCAGCGGCAATGCCACTGCGGACACTGACATTCGAATTTGACCAACAGTCCTTCCTCAGGGATGTCTGGCAGCAGCAGCCACTGCTGATAAAAAATGCCCTGCCGGAATGGCGTTCACCCCTGACCCCTGAGGAGCTTGCTGGCCTGTCCCTGGAGGAGACGGCAGACAGCCGCCTAATTGGCCTGTCGGACGATGTTTGGCAGCTCCGTGAGGGGCCTTTTGAGCCCCATCATTTTGATCGATCAGACGCCTGGACGCTGCTGGTCAATGGCGTCGATCAGTGGGTGCCGGCGGTGGCACAGCTGAAACAATGCCTCAGCTTCCTGCCTGGTTGGCGTTTTGACGACATCATGGTCAGCTACGCAGTCGCAGGCGGCGGAGTGGGACCCCATTTTGACCGTTACGACGTGTTCTTACTGCAGGGCACCGGCAGTCGTCTGTGGCGACTGGGTGACTGGTGTGACGAAAGCACTCCACGCATTGATCACGATGATCTGAATCTGCTAGAACGTTTTGATACCAGCGTGGAGTACCTGCTCGAACCCGGGGATGTACTTTACGTGCCCCCGGGCCTGGCTCATTGGGGCATAGCCGAAACGGATTGTTTGACCTATTCCCTTGGCTTTCGAGCTCCCAGAGTCACCGACCTCATGGCCCGATGGGTGGACAGTGCCCTGGAGCGGATCGACTCTGATCTTTTGCTGGAAGACGGGTCTTCGGTGCGTTCGCCTCCGCGCCCGGGGGAAATTACCCAGGCGCAGCCCGACAACGCGCGCGAGGCAGTGATAAACGCCCTGACTGCTTTGGATGATGGGGCCTGGCTGGGGCAACTGGTGACGGACTCGGGTGACCACAGCGAGCCCCTGCGCCCGTCTGCTGAGCAGGTTCAGCTGTACCCGGGAGCTCGGCTCGCATGGGATGCTGTGGGCGATGGCTGTCGGGTTTTTGCCAACGGTGAGCTGTATCTCAGCCACGGTGCGGTGCAGCCTTTTATCGAGCAGTTGTGCGGCCAAACCAGCATTGACTATGCCGCGCTAAAAGCCAGTGACGCCGAGTTGTGCGCTTTTCTTGTCGAAAATGGCGTTCTGCAGGAAACGTAGCTTATCGGCAACAAAGGACATCGGTCCTAAAATTCGATGCCCGCTGCTGTGTCGAAACAACAGCTGAACCGCCAACCCCTCTGCCCGACACTTTTATCGCGCTAAAACACCTGTAACCCATACCGAGTTGCCCCGTCACCTACGCCCCCAAGAAAAACCACGCTTGACTGGCGGGTTTGGTCGCGGGAATCTGGCGCCAATGGATACGGGTTTGCGCAACAATCGCCAACAACTGGAGGGCCTGCTGGAGGCCACCCAACGCTTTGTCGACATTGCCAGCCCGACATTGGAGCCGCTGCTTTTTGACGACGACCGCGTGGTTGAACTGCTTACTGCCCTGGCCCGCCGGGGGCCCCAGACCCGAATCCGGCTGCTGATTGCCAGCGACCAACCGGGCTCCTTTGAGAGCCACCGCCTTATCGGTCTCGCCCAGCGACTGACCACAGCCATGTCCCTGCGCGTGCTGCGTCACCATCCCGAGTGGCAACAGGAAACCATCGTTGTAAGCGACCGAAACTACGGCATGCTGCTGATGCCCAGTCGCAAGCAAAGCAGGATACTGGATAACCCGGTGCTGGCGGAGCGTTGGGCCGCTACCTTTGATCGACTGTGGCAAGCCGGCGAGGAGAGTCAGGAGCTCAGGCAGTTCTACTGATCAATCCCATGGCCGGCGAGGACCTCACGCAAGCCGTCTATGACATCACTGGCCAACAAACCGCGCAGCCCCTCCCGGGCGGCCCTATCGCCGGCAATGCCATGGGCTGAGACCGCTAACTCGGCGGCGGTAAACGGCTCAACCCCCTGGGCAAGCAACGAGCCCAGCAGGCCGGCGAGGACGTCGCCCATACCAGCGGTTGCCATACCGGGATTCCCGTAGGGGCAGACTCGGGTCATTTGGCCCGGCCCGCCCACCAGGGTGCCATGGCCTTTTAACACGCAGATGCCCTGCCAGCGCTCTACCACTTGCTGCAGGGCCTGGAAGCGATCACTGACCACGGCCGCGTTGCTCAGCCCCAGCAGGCGGGCAGCCTCACCGGGATGGGGCGTCAGGATGTGCTGCCGTGGTCGGAGACATTCGGGATCACCCGATGCCAGCAGGTTCAAGGCATCGGCATCAAATACGGTGACAACGGTATGCTCCAACACCGCCGTCAAGCACATCCTGGCCCAGCTGTCCCTGCCCAGCCCAGGGCCAATCACAACGCAGCTGGCGCCCTTTAGCAGGGACCTGAGCTGTGCCACCTCATCTATGGCATGGGCCATGATTTCGGGTTGCACTGTTACTGCGGCCTGAGCCGTGACGGGTCGGGTGGCCAGGGAAACCAAACCCGCACCCGAGCGAAGTGCCGCTTTCGCAGCCAGAATCCCGGCACCGGAGAAGCCGGTATTTCCTCCGATGACAAGCACATGTCCGGATAGGCCCTTGTGGTGGGCAACACCCCTGGGGGGCAGGTGACCGATGAGCTCGGGCCAATGGCTGATTTGTGCCGCAGGGGCTTTTGAGTTGGGTATCGAGACCGGAAGATCCAGGGCTTCCAGTCGCAGCCTGCCGACGAAATCCCCTGCGCTGCCCGTTACCAGCCCTTTCTTTTCGGCGATGAAGGTTACAGTGACTGCAGCCCGGGTCGCGACAGGCTCAGGCTGGCCGGTATCGGCATTCAATCCGGTCGGTACGTCCATGGCAACAATGGGAATACCGCTGCTGTTCATCGCCTCGACCCAGGCGATATGGCCGGCACGTAGGGGCCCTGTTGCACCCGTGCCACACACGGCGTCCACAAGAATGTCAGCGTCCAGCTCGGGCACGGGTTGATCTGCCGCACGGACATTGAAAGCTCCGCCGCTGGCTTCATAGGCCTGCAGCGCACGCTGGGCATCCCCTTCGATGCGATTTTTATCCCCTATCAGTTCCACCGCGACCTGCCAGCCAGCCTCACGGGCGAGCCTGGCCACGACCCAACCGTCGCCTCCATTGTTGCCGGTGCCACAAATGACCTGAAGCTTCTCCGCCTCCTGCCATGTCTCGATCAGCAGGGCGAAAGCGCTGCGCCCTGCCCGCTCCATAAGTTCCCAGCCGCTGACCTCGGGACCCGCCACCGCCTCCCGGTCCATCTCCCGCACCTGGTTGCCGCTATAAACATACCTGGGCTTAGTCATTGATCATTATGCCGAGCACGTTGCCGTCAAAAATGGGGGCGTAGGTTGCGAGTGCATCACAGAGACCGCCCTGGTGCACACCGGTGGCCAAATCAAAAACGAAGTGATGCCATGGGCAGTGAATACTGCCCTCCTGCACCAGCCCCTGTTCCAGGTGTTGCCCCTGGTGCGGGCAACGGCTTTGGACAATGAAGACTTCGCCGGCCTCCTGGACGATGAGCACCTCCAGGCTGTCGATCTTGACCGTCTTTCGATAGCCATCGTGCAGGTTGATCAATTTTTCCAGTGCCAAAAAACGCATGCTGAAAGGTTACGCGCCTGCGGCATTCAGGGATAGGCATCGCCCACTGAAATCCGCAAATCATCGGGGTGAATTCCTATCGGACACCCCGTCCAGCAACGCTGTCGCTGTCCGGCTATCGGGTTGTCGGTTTGCCTGCCGGTGCAGGCAACGATTTGATGAGCAGCGATGCCATGGTCGCCGCCGTCAGGACGCAATTGGATGGCACCTATGTCCGTACCGTGGGAGTCTCGCTGTCCTCAACTGAGGGACAGCCGCATGACCTCCATGGCAGCAGCCAGGGGAGTGATTTCGGCATTTTTGACCTGCTGTTCCAGCGCCGGCATCTCCTGCGCCACACGGGGATGTCGTTTCAGGCCCAATCTGAGCAGCTCATCCACCAGTTGGTTCATCCAGGCCAGGTTTTGCTCGGCCCGTTTCACGGCTATGACATCTACCCCATCAGCCGACTGATTGCGAAAAGCCTGCACCATGTCCCAAATGTCCGTGACACCCTCATTGTGCAAAGCCGAGCAGGTCAGCACCTGGGGCTGCCAGGATTCGCTGTGCTTGATCAAGGCCATGGCGCTGGCGGTATGCTGGCGGCTCATGCGGGCTAGGCCAGCGCCGTCGCCATCGGCTTTGTTGATGACGATAGTATCCGCCAGTTCGAGAATGCCCTTTTTGATGCCCTGGAGTTCGTCGCCGCCCCCGGGCAGCATGAGCAGGCAGAAATAGTCGAGCATACCCGCGACCTGATGTTCTGACTGGCCAACGCCCACGGTTTCAACGAGGATGACGTCGAAACCGGCGGCCTCACAAAGCAGCATGGATTCCCGGGTCTTCAGCGCCACGCCACCCAACGCGCTGCCGGCCGGTGACGGCCGAATGAAGGCATTTTGTTCTCTGGAAAGCGCTTCCATGCGGGTTTTATCGCCAAGAATCGAGCCGCCAGCCAGGGGCGAACTTGGGTCAACCGCCAGCACCGCAACCCGATGGCCCGAAGCCACAAGGTGTAGGCCAAAGGCCTCTATAAACGTCGATTTCCCCACCCCGGGGACGCCGGTAATACCGATGCGGATACTGTTTCCAGTATGTGGCAGGAGATCGTTGAGTAGGGCCTGGCTGGCCTCCCTGTCGTCATCACGTTGGCTTTCGATCAGGGTAATGGCCTTGGCAAGGGCTCTGCGGTCACCGGCCCGTAGCGCGGAGGCGTCAATGCTACGGGACACCATTCAGAACTCAGGCCTGTCGAGCGTTGACAGCATCCAGCACCGCGCGAGCTGCCTCGGGAATCGGCGTACCCGGACCGAAAATCAGGCTGACACCCTTCTCTTCCAGGAACCCATAATCCTGCTGGGGAATTACCCCACCCGCAATAACAATGATGTCCTCGGCTCCCAACGCTTTCAATGCCTCGATCAATTGGGGTACCAGCGTTTTGTGCCCCGCAGCCAAACTGGAGGCGCCAACGATATGGACGTCGTTCTCCACAGCCTGACGGGCCACCTCCTCGGGGGTGGCAAACATGGGGGACAGGTCGACATCAAAGCCAACATCGGCGAAGGCGGTTGCTACCACCTTGGCACCCCGGTCGTGCCCATCCTGCCCCATCTTCGCCACCAGCATCCTGGGGCGACGACCGTGTTGATTGACAAAGTCTTCGATGTCCGTGGCTATGGCCCTCCAACTGGCATCGTTTTCATAGGCCGCCCCGTAGACGCCCGACACCGTCTGTGCCTGGGCAACAAAGCGGCCGTAGACCGCCTCCAGAGCGTCTGAAATCTCCCCGACGGTAGCACGTCGCCGGGTTGCCTCGATAGCCAATTCCAACAGGTTGCCGGTACCGGACTCCGCCGCCTGGGTAAGGGCCTCCAAGGCTTCGGTAACAGCGGCGGCATCACGGCTGGACTTTATGCCGGCCAGCCGGCCCAGCTGTGCTTCCCGAACCTGTTCGTTATCAATCTCCAGGACTTCAACATCGTCCTGGGCGTCGTTGCCGTATTTGTTGACCCCGACGATGACGTCTTCGCCCCGGTCGATCCGGGCCTGTTTCAGCGCCGCGGCTTCCTCAATCCTGAGTTTGGGAATGCCACTTTCGATGGCCTTGGCCATACCGCCCAGTTCATCAATCTCGGCGATCAGGGCGCGCCCCTTCTCAGCCATTTCCGCTGTCAATGCCTCCATCATGTAGGAGCCGCCCCAGGGATCCACCACCTGACCTATGCCTGTTTCCTCCTGCAATATGAGCTGGGTATTGCGGGCAATCCGGGCGGCAAATTCAGATGGCAGGGCGATGGCCTCGTCGAGGGCGTTGGTGTGCAGAGATTGTGTGCCACCAAACACCGCCGCCATGGCTTCCACCGCGGTGCGAACGATGTTGTTGTAGGGGTCCTGCTCGGTCAGGGACCAGCCCGAGGTCTGGCTGTGGGTGCGCAGCATGGAGCTCTTGGGATTGCTGGGCCCGAATTCCGCGACAATCTCGGCCCAGAGCAGACGCGCAGCCCGCATCTTGGCAATCTCCATGTAGAAATCCATGCCGACGCCCCAGAAAAACGACAGGCGGGGTGCAAAGTCATCTATGCCGAGGCCCGCCGCCAGGGCGGTACGGATATATTCCTTGCCGTCGGCGAGGGTGTAGGCCATTTCCAGCGCGGCGTTGGCCCCGGCTTCCTGCATGTGATAGCCAGAAATGGAGATGGTATTGAAACGGGGCATGTTCCGGGAGCAATGGGCGATGATGTCGCCGATAATGCGCATGCTGGGTGCCGGTGGGTAAATGTAGGTGTTGCGCACCATGAATTCTTTCAGGATGTCGTTCTGGATGGTGCCAGATAACTGGTCCTGCCCGACGCCCTGCTCTTCCGCCGCCACCACATAACCTGCCAGTACCGGCAGAACAGCACCGTTCATGGTCATGGAAACTGAGATTTGATCGAGAGGGATGCCGTCGAAGAGGATCTTCATGTCCTCCACGGAATCAACAGCCACCACAGCCTTGCCCACGTCGCCAGCTACCCTCGGGTGATCCGAGTCGTAGCCCCGGTGGGTGGCCAGGTCAAAGGCGACTGAAATGCCCTGCCCACCCCCGGCAAGGGCCCTGCGATAGAAGGCATTGGATTCCTCGGCGGTTGAGAAGCCGGCGTATTGGCGAATCGTCCAGCGGCGGCCCGCATACATGGTCGCCATGGGACCCCGGATATAGGGCGACATTCCGGGCATGGTGTCGGTGTACTCAAGCCCCTCCAGGTCCGCCGCGGTGTAAAGTGTCTTGAGAGGAATGCCTTCGGGCGTATGCCAGGTGAAGTCATCGGGGGCCATGCCCTTGCTCTGTTTGGCGACCAGATCCGCCCAACTGTCGAGATTGGACTTGTCGGGGTCGTATACTTCACTCATGACGGTGCTTCCGCTGGGTGACTTAGTTCTATTATGTCGCCATCTAAGCTTTTGGGATGTATGAAAATTACCCGGTAGCCGTGGGCGCCGGGCGTCGGCGCGTCGCTCAGGAACTGATAACCCTTGCCCCGTAGCCGCTCGACATCGGCATCAATATCGTCGCTGCGGAAACACAGGTGGTGTATGCCACCACCGCGCTTTTCCAGGTATTTGGCGATAGGACCCTGGCCCTCCAAGGGGTGAACCAGTTCAATGTGGGTGGGGGGTAGGCTGAAAAAAGCAGTTGTCGTCTGTGCAGCAGGCACATCATCGGTGCCATCGAAAGCCAGTCCAAAATCGGTCATGAAACGCTCAATGGCGGCCTTGAAATCGGGTACAGCAATGGCGATATGGTCGAGTGCGGTAATCACCTTCTCATCTCCTGGCTTCAGAGAAACATCTGCATCAGATCACGGGTATGGGCCTGGCGCCGGGCGGCTAAGACGTCATCGGGCTCGATCTCCACTTTCTCATCAGGGGTCACCTTAAACAGGGGCTGCCCCTTACTGATGATCACGCCATCGCCCTCCACCAGCACTTCATCCACCACCCCTGAAAACGGCGCGTAGACCTTGTTGAACATTTTCATAACTTCCACGATGTACAGTGGATCCCCTGCCTCGAAGTGATGTCCCTGGGTCAGATACAGTGGCGCATCCGGTGCTTCGCGCCCGTAAAACATGCCCCCGCTCTCCGCCACAATCTCGTCGGACTTGGCCAGTGGTGGCGGCGCCAGGGCTTTCGCCATGGCCGCCTGATGACTCTCATCCAGCAAGCGCTCGGGAATGGCAATGGTCAGGTCGTCATTCACGGCCAGTTCGAAGAAGCCCGTAAACCGGGCCATCGCCGGCAGCAGTTCAAGTATTTCGGTGCCTGCCTGGAAGCCCCGGTGGGCGGCCTGGACAGACTGCCACTCGGGCGCCTCGATACCATCGGGTGCCGCTCCCGCCAAAGTGCTGCTCAAGTCATTCCAGGTCTGGGTGCCCAGGCGTTGCCCGAGATCACGGTAAAAATCTTCGGCTGCCGAGAGTATTTGCTGATCATGGTCCCATATGACCTCAGCGGGAGCCGCGTTTTCAGACCAATCCATTTTCAGAAAATGGTAGGTGTCAGCGAGTAATTCAACCGGGTTTTCAGCCCAACTGACGTGTTCACCCTCCCAGGCGAAGGCGTCACGGTTAACGCTGAGCCAGCCGGCCAGCAGGTGGGGTGCACTCATCAGTAGCTTAATGGGACGCAGCAACAGGGACTGCTTCTGCTCCAGCACCCCGCCCAGTTCCCTGCCCTGTTCATCGTCGAAATCAGCAAAGCGCTGTCTGCAGAGGCACTGACACGCAGACTCGACGTCGACACGTTCGGCTTCCTGAGCCAATTCGC
>JAAXJC010000221.1:0-5561 GCA_012270045.1 Luminiphilus sp.
GTTGTAAAGACATCAGGATGCCCTGTTTACCGGAGACATCGTTATTCAAAAGCTGCAGCCAAAGCTCTGCACAGCGATCCGCGCCCCGATGCGACTGGAGGTCCAGCTTGCTTGCCAGGGATATCGCCAGATCGGTACTGGCGGCATAGGCCTTCTCCATCAACACGCCGGGGCCCCATTCGCCGTTGCGCTTGTCAATCTGGGCCGGGGCGAAGAAGAACTCGGGGGCAGCGCCCGGCAGGGGGGCACTCATGTCATCCGGGCGCCAGGCATCCCAGTGGGTGGCACCCACCATCAGGCTGGCCTTCATATTGTCTTCCAGATGCTGGTGCAATTGGATGCGCACCGCCTTGTCCCCCGCCATATCGACAAACACCGAGGGCTGCTGGCCAATTGTCGCCAGTTCGTCGTAGCCCGCCACCCGGTCGGTGATGGCCAGGGATTCGACGAAAGTCTTGTTACCGGCAGAGGTCAGCCCGACCACCTGCCCCGGATACCCGAATACCTTCAAAAAACTGGCCAGTCCGACGCCGGTCTTTGAGGACACCGAGCCGATGACGATTTGCTCGGCACCAAACCAGTCGTTGTCCGAGAGCAAATCCGCGATCACATAACCGGTCATGAACAGGGGGAAGTAGACACAGCGTTCGTCCTCAACCGCCTGTAGGGCGGCTGGCTCGGCCCCGGTCCGGGCGTAGTGGTTATACAATCCGGGTAGCTCCTGACGATGGGCCTGCATATCGCTGAAACCCTGCGGGCGGATATTGCCTGGGGTCATGATCAAATGGCTGGCCATGGGGAAAAACCCGTACAGCCGCTCCCCAACGGCGATATCCGGACAGCGGCTTGCGACCACGTCAGCCATTCCCCAGACCGGCACCTTGCCCCAGGGGTCGGCATGGGTGGGAAAAAAGCGCCAGTATCCAATCATGTCCCCCGACGCGGCATAGCTGACGTTGTTGGCCGTCATGGCAAACTTGTCAATGGCGAGCAGTATCTCCCCTTCGGCGGGCTTGGGGCACTCGCCGGACACCTGCTGGGTTTGCCGGTAATCACCCCGATCTACCCACAGCTCAGTCATTGTCGTCATGCGTACTCCTTCCACCGCTGCGCCAACGGCATGCTTGCGGCCCCGGCGTGCCAGGCCTTGGGTCTGTTGATAATTCGCGCTACCAGAGTTTTAACCTGGCGCCGCGCGGCTCTGGTATTTTGTTTTCGTCCGGCAGGCGACACAACCTTTCCATTCGGGTCTTTGAACCGTCCGCGTACTCCCAGATTAACTGGTCTCCATCCCGATATCGACGCACTACCTGGGGACCCCAGCCGAACACATAAAAATTGAGGACACCCTCCTCCCAGATCATGCTCGCCGAAGTCCGGGCGCAGAATTCTCGACCACCGGCGGTAAACAGTACCGAGCCTTCAGTATCGTTGGTATTGAGTCCCGCGGTGCTGTTCGGTCCGTAGTCATGAATGATACCCGCAGCGGTTACCACCACCCGGCTGCCGCATTGTTCGACCCGCTCAACGTGACCGATATGACCGCCTTCAATACCACGCCACAGCCCCCGGATATCGTCCGCACCGGGAGGCAGGGGTTCCGTGCAGCCGGCCAGCACCGGCAAAGGGAAATGATCGTAGCCACAACCCGGGGTATTGCCCTTTGCAATATCGACGGCGGACTTGCCCGAGCCATCCAGCACCGGCAAGGCGCAGTAGTCCAGCGTGCTGCCGTCACCCGCAAGGACCCCAGGATCAATGGTGAGGGGCGGTCTCGGTGACAGGAAGGCCAGCCAGAACAGAAATGCCACCGCGAAAAGCACGGCGGATGCAAGCCATTTGAGAACGGTTTTCATGGTAAGGCCACCTCCTGGTAAGGAAAGCCGTGGGTGACTGGGCCTAAACGGTTAACTTTATCGCCGTAACAGCTTGGCAGATTGCGCCGCGAACCCAACAAAGCACCTATTTTGACATATCTTATGCCATATTGTGGGGTGGAAAACAATTTCTGCGGCCTGCAACGAGGTCGCTGACGGAGTGGTGCCGGTTGTCATGCCTCGGCAGCGTATTTTGCGGGGACCACGTTATGGCAGCTGCGCCGAAAGACCACGGGGTGCTACCGGACACTTACAACCTGTCCAGCCACCCTTAGCATAAAAAAGGCGGCCGAAGCCGCCTTTTACTCATCAGCCTTTGATTAGAACTCCCAGGCCTCCTGAACACCCCAGACATCGCCCCGGGACCGATAGGAGCCGTAGGAACCGCCCGCCAGCGGGATATCGAAGTAACCCGTGGCGGTAAGTTCGTCTGTGATGTTGCGGCCGTAGAACATCAGCATCCAGTTGTCACCCCGAAGGCCGGTACGGAGGTTGATCTTCTCAAATCCAGGCTCCCGGCCAATGGGGTTCCGTGAGCCCATGGTTTCGAAATCATCCGTGAAGTTGAAATCCAACTGGGTGAACCAGGCCATGGCACCGATGGGCTGGACGAACTCCAGACCCACAGAACCCGAGTACTCGGCGCCGATCTGGGCACCGGTGAGGTCCTGGACCGCACCCGAGGCCACGCCATTTCCCAGGAACAACTGCTGGCAGTCCCGACCGTCCACAGTCACCGAGGTCACCGGCGAATTGGGGGTCAGCGTACCCAGACCTCGCAGGGCATCCTGCTGGGGAGCGGTACAGCCCGCTCCGGGGAAGGAGCCGTATTCGCCGTCGACAAAACCCACGGCAGCGTTGATCCGAAATTTGTCGGTAATCTGCCAGGCGGCATCAATCTCCAAGCCGGAAATCTCAGCGCTTGCGGCGTTGGCTACTACAAAGCCCAGGCCGACGAAGGTTGAGACCTGCTGGTCGTCATACTCGCTGTTGAAGTAGTTCCAGTTGAAGCGCAGGGACCCGTCCAGGAAGGTGTGCTTACCGCCGATTTCCACGGACCAGGCGGTCTCATCATCGTACTGGAAACCAATTCCCGGCTGATCCCGGAGAATGGTGCCGTCGGGGAGGAAGACCGGGTTCTGGTCATCCACCGAGTTAAAACCACCACTCTTGAACCCTTCGGAATAACTGACGTAGAGCAAATGGTTATCGCCAGGGCGCCAGTCGATGGACACCGCGGGTATCAGCTGATCGGTATCCCGCTCTTCGTTGAACTCGTGGGAGTAGCTGTCAAAAAAAGAGCCCATCAAGGTGTGCAGCAAAGGGTTCGCTTCTGGGGCCACCGGATTGGTTATCCCGGTAGCAAATTGGGTGATGTCGGTGCGGGCGTAGGCCTTTTTCGTTTCCTCGGTGTAACGCAGGCCAGCGGTGATGCTCAGGTTATCTGTAAAGTTAAAGGTGCCCTGGGCAAAGGCGGCCCAGGATTCCGTATCCTGGGTCCAACGGGACAGGCGTCCCACCTGGGAATACATGGTGAGGCCTTCCAGGCCATAGGGCAGAGAACCACCTGGCAACCCCAAAATGGCCTCAAAGAAGGCCAATTGAAACGGCGTGTAGGCCAGAAACGTGGGCGTCCCGACTGCAGGATTACCACCACCGGTTATAAAGCGCATGATATCGGGCTGTCCCAGAGTACCGTCCACGACCACCAGTCGGTCAATCTCCTGCTCGGACTCCACGTAGTTGCCCCCGATGACCCAGGTGAACCGTCCCTCCTGGTTGGACGACAGCCTGAACTCCTGGCTGATCTGGTTGAACTCGGAGTCGTCGCTACGGCCGATGAATTGCACTGGCAGGAAGTCCGCGTCGATGCCATCGACATACTCGTAATTGGAGACGCCGGTAATACCCGCCAGGGTCATGCCGTTATCAAAGGTGTGCTCAAAGTTCAGCGAGAATTCATGGTTCTGGGTGTCGGTACCCTCCAGTCGCTCGGATCCGTCACTGCCGCTGAACGCGGCACCGCCGATGGACACCGCATCGCGATTAATATCGGTCTGACTGCCTGCAAAGCCGGGGTAGGCAATCCCCATGACGGCGTACATCGCCTGGTTGGAAGGTGCCACATTCGGTAACGGGCTGAATGTCGTTACGGTGGCCGTGCCACCCTCACGTACGTAGTCGCTGTAGGTGTAGCGTACGGCCACCGTGGTGTCATCCGAGGGCTCCCAATTCAAGCCGAACCGGGCAATGGTCTCGTCCGTAGAGGGTGCATCGGTCGAGGGTGCCCCCAGGTCGCTGTTGTCCAGATAGCCATCGATCTGGCGGTTCACCGCAGCGATCCGGATCGCCGTGGTGTCATTGAGGCTGGTGCCGATATGACCCTCAAAATAGCGGCCATTGTCACTCTCGAAGCTGGCGGCTACGCGTCCGGTCACGCCCTCACCCACCCTCGGTGCCGCCGTGCGGACATTGACCGCACCGGCCAGGGTGTTCTTTCCAAACAGGATGCCCTGGGGGCCGCGAAGGACCTCTATCTGCTCCAGATCAAACAGGCCAAGACGCGCCTGGCGGCTCTTGCCGTAGTGGACGCCGTCCACAAAGACACCCACCGACTGCTCGAAGGATTGCTGGGCACCCACGGAGATGCCCCGCATGGTGATAATGGTGTTCACCGCGTTTTCCGTCACCGAAAAGTTCGGTACATAGGCACTGAGGTCGCCGAAGCTTCGGATTGAGGCGTCCTCAATGAATTCGCCGCTGATCGCGGTCACGGATATGGGTACGTCCTGCAGGCTCTCGGTTCGCTTCTGGGCGGTGACCAGAACTTCCTCAAGCTCAGCGGCCAGGGAACTGGCGGATGCAGCCGCAACGGCAACGGCGAGAACGGGCTTTATAAAAGCTTTACGCATGGCATCAATCCTCAAAATTAAAATTATTGTTTAAGTGACGCAGGGTTAATCTATAACAAATAGAAAATTTTTGCCTACCTTAACGGCGGCCTGTGACCTAGCTCATAGGGATACCTCCCTCACCGCACCTCCCCCCAGACCTCGAGGTTTTGTTGCCGGCGAATTTCCCGGGGCAAAGCCAGTGCCAGCAAGGTTTCCATACCCACCTGCTCCAAACACTCAAACACATCTCGCTGATCCACCGGGGTCAGAGCGTCATAACAGGCCTGCACCCGCTGCAACAGGTAAAAGCGGTGGGGCTGGGCCAGGGCCTCAATCGACACGCCGCGCAGCGAAAATTGCGCCGTGCCGGGTGACACCGCCAGGCGACCCACCGCGGGCTCCCCCGCCGCCGGCGCTTTTGTGGCCAACCAGGCCTCCAGGGTAGCGGCGGCCGCAGCAGTCTCGGGGACAAAGTCTTCGGCCAACACCTGCAACACCCGGAGCAGGGTCGGGGGTATGGCATCCCCGGGCAAAAAGTCGTCCCCGGCACCGAAGAACTCGGGCGCATCCCGATCGCCACGGTTCATGCGCTCCACCCAACGGTACAGGCTCGGGGCCTGACGCTGCATCAGTCCCACCGGATAGGGATCCCGGCCCAGGTGGGCATACATCGGCCCCAGCAGTCCAAAGTCGCCCAGACTGGGGCGATCGCCGAACAGGTAGGGAAACTGCTCGAAGTGCTCGTTCAGGGCTGTCAGCAGATCCAGATACAGGGCCTCCACTGCGGACT